>CALFYE010000186.1 GCA_937952145.1 uncultured Myxococcales bacterium
CCGACGACTGACGCAGCGGCCGGGGTCCGCAGTAGGTTTTGATAGGCGCTCTTACGGGCCGTCGGGAATCCCGTCAGAATGGCAGTAAGCGCGGCACGCAACCCCGTGTCGGTGTTCATCGCCGCGTCCGGCGATGTTTCATTGCGCAGGCGCCGGATCGTAAAGCCGTACTTTTCGAGATACTTATTCGACTGTGAGCCACCGTTGAAGTTCGAGGTGGGTACGCCGGTGGCCAGCGAAATGATCTCTTTCGGCGGATAAAGAGCTCCTTCGTAGTCGATGGCATAGTCGAAATTCCTTTTTTGTTCCCAGCCTGCCCAATCCTTGTTACCGCGCAGTTCGCGGTCAAATTTGTGCATCGATTCAATAAAAGCGTTTTTTGTCAGCCCAGGCAGTCGCATGGATATCTCCAGAAACGTGGAATGCGAGCGGCAATCATAACGATTGCGATTTAGTCGAGAAGAAGAAATCACATCGCCGTACACAGATGGCAAAAGGGGGAGGCGGTGGATTTTGGTTTGGCGTTGGCCGGGGGAGATTGCCGTGGCGGGTACGCCGCGCTACGTGGATTACATCGCGGCCCGCGATGCCGCAGCGGGGGAGAGCGCCGAAGAGCGCGCGCTGCGACGGGCTTCAGTTAGCGCTGTGGTGCGCTGGGCGGGGTTCCGGCGGCGGGGCGGGCGGCTTCGCGGCGATCTTCGCGTCGTTCTTGCTTGGCGTCGCGGGCGTCCTGCTTGGTGTCGCGCTTGTCTTGGCGCAGCTCGCGCTTGTCTTCACGCAGGTCGCGCTTGTCTTCGCGCAGCTCGCGCACGTCCTTGCGGAGCTCGGCGCGGTCGCGGCGCAGATCGGCGGCAGCGGCCTTGGCGGCTTCGCGATCCCCGGCCTTGGCGGCGTCGCGGACGTCCTTGCGATCCTCGCGGATCTCTTTGCGATCCTGACGGATCTCTTTGCGGTCCTCGCGCAGATCCTTGCGGTCCTCGCGGATCTCTTTGCGATCGGCGCGCACTTCCTGGCGATCGCTGCGCACCTCGCCGGCGGCGGGACGGGGCGCCGGACGCTCGGCCGGGGGCGGTCCTGCCGGGCGGGGATCGGGAGCGGTCGGTGCGGTCTGCGCCAGAGCCAGCGATCCAGACAGCAGCACTCCGAACAGGGTCACGGTCGAGACACGAATGGACATGAGAGCCTCCAGGGGTCGCTAGGTGAAGATCGGGAAGAGTCGCCGGCCTCGCGCTTGCGCGGCCCCTGCCCCCTCCCTCCTGACAGCTAGACGGAGTCAGACTCACTTAGGTTCCCAGAAGGTCCTAGGTGGCTGCAAGTCCTGGATGTCTCTGCCGATTCCGCGCCGCATCAGCTACGCGGCCCCCTCCCGGCGATCGGCGTGCGCTACTGGAAGACCAGCAGCAGGTCGCCGGTGTCGACGCGCTCGCCCGGCTTGATGAAGATCTCTTTGATCACGCCCGACAGCGGACTGGGGACGGCCATCTCCATCTTCATTGCCTCGATTGTCAGCAGCCGCTCTTGCGCACGCACGGTCTGACCCGGCTTGACCTTGATGTCGATCACCGAGCCGGGCATCGGCGACGCCAAGTGGTGCAGGTTGTCGCGATCAGCCTTGAGCCGCGTCTTGGCCTCGCGACCCGAGCGCGCATCGTGGACTTGCACCTCGCGCGGGTGACCGTTGAGCTCGAAGAACAGCGTGCGACTGCCCTCTTCGTTGGGCTCGCTGACCGCCACCAGCTTGATGAACAGCGTCTTGCCGCGCTCGATCTCGACCTCGGTCTCTTCACCGACTCGCAGGCCGTAGAACAGGACATCGCTGGGGATCATCGAGACATCGGTGTACTTGCGCTCGAACGCCGCGTACTCGACAAACACCTTGGGGTACATGAGGTAGCTCAGCACATCGAGCTCGCTCACCGGCCGCCGCACCTTGGCCTCGACCTCGGCCTTGATCGTGGCGAAATCGACGGGCGCTAGGCTCTCGCCGGGCCGACCAGCAAACGAGCGCCGGCCCTTGAGCACCACCTCGCGCAGTGCCTCAGGGAAACCGCCCGGGGGCTGGCCAATGTCGCCGGCGAAGTAGCCGACCACCGACTCGGGGAAGGCCAGCTCACGGCCGCGATCGATCAGATCCTGCGGCGTCAAGTCGTTGGTCAGCATGAACAGCGCCAAGTCGCCGACCATCTTTGATGATGGCGTGACCTTGACGATGTCGCCGAGCAGCTGGTTTACCGTCTGGTACATCCGCTTGAGCTCGGGCAGGCGATCGCCGACTCCGACCGACTCGGCCTGCGGTCGCAGGTTGCTGTACTGGCCGCCGGGGATCTCGTGGATGTAGACGTCGGCAGCGCTGGCCTTCATGCCCGACTCGAAGGGCTGATAGACGGCGCGCACCGCTTCCCAGTAGTCGCTGTGCTCTAAGAGCTGCGAAAACGGCAGGCCGGTGGCGCGCGGATGATGCGAAAGCGCCGCGACCAAGCTCTCTAGATTCGGCTGCGAGGTCAGCCCCGACATCGCGCCGATTGCGACATCGACAACATCGACGCCAGCCTCGGCGGCAAACAGCAGCGTCGCCGCCTGGATGCCCGCGGTGTCGTGCGTGTGCAGGTGAATCGGCAGCCCGACTTCCTGGCGCAGCGCGCTCACCAAGCGACGAGCAGCAAACGGCTGCAGCAGGCCGGCCATGTCTTTGATGGCCAGGATGTGCGCACCGGCCCGCTCTAATTCTTTAGCAAGATTGACATAGTATTGGAGCGGGTAGCGGTCGCGCTTGGGGTCGTCGATGTTGCCGGTGTAGCAGATCGCGGCTTCGGCCAGCGCGCCGCTTTCACGCACCATCCCCAGCGCGGGCAGCAGGCCAGGCAGCCAGTTCAGCGAGTCAAAGACGCGGAAGACATCGATGCCCGATGCCGTCGCCTGCTGGATGAAGGCGCGCACGACGTTGTCGGGATAGTTGCTGTAGCCGACGGCATTGGCACCGCGCAGCAGCATCTGAAACAGGATGTTGGGGATCTGCTTGCGCAGGGTGGCCAGGCGCCCCCAGGGATCTTCATGCAGGAAGCGCATCGCCACGTCGAAGGTCGCGCCGCCCCACAGCTCCAGCGAGAACAGGCCGGGCAGGTGGCGAGCGATGGCCGGGGCCACCTTGAGCATGTCGTAGGTGCGCAGCCGCGTGGCCAGCAGCGACTGATGGGCATCGCGCAGCGTGGTGTCGGTCAAAAGGAGCGCCGGCTCGTTGCGCAGCCAAGTGCAGAACGCCTCGCTGCCGAGCTGCTTCCAGCGGTCGCGACTGCCGGGCGGAATCGGCACATCGGGATCGTGACCGGGCACCACCGGCTTGCGCAGTCCGGTCGGGCGCTCGCCCTTGACCGTCGGGTTGCCGTTGATGCTTAGGTCGCCGATGTACTGCAGGATGCGCGTCGCGCGATCGTGGCTCTCGGAAAGCGCCAGCAGCTCGGGGGTGTCGGCGATAAAGCCGGTGGTCGCGGCACCCGAGACAAAGCGCGGGTGACGCACGACGTTGCGCAGGAACTTGATGTTGGTGCGCACACCGCGCACGCGCCACTCGGCAAGCGCCCGATCGAGCTTGCGGCAGGCGTCATCCAGGGTCAGCGCATGGGCACAGACCTTGACGAGCAGCGAGTCGTAGTGCGGCGTGATGATCGCGCCCGAAAACGCCGTGCCCGCGTCGAGCCGAATGCCAAAGCCGGCCGCCGAGCGATAGTGCGTGATGCGTCCGTAGTCGGGGATGAAGCCGTTGCTCGGATCCTCGGTCGTGATGCGCGCCTGCACCGCGAAGCCGCGCACCGACACCGCCGCCTGATCGGCGATGCCGATCTCTTGGCTGGCGAGCGCGTGGCCTTCGGCGATGTGGATCTGGCTCTTGACGATGTCGATCCCGGTTACGAGCTCAGTCACTGTGTGCTCGACCTGGATGCGCGGGTTCATCTCGATGAAGTAGTGACGACCCTCGCTATCGACCAAGAACTCGACGGTGCCGGCGTTGCAATAGCCGACCGACTTGGCCAAGCGCACCGCCTCGTAGCACAGGCGCTCGCGCAGCGGCTGCGGCAGGCCGGGGGCCGGTGCGACCTCGACGACTTTCTGATGTCGCCTTTGCACCGAGCAGTCGCGCTCGTACAGGTGCACGGTGTGACCGTAGGCATCGGCCAGCACCTGCACTTCGATGTGCTTGGGACGATCGATGTACTTTTCGATGAAGACGTCGCCGCGACCAAAGGCGCTCTTGGCTTCGCGCTCGGCCTGGGCCAGCGAAGCGACCAGCTCGGCCTCGCTGTGACAGACGCGCATGCCGCGCCCGCCGCCCCCAAACGCCGCCTTGACGATGACCGGATAGCCGATGCCGGCGGCGCAGCTCCGTGCCGCTTCCAGACTCGCCAGGGAACCGTCGCTGCCAGGCACGACAGGCAGCCCCAGCGACACCGCCTGGGTGCGTGCCGCGGTCTTGTCGCCCATCAGATCCAGGACCTGTGGCGAGGGCCCGATAAACACGATGCCGGCCGCTGCACAGGCCCGCGCGAAGTCGGCGTTTTCCGACAGAAAACCGTAGCCGGGATGGATGGCCTCGGCGCCGTGTCGGCGGGCAATGGCGACGATGTTTTCGATGTCGAGATAGGCGGCAATCGCCCCGACGTGGGCCCGCGGACCGCCAGCCTCGTTGAGCAGATAGGTCTCGTCGGCCTTGTAGCGATGCAGCGCCGCTTTGTCTTCTTTGCTGACGATGCCGAGGGTGCGAATCCCCAGCTCGCTGCAGGCGCGAAAGACGCGGATGGCGATCTCGCTGCGATTGGCGACCAGGATGCGGTGGAATTTGCGGGGAGTGATGGCGGGATGGCTGGCTGAACCAGCGACGGAGGGAGTGAGTGTTGGCATCGGCGTTCTCATATGCGCAGGCGGCGGGCGGCGCCTTTTTCCAGGCGCTGGGCCTCGACCACGGCGCGGATGTGCTGGCCGCGGAAGATCTCGCCGGCATCGTCGGCGGCGATGACTTCAAAGCGGTGGTGCTTGCCTTCTCGGCCGAGGTAGCGCGCCGTCATGCGCACCGTTCCGCCGAGCGGCGTGGGGGCGATGTGCTCGACGCGGACGACGATGCCGGCGGTCAGCTCACCGGGCTTGAGGATCGGCTCCATAGCTCGCGCCGCGGCCAGCTCCATCAGCGAGATCAGGCGCGCGGTGCCGAGGGTGCGCGGGAAGACATTGTGCTCGGGACCGCCGCCCGTCCCGGTGGCAGCGACGCGGTCGGCGAGATCGGTGTCGCGGACCACATGACTGATCGTGACCTCGGGCCGGATGGTGGCACTGGGGGCAGACGATGATGCAGACATGCTCGGCAAGGTACTTGAATCAGACGTCACATGCTAGCTTGCGGCAAATGTCGGTTTTCCCTCGCGTTCCCGTCCCCATTCCTGTGTCGTCCGCCTCGCGCTTTCGCGGTGGCCTGCTGTCGCTATCGCTGCTGGGTCTGCTCAGCGTGAGCAGTGCCTGCAAGCCCAAGCCGCCCTCGGCCGGTCCGCCGATCTTCGCCGACGAATTCGAGCACGCCGGGGCCGAGCTTGGCCGCGACTATCGCAACACCGCCCCGCCCGGGGTCTACACGCTTACCGATGGTTCGCTCGCGGTGCGCGGCGCCTTCAACCACCCGCTGTGGCTGGCTCGTGAGCTGCCGGAAAACGCGGTCATCGAGCTCGATGCTTGGTCCGACAGTCCCGACGGGGACATCAAGGTAGAGCTCTTCGGCGACGGGCAGAGCTATGCCAAGACCGTCTCGTACACCAGCACCGGCTACGTCGTGATTCATGGCGGCTGGAAGAACAGCCTGTCGGCGCTGTGCCGCATGGACGAGCACGCCGATGATCGCCGCACGCGCAAAGATTTGAAGGTCGTACCGGGCCAGCGCTACCACTACGTCATCAGCCGCCGCGGCAGCCGGCTTGAGTGGTTTATCGACGGTGAGCTGGCCCTCGACTTCGAAGATCCGGCGCCGCTTGTCGGGCCCGGCCATCGCTACTTTGGCTTCAACAACTGGCAGACCCCGGTTCACTTTGACAACCTGCGCGTCCGTGCGCTGTAGGTCGGTATTTCTGCCGCCGGACGCAATACAATGAACGGCCATGGATCTTAGTAACCCGAGCCTGGCCATCATCTCGCCGGCCACCGCTCGCTTTCGCTTGCTGGTCGATGCCCTGCTTGCTCCGACGCAGCCGGCCCGCCTCGTCAGCTACAAAGACGGTGAGGCGCAGTTTTCCATCGAGCGTCCCGGCAAGCCGCCGGTATTCATCGTGCTGATCGACGGCTCGCGCGAAGAAGATCGCTCGCTGCGCCTGCGCATTGGCCGCTTGGCGACGGAAAACGTCAACAACCAGCATATCGTGCTGTGCGCCAATCACACCTGGATGCCGGAAGCGCTGAAGAAAATCGGCGAAGAGTTCTGGCCCAAGATGCAGCTCTATCAGTTCAACTCGGAAGCCGAGATCGAGCTGAAAGCCAAGCAGCCATTCGACGATCTGCTGACGGTGCTCAAGGCGCAAAAAGCGATCTCGGTCCCCGCCGATGGCGGCTCGCTGGGTCAGCTCTCGGAAGCCGCGTTCTCAGAGCGCTGCCAGAATGGCGAGGCGGAAAAGGGCCGCATTCGCGAGAAGCTGTCTGACGTCATGAAGGCGCGGCTGGTGCCGGTGTCGCTCATCGCCGCCGCCCTGCCCGTCATCTACTTCGGCCTGAAATACATCTGGCAGCGTCAGCCGGGGAGCGATGGCGCGACCGTGCTGGTGCAGCTTGGCGCGAGCCTCGCCCCCTTCGTTCGCGAGGGCGAGGTCTGGCGCCTGATCTCGGCGATGGTGCTGCACGCGCATCCGATCACGGTACTGCTCAGCACGCTGTTTACGCTGTCGCTGGGCACGACGCTGGAAAAGATGATCGGCTCGGCGCGGCTGTTGGTCCTGGCTTTTCTGGGCGCGCTGGGTGGATCGATCATCAGCACGTTTCTGCCGCGCAGTGGATTGGCGCTGATCAGCATCAGCGGTACTGCCCCCGGCTTTGCGCTCCTGGGGGCAAGCGCGGTCATCGCCTTTACGCCGAACGATCTGCCGATCGATGAAGTGCAGCGCCTGCGCAAGCTGGGCTTCGGCGGCGTCTTCTTCGCGGTCATCACCACCTTTCTGCCTGGCGTCGAGCGGGCCGCGAACCTGGGGGCGCTGGTCGTCGGCCTGTCGCTGGCCGCCAGCGGCGCGATCCGCGCCATCAACCTGCGCGATGTTGAAAAAGGCGTCGGCAATCAGATCAGCGATCTTCTGTATCGCGTCTTCGCCGGGCTCTGCGGCCTGCTGCTCGTCATTGGCCTGGCGATGGCCTTCCTGCGCGGTCAGCCGTGGCAGCCCGACACCTCGTGGAAGGGGCGTCTAGCGGCTGCCTTGGGCCAGGCCCCACCCGATGCGGCAGCCGGTGACAAGCCGGTGATCGATCCCGGCAAAGCAACGACCAAGGTCGGCGAAAAGCGCGTCGCTGCCGACGGCAGCATGACCTTGATCCGCCGTCCGCTGGGCGAGACCGGCTACTCGATCGAAGTTCCCGAGGCGCTGGGCGAAGCGAGCGAAAAGGGCGAGGCCGGCCGGGCCACCTACTACGAATTCGGCAGCCTTAGCGACAAGCAGCAGATCCTGGCCGTCGTCGTCTATCCGCAGAAAAAGCCGCTCAAGAAAAAGGCGCTGCGCATCGCCTTCGATCAGACCGTTGCGCAGGTGAAGAACGACCGCCTGCGTGGCCCCGGCGTTGCTGAGCTGACCCCGGCGAAAAAGAGCGAGCCCGACGGCTGGCCAACGATTGAGCTGCACGCCCGGGTGCAAGACAGCGTGCAGGGCCGCGGCGTGGTCCAGGCCCGCACCGAGTACATCGCGGTCCTGTGGTACCTCTACACCGACCTCCTCCCCGAGACCATGCAGGCCAACCTGCTGGCCGCTGCCTCGACGCTTAAGAAGGGCGAAGCCGACGACGACAGCGCGGGGAAGAAGGGCAAGAAGAAGAAGAAAAAGCGCTAGCTCGACGGGCGCAGGGCAATCGCATCGATCTCGACGCGAGCGCCGCGCGGCAGGCCGGCGACTTGCACGGTGGCGCGGGCCGGGCGGTGACCTTCGGGTAGGGCGCGGCCGTAGACCTCGTTGACCGCGGCGAAGTCGGCCATGTCGGCAAGGAAGATCGTCGTCTTGACGACATCCGCGAAGCTGCAGCCAGCGGCGGCGAGCACGGCGCGGAGGTTCTGCATCACCTGCTCGGCCTCGGCGCGGACATCGCCCGCCCCAACCAGCGTACCGGTGCTCGGCGACAGCGCGATCTGTCCTGACAGGAACACCAGGCGACTCCCCCCGGCTTCGGCAGCGATGGCCTGCGAGTAGGGACCGATGGCCTGCGGGGCCTGTTCCGTGGCGACTGGGGTGAGGAGGGCACGTTCGTTTTTCATGCCGCTCTTGTACCCAAGTTTGGCGATTTTCGGTACACCTGCGCGACGCGAGCCTGCGCCTCGCACACTCCTTCATGCACCCCGCTCCTTCCTCGGCCTCGTCGCTGCCTGCCCCCAAGGGTCCGTCTGAGCTGCGGGCGGCGGCGCTTGCTGCCTTGCTCGACCCCGATCCTGCGAGCAAGCAGGCTGCGGTGCAGGGACTCTATTCGGCGTGGGGGCGGGGCGAGCTCACCATCGACCCCGTCGTCGACCGCGCAGCGACGGAAGAAGCCCGGGGGCTGGCGATTCCCGGCCGACCGTCCCGGCCGCTGCTGGTGGTACCGAATGCCCTCCTACGCCGTGCGATGAACAGCGCCGAGGGGCGGGCAATTGGGCTGCACGCGCTTTCGCACATCGAGTTCAACGCCATCAACCTGGCGCTGGATGCCATCTGGCGTTTTCCGGGCTTGCCGCCCGACTACTACGCCGACTGGCTGCGCGTCGCTGCCGAGGAAGCGCTGCACTTTGATCTGCTGTCGCGCCACCTGCAGCGCCAGGGCTACGCCTACGGCGACTTCCCAGCCCACAACGGCCTGTGGGAGATGGCCGAGCGCACCGCCTGCGATGTCCTGCCGCGCATGGCCCTGGTGCCGCGCACGCTGGAGGCGCGTGGGCTCGATGCCTCGCCGCAGGTGCGCGCCAAGCTGTGGCAGGCCGGCGACCGTGCCGCCGCCGAGATCCTCGACATCATCCTGCGCGACGAGATCGGCCATGTCGCCATCGGCAATCGCTGGTTCGCCCACCTGTGCCGCGAGCGCGGCCTTGAGCCCGTGGCCACCTACGAGGAACTGGCCGAGCGCTATCGCGCCCCGCGCCTGCACGGCCCCTTCAACCTGGAGGCCCGTCGCGCCGCCGGCTTCACCGAGCCCGAGCTCGCCGCCCTGCAGGCTGCCGCCCTATCGTACAATCATAAGTCAGAATAATTTTCTAAATAAGTACGCGCAGTGCATTCACGATTAGCGCGATCAATACCAGGCTTGAAATCAAAAATAGCGAAAACCGCACAGTGATATTATTAATCAACGCTTGCAGCAGGCTGTGCACAATCCGCAGGCCCAGGTAGGCCCAGGCGAGCTGGGCGTTTAAGCCACCCCCCTCGCCCGCTACCGCCAGGGCCAGCGCGACGGCGTAGAAGATCGTCGGCTGCTCCATGAGGTGGTTGTAGTTGTCGGCCTTCCAGCGCACCCGCGGCGGAAGCTGACTCATCTGCTCGCCGCGCGGCGCATTGGGGTCGAGCCGCATCCGCGCCTTAAAGATGGCGGGAATTCGCGTCAGATACATCCAGAACCACATCACCATGGTCCAGGCCACCAAACCAACCACCGGCAGAAGGATCGGGCTACGAGTCAGCATGCCGGCAGCCTAACACGCAGGGCCAGCGTGCAGGCGGCGACGCGCGGCGCGACCGGAGCGGGCCCGAAAACATGCGAACATGGGGCGGGGGAGAGCATGGGCCAGCGCAAGGCGTCCAAGGTGTTTGGCGACTACTTCTGGGCCTCGGGGCCGATATTTTTGGGGTCGGCGACGCTCGGTCGGGCAGCGGCGGCGCGCGACGCGGCGCTCTTGAGTGCGCTTGGCCAGGCCGACGAGGCTCCCGCGGTTCGACGGCTGCTGGGTGAGACGGCGCTGGTATTCGGTCCGACGAACGCACCCGCGTGCTGGCAGCCGAGCGAGACCGGGGGCGTGCTGGTGCGAGTGCGCGGCCACGTGCCGCGGGCACAGCGCGACACCGTGCTTGGCCTGGGGCCCCAGCACGTGCCGGCGGGTGGCTTTCGGCTGGCGGTGCTGACCGTCGAGCTAACCGGCGAGGCCGAGCGCTACTTCGTCGAGCCCTGGACCGGACAGCCGGCCAAAAAGATCCCCGCCGCGATCCCGGTGAGCCTGCCCGCTGGGCGCTGGGAGATCGACCACGCCATCGTCGGTGAGCCGCCGCTTTCGGCCGAGCTTTTTCGCTTCCGTCCCGCCGGTACGCCACCGCCCGAGGCCACCGCCACCGCGACCCCGCCACGACCGCCGAGCGTGACGCTGCAGCGGGAGACCAAAGCCGCCGCCAAGGGCTTGCGTTTCGTCGAGACCGAGGGCGGGCCGGTGCTGGTGCTGCCAGTTTCTGCGCTGTCCCAGTGGCGGGGAATCTGTGACGCCCGCGGCAAGCCGGTCTTCGGCGAGGAGCCCACCGACTACGACCGCGCCTGCGACGCCCGCGGCCCCATCCTGTCGTTCGCGGGGGTCGAGGCCCTGGTGCTCGATCAGGAATCGACGGCCTTCTATCGCGCCTCGGACACCGTCAGCTATCTCCTGCGCTGGATCGGGGCGGATGACGGGGCGCACGTGCTGCAGGCGGTGCTGTCGGCGGACCGTCGGGCCTGGCGCACCAGCCGCAAGATCTTCACGCTGGCCAGCGAGGGCGGCGTGGCGATCATCGACTCGGCAGCGTATGGGCCAAGTCTGCGCAAGCCGGTCCGCGGCGACCTGGCTCCCGGGCGCTACCGCATCGACACGATGACCGAGTTTGACGGCGAGCTGATCGATGGCGAGTCGCACCACGGACTGATGGCCTCGGCGCTGCGCCTGCGCCGGATCTGACCTGCCCCCGAAAAACGGATCCACACGGGCTCAGAAAAGAGGAATCCTTTTTCTAACCTGCTCCCCGAAACGGTTCCAAAGGAAGCTTTAGGAGTCCGTTTTTGGCCCGCCGCTTGGCCCCAAGGCAAGGGAGCGTCACTGAGAGTGCACTCATGCGGTAGAGTGCGGGACCTGCGCCATTCCGGTCTTTCCACAGGCTCGTTGCGAGGTCCTCGATGTCGATTCCGGTTTTGGATTCCCTACCCACCTTTTCCTCTCCACCCGGCCCCGAGCAGCAAAGCGCAGCGCTCATGCCAACGCGGCCAGTCCGGCGCTCCTTTGCCGTCCTTAACCGCGATGTCTGGCGAATTGTCCTGCGCTATCCCCTGCACCTGTTGTTCGTTCCGGCTGCGATCGGCATTGCCTACTCGCTAGCCTCGGACTTGATCGAACTGAGTCGGTCACTCAGCACAACGCTTTACAGTCCCGGAAGCTCACTCCAGGGCGCCAACTCAAACAATGGGTCTGGGGGTGGGGTGGGGCTGCTCGTTGAGGTCTTGGTGCTCAATGTCCTGCACCGCTTGACGCAGGCCCATCGAGTGAGCCTGGAAGAAAATACTCGGCAGTCGATGAACTCGATCTTCGGCTCTCGGTCCGTGGCCTGGGTGTATTTATTGGCATTCCTATTTCCACTTCTGGGAAGCGTTGGCATTTTCGTCGCGCTGTACTTCCTGCTTGGCAAGTTCAGCTTCGGCTCACGGATCCTAAATGAGTGGGGAATGGGCTTTTGCGCGGTGTCCGTCTGCGTGCTCCTTCTAATCCGCTGGCTTCGCTATGCGTTCTGCGGGCAGGTCGTAGTCTTCGAGGGACTGCGCGGCCGCGCGGCGATGGAGCGCAGCCGAGAGTACATGCGGGGGCAGCGTCTGCGCATCGGTGCGCTCACGCTCGCCTTCCCCCTGCTGTATCTGCCGCTGGCCGCTCTACCCCTCTTTATTCCGAGTCCGGGCCGGGGGATTCCCGAGCTCGTGCACACGGGCTTTGTGTCCGCACCGCTGTTCGTGCTCCTGACGAGCCTGTGGACCGTGTTTAGTACAGCCCTCTATGTCGACGCTCGCGGCGCCGGTCAGCGACCTCGCTACATCCCTCCTCCCCTTGGCTGTCCCGACGCGACGGAGCTAGCGAGCAGTACTCCGGCCAGCCGGCGACTGCTGGTCGGGCTGATGGTTGCAAGCTTAGGAATGTGGCTGGCAGGTGGCCTGGCCGTCTTCCGCGAGCTCACGGCGCCTGCCCCCATTCCTAAAAGTTGGCAGGAGTGTCGTTCCGAAGCCACGCAGTGTGAGCGCGCCTGCGAGCAAGGGAGTGCGGTCGCGTGCTACTTCCTAAAGCAGTCCAGCGTAAAGTCGTTCGACGTGGCCCAGCTGACGGCGACCCGGCGGGGTGCATGCGATGGGAATATCGCAGAAGCCTGCCGCGAGCTGGGTCAACAGTACGCGACCGGAGAGGGCGTGGCGGTCGATGTGAAGGCTGCGCAGGACCTCTTTTATCTGGCGCTCAGCTATGACTCCGGCAGCGCTGGCGACGAAGCGCCCAGCCTAGCGCGACAGAGCTACGAAAAAGCCTGCGAGCTTGGATCGGCAGCGGCTTGCAACAACCTCGGCGTCCTTTACCACACTGGACGCGGTGGTGAGGTGCTTGAGACGCGGGCCCAGGCATCGTATGAGCGGGCTTGCGACGGGGGGCTCGGACCGGGCTGCTTCAATCTGGCGCGCCTGCAGGACCGAGGCGCCGAGAACGCCCCGCTCGCGCTGCCCGTCCTACAGAAATTTGAACGAGCCTGTGATCTTGATCATGGGCCAGCCTGCCTGCTGCTGGCGCGCTGGCTGCAAGTAGGACAGCGCGTCGATCCGGACCCCGCACGGGCGTCAGCCCTGTGGCAGCGCGCCTGCGAGCTGGGCGAGGCCGAGGCCTGCGTGAAAGCCGATCGACAGCGCGCATCCAAGAGGCACAAAAAGCCAGCGCCTACAAAGACAAGCCGGTCTCGGGACGCAGCTCGCGGACCATGAGGATTCCCTCCCGAGCCGGCTCATCGCCAGATTCCCGTTTGAGCAAGAGCTCACAGCATGCTGCCGCGGATCGCAGGATGCCTATCGCGCCGCGCTCAGCGTCCCGCTCACTCCTGCGCGAGACGGACTGTTCCGGGCGAAGGGCGGGCTCGTGCAGCACAAGCTGCTCCAGCGCGACGATGCTGCGGCGTGCAAAAGTCCGTCGCTCGATCAGACGGTTGGCGCAGAGCGTGCTCAGCAGATGATCCATCAGAGGCAGGCGCTGGCGGGGATCGAGTTCCGCACCCAGTCGGATGAGGCTTGCCGACAGCTCATGGGCCTCGGCGAACTGGGCTGCCTTGATCAGCATGCACAGCTTCGCCAGCTGGGCGAGCTTTTCCGCTGCGCGCTGCGCACTGGCCACCGTATCATCCAGATCGCGCATCAGTCCCAGAAGCTCTGCCAGCTCTGCCTGTTGCCGCTCGAGCAGCCTGCGCCCCTGGCTGAGCGCGCGGTCGAGATGGTAAATCCAGGCTCGGAGCAGCGGATGCTCAACGCCCAGCTGTTCCGGCAGATCCGGCGAGCCGCGCAGCTCGTCGAGGGGCGCGAGGAATTCTTGCTCGATTCGTTCATAGAACTGCGCGCGGGCCGCGGCGCTGTGCTGCGTCGGCACGGGAGCCTCTGAGCTCTGGATCTGACTCCGCAGTCCCTCCGGGGTAGAGGCGGTCCACACCGTACGACTCGCGATATTCAGAACCGGCTGGACCTTCTGCGGCAGGAAGCGAGTCAAGTAGTCTGCTTGCGGAAACACTTGCCCGTAGTCCGTTTGCACCCAGTCCGCCAGCGCCTGCAAAAGTACGGGCAGCGCCTGCCAAAGTACGGGCTGCTCCAGCTCGTACCCGGGGCGACTAGGGTCGCGCTCCACGGCCAGGGTGAGCAGCGGTGCCCAGTCTGATTTGGCAAGTGAACGGCCCAGTTCCAGAGTCAGCGCGCCGCTGAACGAAAACACGATAGCCGCGCGGGCCAGCGGGGCCTGAGTGGGGCCGAAGGTTCCCCCCGCATCCCGTGTCCAGGGGGTGCGTTCTTTGCCGATGACGCGGTAGTCGCGACTGGCTTCTAGTTCCTCGGGCTTGGGCAGTCGATAGGCATACAGCCCGCGGCCCATCTTGTCGGTGAGCCAGGCACAAAATGCCTGCGCATCGGTGCCGCGCATGCCGAGCACGGGCTCTGTGGCCTGGCCCCTTGGAAAGGAATCCCCCGGCCAGTGGTCGGGGGGCATCGCCTGTCCCCCCTGGCTCCGCTCGTCGAGAAACAGCTGATACTCGGCGTGACTGATATACGAAGTGTCGATGAGTAGGTCATCCGCCAGCGGCTTTAGTTGCTTAAGGCGACGGCGCAGCAGCGCTTCGGCGGCGGCTTGACGCCGACCGGCATCACCGGAATCTAGAGACACTTGCAAGGCTTCGTTTACCCGCTCGCGCAGAGACGGCGCCAGCTGCTTGGCCTCTTCCATGCAGTCCAGAGCCAGGGCCAGCCCGCTTGCTCCCTCGAACCTCAGACACTCCTCCACGATCGAGGAGGCATCGCTCTGCGCTGAGCAGAGTCGCACCGCCTCGTACCACCACGACTCGCTGACCAGGTGTCGCAGGTGCAGCGGGAAGGTTCCGGTGCGCGCCCAGTGGGAAGCCGCCAGATACTCTTGGATGGTCAGGTGCGGAAACCCGAAGTGATCCGCTTCGACCTCCAGCAGCAACCCGCACTCGACGCGCAGGACTTCGAGCCAGCGGCTCGCTTGGGCGCTGGGATGCCCCAGCTCCGCGACCCACTGCAAAAGCAGCGAGGTCAGCTCGGTGCGGGAAATCTCACGCTTGCGCTGCGCCATCATGTGGCTCGCCAGCGCTTCGAGGACCTGGCGCTTGCTCTCTAGAGGAATGCCATCTTGCACGCCGCGCGCCCCACGCCAGCGGCCAAGCAGGGCAGCGCAGATCTCGTGGTACAGAGCGACCCGCTGCTCGGGCAGCGCGCCCCCGTAGCGATGCACGATGGCAATCATGGTGAGCAGCAGCGGGTTGTGCGTGAAGTCCGTCAGCGCTGGTCGCACCGAGAGCCGTGCCTGCAGCTCGCGCGTCTGCTGCCGTGCCTGCCGCCGCACCTGCAGCGCTGCCAGCGGGCCGAGCGGCCCCTGCTCCACCTCGGCGAGGTGTACCTCATGCGCAAAGGCCCAAGCCTCCAGAAACTGTCTCACCTGTGCGCCCGAGAGAGGCTGCATCTCCAGCAGCAGGCATCCGCGCGCCAAGCGGGCCTGGCGATACCCCTGCGGCCGCGACGTCAGCACGAACTGACAGCGGTCGTAGCGCAGCCGCTGGGCATCGATCCAGCGCACCACCGCTTGCCTCGCCGAGAGGTCGCCGACTTCATCGAGGCCATCGAGCAAGATCAGGCAGCGGCCAGCCGCCAGCTCGGTCGCCAGCCAGGTTGCCATGCCGGGTAGCTCCGGCGCCTTGCCCCGGTGCAAAAGGTCTGCGAGGTCTGGCGGGTCGGTCTGATCCAGCCAGCTTGGAAGCTCGCGCACAAACAGCAGGATCGGCAGCCGCCAAGCGATGCCCAGCTTGCGGTGCCGGCGTTTGGCCAAAGCCACCGCGACGTGCTGAAGGAGCGTCGTCTTACCGCTGCCCGGCGGCCCGGTGATGACCACCGCGGTATTGGGCTTTCGGTGGGGCTCTGGCCGCTGCAGGTGACGCAGATAGGCCCAAATGGGGTGATTTCCCTCTAACTGCTTTGTGCTAAGCAGATTCTCATTTGGGCGTTCAGGGTCGGGACTGTGTGCGATCGCTAAATCGACATAAACCTGATCAAGGCGCAGCGGAATGCTCATCGCTCGCAGTCCGCGAAGCTCAACTGATTGATGTAATTCACAGATATGATGCAAGTATGCCGAGCGTTTGCGATAATTGTCAATTAGGTGAATAATAAATGAATCAAATAATTCATATAAACCTAATGCAAGCGCGACTGCGCTAACATATATCCATTTCACACCCGCAGTTTGGGGAATGAATTTGAGCCATAGCGCCCCCCCGATTGCTGTGGCCAAGCAAGCTCGCCGGACCATCGGCCACCGGGTGCCGCGGGGTATCGGCTGCGTCCCACTCACGGCGTGCTCGCGCCGCCGTAAGCGGGGCTTTGCTATCGGCAAACCCAGACGCTGACGTACGCTCTCGGTGACCTCGCGCCAGGCCTGGTCCGGGTTCCCTGCATCGACGACTGGCTGGCCACTGCTGGGTAGCTGCGGCAGCTGCGCTAGCGGGCAGTCGGCCAAAGACACAGGGCGCAAGTTGACAGCAATGATCGATTTCTGCATTTGCAGATCTTGCGCGATCAACCATTGATACTCGCGGCGATGCTCTCCTTCTCCTCCGACATAGTCAGAACTTAGTAAGATTATTAATAGTTCTGCATTCTGCAGCTGATGTTCAACTTCATCCGCGACGACAAGTCCAGGTTGCAGCAATCCCCGATGCCAGAGTTCGATATGACCGCGGCTACGCAGAATGGCTAAATGGTGCTGCAGGGCCTTTGCATATCCGATGTCGGTATCGGCGTAGCTTAAGTACACTCGACGCGGGACGGCGCTCAGTTGGCCGGCCGGCGGCTGCCCCGCCTCGTTGGGCGCAGCGGGATCCCCGGCAGGGTCACGCGCTCGCGCGCTCTGGCCCGGACTTCTGCTCTGCATGTTCCAGCGTCCTATCCAATCGGCAGGCAGGGGAGCGCCTGCAGATGACGTCCGCCTCCCCGGGGCGCCACCAACCAAGCCGCGGAAAAGGAACTTGGCCCAGCGAACCCAGAGCACAGTTTACCGCCGAGAACGAGCTGCTCAGTATGAGTTATCTTCTCCCGCATTCGGGGCACGCTGCAGCCGCGTGCGTATCGCATGCACCTCGCAAATTCAAGTCGTTCTCCGAGCAGCTCCGACTGCCAGTCAGACACCCCGCAGAAAGCAGGACAGCGACCCGGCTGGGCGGATAAGCTCGGGACATGGATCAGGGTGCGGTACGGAGAGTGGTCTTGTTGGGGGCGACCGGGGCGGTTGGCGGGCATGTGCTTGCTGAGGTGCTGGGTTCGCCGGTGTTCGCGGCGGTGACGACGCTCGGTCGCCGGCCGGCTGCGCTGCCACCGGCGGTCGTCGTCGCGCCCGACAAGCTTGCGCAGCACGTCGTGGATGTCGCGACCTCCGATTCTTATCGCCAGTATCTTCCGGGCCACAGCGATGCGATCTGCACACTTGGGGTCGGCGATCCCGCGAAGCTGCCGCGCGAAGAAGTCTGGCGCATCGAGGTCGACTACGTGGTCGCCTTCGCCAGCGCCTGCCGAAAGGCCGGGGTCGAGCGCTTCTCGCTGATGACCTCGGTGGGTTCCGACCCTTCCTCGCGCTCCTACTTTCTGAAGATGAAAGGAACGCTGGAGGAGCAGGTCAAGGCGCTAGGTTTCCCGCGCCTCCGCATCTTTCGCCCTTCGATGATCCTGACGCCAGAGAACCGCTATGGCCTATCGCAAGCCGTCACGCTTTCGGTCTGGCCAAAGCTCAACTGGGTGCTGCAAGGTCCCCTGCGTGCCACCCGCGGCATCCGCGTCGAGGATCTTGGACGCGCTATCGGCCTTGATGCTGCGCGTGGCGGGCGCGACGACGGAGCCCGGATCTACACCTGGGACGACTTCCAGGCCATCCTCAAGGCCGGCTAGAACCGCTGCCTGGCCCGCGGGGGCAGCGCGGCTTAGAAGGTGTTTACATATTAATCTGCGAAGGCCCTCAACGCGACCTTGCT
>CALFYE010000187.1 GCA_937952145.1 uncultured Myxococcales bacterium
ATCTACACAGGCGAAGACACTCTTTCCCTACACGACGCTCTTCCGATCTCCGAAGGCCTGCGCGAGCTGGAGCGGGCACGGCAACAGAGTGCCACGACGCAAAATGCCGTCATTGGCTTTCTGGTGCGCCGAAAAAATCTTGAACTGGCCGCGGGTAACCCGAAGAACAAAGTCGAAATTTCCCGAGCCCTTGATAGCCTTTTAGAAGAAACAAGCAAGTTAGGGTTCTTGGCCGAACAATTAGAAATCAAACTCTTGAAACAGCGAGCCGTGCTTGCGGCATCTTCCCCAGTCGAACCCGGACAAACGTTTCAAGACATCGCAAAGCAAGCCGATACTGCCGGGCTTGGATTAATTGCAATTAAAGCGAATAAATTTATCAGCAGACGACAGAACTAACATCGGAGGTGATCACATCATGCGATATATAGGCATATTCTTGGTGGGGCTTTTGCCGCTAGCTACGGCCTGCGCAGCGAACGACGAGGCGGCCGCCGATACCCGTCTTCAGGAGGGTCGGGTGTGGCAGGGTCGGGTCTGGCAGGGACGCGTCTGGCAAGGTCGGGTCTGGCAAGGCCGCGTCTTTCAGGGCACGGATGCAGCGGCATCGACGATTGAAGCGGTGCGGCTCGACAACGCGGTGGTTGAAGGCCTGACGCTCAACGGCTCAGAGCTCCAGGGCTCGCTGCCTGGGCGGACTCTGCGCGGCGCAGACTTCGTGGGGGCGACGGTGGTGCAGCGCGATCTCGACGGCAGCCAGTTCGAATCAACGATCACCGCGGTGCAGCCTGATCCACAGGACCCCGAGATCCAGCTTTTCACCGTCACCGTCAAAAACCCCAGCACCGGCGAGGAAGAGAGCTTCTGCGATCCCGACCCCTGGGGGGGACAGTACGCGACGATTGTCGCCGGACGCTGGAACTGGAACGGCGATCACGTCAACGTCGATAGCGAGCGGATGTTCGCCTGCACCTCGGGCGTCGTCGCCAAGTGCGCGCGCTGGGGCTACAAGCCGTGGAAGACGGTGAGCGGTCGGTCGCTTCTGCCCTATCACCAGGCTTGCACGCGCATGGCCCGGGCCGACTACTGCGGCGACGGCGTGACCCACACTGAAGACGGCACCGCGATCGATGTTTATGACGATCTGGGCATCCAGATCCGCAGCCCGTTCAGCCTGACCTCGCCGATGCTGTTCGATGCAGCGTGGACGACGCAGGGCGCGTACTGCATGACCAAGGATCGCTGGCTGAAGCTGTCGACCTTGGCCAGCGTGACGCTCGACTGCAAGACCCGCTTTCTGAACCTGTTTCCGCTCCTTGAGACCAGCCCCGTCGACTCGCGCGACCTGTGCGCGGTCAAGCGCAGCGATGTCGCCCGCAGCGAGGCGCACATCGACAACCAGTCGGGCATAAACATCAACCTGCAGTAACTGCAGCCGGCGTAGCTCGCTCTTGACGGCGCGAGGGGAACGCGGCTTGCTAACCCCATGGTCACGTCTACGCCCGACCCGCTGCGGGTCGCCATCACCATCGATGTCGAGCACGACTGCCCGCCGTTTCTGCACAGCGTGCGCGGCATGGAAGAGGGCATGCCGCGTCTGCTCGATCTGTTCGCTCGCGAGTCGATTCCGGCGACGTTTTTTACCACTGGCGACATGGCCCGGCGCTTTCCCCGCGTCGTCGAGCGCATCGTCGGTGAGGGGCACGAGCTAGGCTGCCACGGCGATACCCACAAGCGCTTCTCGGCCATGCTGCCGGATGAAGCCGAGCGCGAGATTGCGGCAGCCTCTGCAACGCTGCGTCGCGCCGGCGAGGTGGTGTCGTTTCGCGCCCCCAACCTGGACCTGCCCGAGGCTTATCTGCCGCTCCTGCGGGGTGCGGGCTACGAGGTCGATTCATCGCGCGGCCGGCACAAGCTGGGTTCGTACTTCGTGAAGCCGGATCAGCACGCGGGGCTGCGCCGCATTCCAGCGTCGATCTCGCCATCGCCGCTGCGCACCCCGGGACCGATCCGCGACCTTCTGTGCCGTCAGCTGCGCAGCCCGGTGGTGCTGTTCTTCCACCCCTGGGAATTCGTCGACCTCACGCATGAGCCGCTGCGCTTTGACATCGTCGGACGCACTGGCGCTCCGGCCCTGTCGGCACTGGCCGACACGCTGGCCCACTTCAAGCGCCGCGGCGGCCTGTTCCAGCGCATCCGCGAGATCCCGGTGGCCTAGGTCAGCGTCCCCGAAATTCGTGACCCCATCCCTTTGCCCATCCAGCCT
>CALFYE010000188.1 GCA_937952145.1 uncultured Myxococcales bacterium
ACGAGGCTGGATGGGCAAAGGGATGGGGTCACGAATTTCGGGGACGCTGACCTAGTTCTCGAACAATATTCCGGCGAGCGAGGGAAGCTCGTTTTTGGCGCAGCCAGGAGCGACTCACCAAAGTACTTGGTTGCCGCGCTCAGGTCGTCCGCACCCGCTGTTTCCGAAGTCCTGCCGGTCCAGGGTTCGGTCCTGTGCATCAGGGTTCCGCTTATGGACTGGCCACCGCACAAGGCGCAAGCCAAAGCCCACCGAGGGCCCGCTTCTCTTCTTCGGTTCCATGATCGAACACCTGGCCTAGACGCAGGAAGCGCCAGATGCGTCGCCAGTGGCTCTGTCGCAGCGCTGGCGCGACCGCTTGCACGCGCTCCATAAATGCCTGCACCGCGGACAGCGACCACTTGGTATGTCCGGCTGCGAAGTTGTCGATGCTGTTGTGCAGGCTGAAGTCGAGCGCACGGTATAGGTTCCCCGCCTCGGCGAAGCGCTGTGCGTAGTAGTGATAGGTGCTACCGACTCCGGACGCCTCGTTCGCGAGGTTTAGTCCCAGGAGCTCCGGCAGGAAGTACTCCGTGTGCAGGGACAGGGCCGCTTTCATCAGCTCCCTACCCAGAAAGTGGTCGCAGTACGCAGCGAAGATCTCGGGTGACGTGGTGGCTCCCGTCGCTTTGACATCGTCGGCAGAAAAGCACAGGCGGTAGATCCGATTGTGGTTCCAGTCGAGGTTCCCATCCCCCTGCTCGGAGGCATAAATTCGGAATAGCCATCCATACTCTTCGTAGGCCGATCGATAGACGTCCGCGAAGCCCTGTAGCCAGCAGCCATCCAGCGGGATGAAGAGCGGCTCGGCCGGTTTTACGCGCTGCCAGTGCGCTTCCAGGATCGCGGACGGCTGCTGTCTCCACTTCACGTTCCGCTCGTGATGCTGAGCCACCAGGGTGGCGACTGCTTCCTGCGAATACTCCGGCGGCTGCTCCGCGGCCAAGAGGGGATGCTGGGACAGCGCGGCGTCGATGCGAGAGAGGATGGCTTCGGCATAGCACCGGGCATAGGCGCGCGCGGCCGGATATCGATCGGCATTGATGAAGTGAAACAGCAGCGCGTGCGGCGCCATGGCGGAATACTGCGCCTGGCCATACCGCCTCAGGGCCACGACATCCTGCGGCGCGTGGTAGTCACCTTCCGGTTCAACGCGCTGGGCCTGTCGGATGGGCTGCGGCGCCTGCGTCAGACCGGTGACCCACTCCCGAAGTTCCTGAATCTCGGTTGCGGTAAAGGCTTCGAACATCGGCCCGTTCACAGACAGAGTCTGGGTCAAAAAAGGACTCTGCTCTGGCTGCCCAGGCGTGATGAGTGGCGAGCCGGCCAGGTGGTGCAGGAGCCGCTGACGACTCCTCTCATCCCCTTGCATGAGGTCAGCCACGTTGTCCCCACCCATTACCAGGGCGGTATGATGTCCCGCGGCGAAAAGCGCCTTGTGCTGGATAGTCTCCACCACAGCCTGCTCAGCGGTCACGGGAATGGTGCCGCTGCACATGGCCTGTTCCCAGCGCTGGTGGGCGCGGTGGGCAGCAATGAAACCGCGGGCCAGCCGCGCGCGTAGCAGGCTGGCCGTCGGCCCCTGCAAGAGCTCATGCGCAGCCTGGGTGGCCAGGGCCTGCAGCGCCCCGCTGTCGTACAGATCGAAATAGCGCGTGCACGCGCCGGGTGGCAGGTGTGCCTTCAGCCGGGACAAGAGTCGACAGGGCCCAAACAGAGCCGCCCACAGGTTGAATCCCACGGTCTCAGGAAATAGGACAGAGGGGAACAGACGAAGGGACAGTCCCAGCAGGCAGTGCTCATACGAGATATCGGCACAGGGGGCGGCCTCGTCGCGCTCCCATCGGGCAATACTGACCGGTACGATACCCATGCTACGCAGGAACTGCGCATATCGCTCGGCATAGGATTCGCGTGTTCCCGGATCGCCAAAGCGGATCATCATCTGCCGCAATAGCAGCATTCCAACCCGGCTCTCGACGACGTTGGCACGCACCGCACCTTCAAGCCATGCGCCGTCGGTCAGGGCGACTGGCGCAAGCTCCCGCGCCACCCGCAGCGGCCAGGTCGATACGAACCGCTCGGGGGGCGCCAGATAGGCCGCGGACTCGGCCGCGGACTCAGCCCAGGCCATCAGGCGTGCGACAAAGCGCTGCGGCTCTGTGTCGTCGCCCAGCCCTTCCGCATCGGCCGCGGCGCGGTCTAACGCCGCACAGGCAAAGCGGTATGCCGGCTCGAAATGTCCGATGTGGTCCTCGGGACTGAGCAGGGCGCGAAACAGGCCGCGCGGCGTGCCACGCGTGGCATGACGTCGCACTTCGGCGTCACCGCCAAAGTCCGGCGTCTGCAGCCCGAGAGGACAAGTTTCCATATTGCTTAATTATACTGGCATGTTGCGCCGCTTGATACATGGCCCTGTCTTCAGCGTTCCAGGTACGAATTGTCACACACTTTCAATGGCTTACATGGCCCCGCTTGTTGGTTAGCCTTGGACGGTGTTAGATTGCAATGGCTGTAAACTGATAGCTGACGACTCATCTGCTCAATTCGATGATGGACAAGGACGTGCAGCCTCTGAAGCCCCCCCCGGCCCGCCAGGATGTCTTCGCGGACGCTGCGCTGCGTGACTTCTGGTACCCGGTGGCGCCGCTCCATCGGTTAGAGCAAGGCCCAGTTCCTATGTCTTTGCTGGGAGAGTCGCTGGTGATCTGGCTGGCGGCGCCAGGACAGCCTGCCGCGATCCGCAATCGCTGCAGTCATCGTCATGTGGCGCTGTCGCTTGGACAGGTCCGCGATGGCACGCTGCGCTGTCCCTACCATGGCTGGGCGTTCGCGACAGATGGTCGCTGCGTCCACCGTCCGCAGATTCCGACGGCCAAGATTCCCCCCAGCTGCCACATTCCCGGCTTCGCCTGCCAGGCTCGCTATGGCTATGCCTGGGTGTGTCTGGGCGAGCCACGCAGTGACATTCCTTTTTTCCCCGAAGCCGACGACCCCGGATTCCGCCGCATCGACTGTTTTTATGAGGAGTGGAAGACCAGCGCCTTGCGCGTCATGGAAAATGAGCTCGACATGGCGCACTTCCCCTTTGTGCACTCGACGACATTCGGGGATGAACATGCACCGCAGCCGGTCGAGCTGGTGGTGACCGATCGTGGCCCCTACCAAATCGGAGTCCACGCGCGGCTACAGGTCGTGGCGGATGCTCTGCAAGCGCAGAACACGGGCATGGCGGCTGGGACATCGTCGCGGACGATGGATATCGTCTGGCATATGCCGTTTACTATCCAGATCACGATCCGCTACACCAGCGGGCTGCGCCACACGATCATCAACAGCTCGGTCCCGATTGCCCGTGATCGTATCCAGGTCGTGCAGTTCCACTTCCGCAACGATGGCGAGGGGGACGTGCCGACCGAGCAGCTCTTGCAGATGGAGCGGCGCATCGTTGCTGAGGATCGACGCATCTTGGAGGCGATCGACCCCTACCTGGATCTGTATGACAGTCCAGAGCCACACCTGCTGACCGACCGCGCCGGACTCCTGATGCGTCGCAAGCTGCGGGCCCTGCTCGACGGGCAGATCCCGCGGGATACCTCGCAGCGGCTAGAGACGCAGCTTGATGATGCCCAGGCTTCAGCTCCCGCGGTAGGTGGTGAAGCTGTGCGGCCCGATGTAAAGGGGTAGATGATAGCGCTGGCCTGCCTGGGCTGAAAAATGAATCAGGACGCGGGGAAATCGACACGGAATCCCAGCCTGCGCGAACCATGCACCGGTCTCGAACACCAGGCGGTAGCACGCCGGCGCCAAGGACTCCGGCCCGGCGTGAATCAGCAAGCGACCATCGGCTGCCGTGGTTCCCGTGAACAAGAGGTCAGGCCCCCCCAAAGTGGCCAGGCGCTCAAGCCGAACTTCTAGCTGCGCCGCGGGACCGCCGCGGTAGGTATCTAGGACGTGCGTGCTCAGTCGCTCCATCGATGTGATTCCTAACCGGGAACGCAGGCCACAAAGTAGCCACCGGGGGCTAGGGTCAAGACGACGTGGTGGTGGCAGTCGGGCTCCAGCCGAACCTCGATCTCAATTCGCGGATAAAGACTGCGACCGTCGGGGGAGTAGAGCAGATCCAGGTCATAAGAGAGCCTATATGTGCCTGGGGCAGCATCCGTCAAGACCGCGCCGATTCGTCCGTTCTCATCGGTGATCAGGGTGTGCGGCGGCGGAGCGTCTGGCCCCGCCAGCGCGGTGACACTGACCGCGATCCCCGCCGCGGGCAGTGCACGCCCAGTGTCCAGAACATGCGTACTCAAGCTACTCATGACTAGAAGTCTTCTTCATCGAAGGTGGAGAGCTCGCGCAGCTGATGTTCGCGGTCCTCGCAGTAGAGCTGGCGCGTGATTCCGGCGACCAGGCGGGGCACCGTGTAGCGGAATCCGGTCAGACCGGCCGCGCCAAAGCCATGACTTAGGAGTGCGGCATAGTTGAAGGCAAACACGGAGGAGACATAGGAAGCCTGCCCCGCCGTGCGTTCGAGCAGCTCATAGGAGGGCCCCAGGTAGGGATGGCGCAGCAGGTCGTCGTCCTTCTCGCCCTCGGGTGGGACGAAGCGATCGCTCCACCGGGCGACAAGGGGTTCAATGTGCATAAGCTCTGGGCGAAGGCGCAGATCGGTGCGGAATCCGGTCGCCAGGATCAGGAAGTCCGCCGACATCACGCCCCGCGGGGTCTGAATGCGCACCTGCTTCCCATCCCACTCTGTCTTTTGCCAGGGGGTTCCGGGGTGCATATGGAAGCCCGGCATGTTCACCGCGCAGTGATAGGTGCTGGACGGTGGGAGCTGTCCCATAGCCGCGATTCGCGCCATGAAGCGATAGCGATCCAGGTCGGGCAGATCATGGTGATGGTGCAAGAAGCCGGTGAAGTCACCCCAGCGGAACGCATCGACACGGACCAGATGGCTGCGCCGGAAGCACAGATCTACCGACTGCGCGCCTTGCTCCAGCGCCACGATCGCGTTGTCAAACGCCGACGCGCCAGCCCCCAGCACGGCGATGCGCTGGCCACGCAGCCGGGCAAAGTCGATGTCCTGGTGCGTGTGTGCCCAGACCTCGCGCGGTAGCTGCGCGGTCAAGCTGGGCGGCGCCAGCCATGCGCCCCCGCCATCGATGCCGTTGGCGAGCACCACCTTGCGCGCCAGGACGGTGCGTTCCTGTCCGGCGTGGCGCAGTGGCACAGCCAGACAGCGTTCTTCGACGATGTAGCGCAGCGGGCCGGCCTGGGTCTGGTGCTGCACGGGCAGGTCTAAGACCTGGCGATACCAGTCCAGGTATCTCGCCCACTGCTCTTTCGGAATCTGCCCAAGCGCGTGCCATGCGGCGGCTCCGTACTGGGCTTCGTAGTAGGCGCGGAACGTCAGACTTGGGACTCCTAAGTCTGGCCCGGTCAGTTCCTTGGGAGTGCGCAGCGTCTTCATCCGCGCGAAGCGACGCCACGGTCCGGCCTGGCCCTGGGGATTCTCATCGATGATCTGCACGCGACCGACTTGCTCGCGACGCAGCAGCCAAGCGATCGCAAGTCCGCTCTGGCCGCCCCCAATGATCAGGACATCCAAGACTTCCGAGCCATCGCGGGCCCGACGCGGTGGCACCCAAGCGCGGTTCGGGGCTGTGATGCAGCGCAGCTCGTGCTGCACGCGCTCTTGCAAGCCCGCGAGTCCAATGCCTGCGTAGTGGGAATTCGCCCCGCTGCCAGCTTGCGCTTCCACGCTGCCTACCTTGTCGTCAGGGTTCTTCGTGAAACAGGCGCTGCAGCGCAGGCGACAGCCCGGCCATCGCCAGGCCGCTGGCCCGCAGCCTTCGACCACCCGCCGGTGTCGGTTGCAGCCGAACCAGAAGCTCGGCCTGCGCGACTGCGACTTTCACGCAATCCAGGATGGGCACAGGCAGGGAGGGCGCGATGCGCTCGGCCAGCCCGGCGTGAACGGCACCGCAGAGCACGATGCAGCCAATGTTGGGATCTTCAGCCATTGCGCAGGCCTGGTCGCGCAGAAAGGCCAGCAGATCCTGACTGTGCAGCGGATCGGCGTAGCGCCCGGTGTCCAGCGTGCGCAGCTCGGCAATGCGAGACTCCAGCCCGTAGCGACGGAATAGATCCATGTACAGCGGGCGGGTCTCGCGGCCGCTCGTCAGCACGCCGATGCGCTCGGCAAGCTGGCAGGCGACATACAGCGCGGCCTCGCTGAGACCGAGCACCGGCACCGGCAATAGCTGGCGCGCCGCCAGCAGGCCGCTGTCAAATGAGATGGCGAGCACCGCCGCGTCGAAGGCGCCGGCATGCTGCGCCAGGGCATCGAGCACTGCATGGCCGGCGATCACTTCATCGGCGCGCGAGCGCACATAGTCCGCGCCGAAGTGCGCTGTGGCACCGATGATCTCGGTATCCGCACCGGCGGCCTGGCGCGCGACCTGAACCACGTGGGAGGTAACGGCCTCGGTGCGGTTGCCATTGACGAGCAGCAGCCTCATAGAAGAGGCGCTCCCCTACTGGGAGCGTTTATTGGCGCTACGTCGTAACTAGCAAACATCATGTGATATTTTATCCACAAATGTCGGCTCTGCGAAGCGAGAGATCGGGGTCGCTGCAGGCCCTTGCCAGCCGTCACATCCTGACGCCGACGGGTCCATGTGCTGGCCTCGTTCTGCTGCGCGACGCCTTCATCGTGGACGTCTTGCCCGCGGGCGCAGCGCTGCCTCCCGGTACGCCCCTCGAAGACGTGGGCGATGCCATCCTGATGCCCGGCATCATCGACCCGCACGTACACTGCGAAGATCCCGGTCGCACCGATTGGGAGGGCTTCGAGCACGCCACACGAGCGGCGGCGGCCGGCGGTATCACGACGCTGATCGACATGCCCATCGACTGCCAGCCAGTGACGACAACGCCAGCCGCCGTTCAGGCCAAGTGCCGCGCGGCCGCGGATCGCTGCTGGGTCGATCTGGGGCTGTGGGGCGGGCTGGTGCCGAGCAACGCGCACGACCTTGATGCGCTGCTTCATGCTGGGGTTGCGGGGGTCAAGGCGTTTCTCATCCACTCTGGACTGGAAGACTTTCCCAACGTTGGCGAGGCAGAGCTTCGACTGGCGATGCCCGTCCTGGCTCGTCGCCGTCGGCCTCTGCTGGTACACGCCGAGCTAGCCGAGGCGCCGCTGCCGCCACCGCCGACCTCGCGCCGCTACGCCGACTATGCGGCGACGCGTCCGGCGAGCCTGGAGCTTGCCGCCATTCGCCTTCTGATCCGTCTGTGCCGCGAGCAGCGCTGCCCGGTTCACATCGTGCACCTGTCATCGGCCGAAGCCCTGCCGCCCCTGGCTGCGGCGCGCGCCGAGGGACTGCCGATCACCGTCGAGACCTGCCCTCACTACCTGTCGCTTGCGGCGGAGGAGATCGCCGATGGTGCGACGCACTTCAAGTGCGCTCCTCCCATCCGCGACCGCGCCAATCGCGAGGCGCTGTGGCAGGGGCTACAGGCTGGCATCATTGACATGGTGGCCTGCGATCACTCGCCGTGCCTGCCGACGATGCGCGCCATGCAGGACGGCGATTTCTCCGCGGCCTGGGCCGGGATCGCGGCCTTGCAGCTAAGCCTGCCGGTGCTGTGGACGGAGGCACGCCGACGCGGCATTGAGGCAGCACAGCTTGTGCCCTGGCTCTGCTCGGCTCCGGCGCGGCTGGCAGGACTTTCCGCGACGAAGGGGGCCATCAGTGCCGGGATGCGCGCGGATCTCGTCGCCTGGCAGCCAGAGTCCCGCTTCCGCTGCGAAGCGACGCGTCTTTATCACCGCCATCCCGTGACGCCCTACGAAGGGCGCGAGCTATTCGGGGTCGTGCAGGCGACGTGGCTCGGCGGCCAGAAGATCTTCGCGGCCGGGGTCCACCACGGCCCGCCTCGGGGAGAGGTCTTGCTGAGTAGCTATTAATCAATGCTAACGACTTAATTTCATATCCATAATAATCATTACTAGCAGGCAATTTCGGCATCAGACTGCCAACCTTGACCCGCCCCCAAATCAGCAGATCAGCAGCCCCAGCGGCGATTCCACCTGGGAGTCCTTTTGCGCGATAGCAAAGGGCGGCATGCCCACCTGCTGACTTCGACGATGCACAAGCAGGAGCACGGACAGGTCGCGTACCCACCCGTGATAGGCTGCCCCACCGGATGCGCCAGACGGGATGCAACAGAGCACGGAACTTCTGAAGCGACTGCACCAGGAAGCAGGGAGCGCGCGCAATGGCCTGCTGCTCGTGGCCTGCCTGAGCGGGCTGAGTCAGACGCTGATCTTGGTGCTGATCAACGCCGCTGCGGCAGCGCCCGGTCAGGTGGGCCTGCAACCGTTCGTCCTATTTCTGCTGGCACTTTCGCTCTATGTGTTGTGTACACGTGGCACGTACGAGCGCGCCATCGCCGTCGTCGAAGCCTTGGTCCAGCGGCTCAAGCGGCAAGCTGTGGCGCGAATCCAGCAGGTCGGATTGGAAGATCTCGACGCGATCGGGACTGCCGAGATCTACGAGCAGCTCACAGAGCACACCTCGACGCTCTCGAACGCTGCTGACAACGTTGCGTACTTCTTACAAACGGCGTTTTCGGCCCTCTTTGCCGCTCTGTATCTGGCCTGGCTGTCGCCCCCGGTATTGGCGCTGCTGGCTGGCTTGTTCGCCGTCGCGCTGGGCCTGTATCGAATGCGCCTGGCGACTCTCAATGGCTGGCTCCAGCAACTCAGCCAGCGGCGGCTCAGCTTCCTCATGCGCCTGGACGATCTGCTGTCGGGATTTAAGGAAGTCCTGCTGCACCGTGGGCGGGCCCGCGCGCTGCACGGGGCACTTGCGCAGGCTTCCGATTCCTATCGGCAGGATGCACAGCAGACCGCAGAGCGCTTCTTCGACAGTCAGCTTCACGCATACGTCGCAGGCTTTGCCGTCCTTGCCGCCATCGCCTTTGTGGCGCCGCGTCATCTGGCGCTTACGACCAGCACGCTGGCGCAGCTTGTCTGCGCTGCTCTCTATTTTCGTGGCGTCGCCTATGGGGCCGCGGTGGGAGTTCCTGCGTATCTACACTCGCAGCATGCCCTGGCCGCGATCGAGGACATGGAACAGCGTCTGGCAGCAGTCGCCACCGAGTTTGCCGCACCCGCTGACCAGCCCTGGAATGGCGAGCCTCCCCGTATCGCGGCCCAGGGTCTGGAATATGAATACCGAAGTGCCAGCGATGGCAGCGGCTTTCATCTGGGCCCCGTCAGCCTAGAGGTCCAAGCGGGCGAGATCGTCTTTCTGGTGGGTGCCAATGGCAGTGGAAAGTCGACGCTGCTCCGCCTCCTGACTGGACTCTGCGCACCGTCGGCCGGCAGCCTGACGGTGAATGGAGTAGCTCTGACCGCTGAAAATCGCGCCGCCTATCGTCCGCTGATCTCGGCGGTGTTTTCCGATTTTCATCTGTTCAGCAAGCTCTACGGACTCAGCCAGATCAAGCCACAGGCTGTGACTCCCTGGTTGGAGAAGCTGGGCCTTGCGCACAAAACCTCGTTTCTTCATGGCCGCTTTACCCAACGCGACCTGTCGACGGGTCAGCGCAAGCGGCTAGCCCTGATCGTGGCGTTACTCGAAGATCGACCGATCTTCGTCTTTGATGAGTGGGCCGCAGATCAAGATCCGGAGTTTCGTCGCTACTTCTATCTGGAAGTCCTGCCCATGTTGAAACGACAGGGCAAGCTGGTGATCGCGGTAACCCACGATGATCGCTATTTCCGCTGCGCAGATCGCGTGGTTCGAATGGGCGCAGGCCAGGTCGTATCGATCGTAGATCAGTCCCAGATCGGGGATCAGTCCCAGATCGGGGATCAGTCCCAGATCAGGGCTGCCGGCGATCGCCAGGATCCGAGGGAGAGAGGCTGATTGCAGCCCATGCCCAAAGAGTCCGCGCAGGGCTTGAACGTGATGACGCTGCTCTTTAGCGAGGGACGCGACCTGTATCCGCGCATCTTCGCGGCGGCGACCCTCGCCGGCATGGCCAATGCGCTCATCCTGGCCCTGATCAACATCGCCATAGAGCACTCTGGCGCACTCAACCTCGGCCCGTTCTTGGGCCTAGCCGCCGCGTCGATCGTGTACGTGCTGGGGGCTCGCTACAGCTATTCCGGTGTCACCGGGATCTTTGAGACAGCTCTTCACAAGACCAAGCTGCGCCTCATCGAAAAGATCGAGCAGGCGGACCTGGAACAGCTGGACGGAATCGGGCGTGCGGTGGTCCGAGAGCAGCTGATGAGCAACGCGGGCATCGTCTCAGAAGCCGCAGGGGCAGTAGCGGCCTTCTTGCAGTGCATCTGCGTCCTGATCGCGACATCGCTGTACATTGCGTGGCTGTCTTGGCTCGCCTTCCTGCTGCTGCTGCTGGTCTGTCTTGGCCTGCGCGCCTGGTATCGTTCGCGAGCCGAGCGCCTGCGCGACAGTCTTTCGCAGCTCGCGACATACCGCGTGGCTTTCTTCGACGCCCTAAGTGACCTGCTGCGCGGCTTTAAGACCGTAAAGCTCAGCCCAGCGCTGAGCCGCGATCTGGCCGCGGACATCGACGGCTTGTCTGGCTCTCTCGGAAAGAGCAACCAGCAGTTCTTTCACGTGTTCAACGACAACTGGATTGCGCTGGAGTCCTGGCGCTGTCTCCTCATCGGAGCAGTCGTATTTGTCGTGCCCTTGCACGCAACGATGGATTCGATCGAGCTGCACAAGCTGGTCGCTGCGCTGCTGTTCTTCTTTTATCCGCTCAGCTCAAATGTCCTGAATATCCCCAGCTATGTGCGAGTGAACGAGGCACTGACGCAGCTTCAGAACCTGGAAGCCCGGCTCGATGCGGCCCGCAGCCCGCAGGTCGCTGAACTGCACGCATTCCCTGGCCCGCTGCAGACCTTGGAAGCGCAGGGACTGATGTTTTCCTATGGCGCGCGCACCGGAGAATCGGAGTTTCGCATCGGTCCGATCGATCTGACGATCACGGCTGGTAGCGTCGTCTTTATCGTCGGTGGAAATGGCAGCGGCAAGTCGACGCTGCTGAAGCTCCTGACCGGTCTTTACAGGCCGACAGCAGGCACGCTGCGCGTAAATGGGAGGGCCGTCGGACCTGAACACGTCCTCCCGTATCGCGAGCTGTTCTCTGCCGTCTTTTCCGACTTCCACCTGTTTGAACAGCTCTACGGTCTGGCACATGTGGGGGACGAGACCGTGCGTCAGCTCCTGCGGGAGCTCCGCTTGGAGGGCAAGGTGTCGCTCCGCAGCAACGACAAGATCCCCCGGAATCTGTCGACCGGTCAGCGGAAGCGCGTGGCCATGCTGGTGGCGATGCTGGAAGATCGGCCGATCTACGTCTTCGATGAGTGGGCTGCGGATCAGGACCCAGAGTTCCGCAGATACTTCTATGAAGACGTCCTCTCCAAGCTCCGCACCGCAGGAAAGGCCGTCATCGTCGTAAGCCACGATGACCAATACTTTCACTGTGCCGATACGCTGTGGACGATGGAGTACGGAGTCCTGCGCTCTGTCCATCCTGATTCGCAGGCAGGGGAAGTCCGCCCTGGCACTGATGCCGATTGATGGCCGGAATCATCGGACAGCGCTTCATCCTCCGCCGCGGCAAAGGGAACGCGCCGAGAGCACACCCTACATCCTCGATTCCTCAGCCAAGCCGTACCTGCTCCGTAATGTCGAGCCCCAGGCACGGCAATGTCCGCCCCCCTCCGCGATACCCCGCCCGACACTCACCAGAGAGCTCCCACCACCGCCCCCCGTCCTCTGCCCCACCTGATTCTCTCCTCACCATCGACTCACACCGCCCCGTAATTAACCCCCTGCTTGCCGCAGCGAACTGAGCGCTGGACAGGTTGCCGTAAAGCGACGGCACGACCGCTATGGTGTAGCTCATCTTGACGCCGGTCCCGCTCGTCACCTCGACGAGGATCATGGTCAGGCCAGGGGTCAGGGTGACCTGCGCCGTGCCGCCCGCGGCCACCGTGCCGTTGACCTTGATTGTGGCCTGCGCATCAATCGCTGCCGCGGTCACGGTAAGCGTGTTGGAGAGCAGCGGAGCCGTGACTGTATAGGTCGTCACCGTCGGCGAAAAGGCGGGGTTGAGCCCACCGGGACTCACCGAAAGTGAGGCCAGCGAGGCGTCACTGCCGACCAGCATATCGTCCTGGGTGCTCATGCCCATGTCACCCATCCCGGTGCAGGCGGCTCCCAGTGGAATGCAGGCGTTGTCACAGGTCTGCATCCCCTCTCCACAGGCGGTGCCGCCGCCGGAACAGCCGGCAAAAAGCGACGTCACAAGCGCAAGGCACAACATAGCCAATCGTCTCTGCATAGAGCGCCTCCCCAGGCTGCCCGACCGATGGGCAGAGGATCACGATACCGCAGCTTGCCCGCGTCACGGACCGGCGACGATTTGCCGAGTCGGCCCCTGCAGATGGCCCCCCTCCCCCGCCGCGCCCGCATCGCGCTTGCCAGCCGTCCGCCTTCTTGTTATGAAGATATGGGAACTTCCAATGAACGCTATTATCTATCGTAGTTATGGTGGCCCTGAAAAACTGGAACTGGTGCAGCGCCCAGATCCCCAACCCGGACCGGGTCAATTGTTGATTCGGGTCCACTGCAGCAGCGTGAATCCCATCGACTGGAAGCGGGCCAGCGGGGTCATGCGGCTCTTCAGTCCCGTGCCCATGCCCGGCACACCGGGCTACGACATCGCTGGGGTGGTCGAGGCCGTCGGGCCAGGGGTCACCGGCTTTACCGCCGGCATGCGTGTGCACTCGCGCATTGGCGAAAAGACCGGCGGCGGCTACGCCGAGCTGGCCGTAGCCGGGATCGACGTCTCCACCCAGCTTCCCGAGAGCATGAGCTTCGCCGACGGGGCTGCCCTGCCGCTCGCCGGCATGACGGCCCTGCAGGGCCTACACGACTACTGCGGCCTGCCGCTTACCGGCGCCCGCGCGCGGGTGCTGATCATCGGAGCCTCCGGCGGAGTCGGGCACCTGGCCCTGCAGATCGCCAAATCGACCGGCGCCGCGGTCGTCGGGGTCTGTAGCTCGCGCAATGCCGAGCGGGTACGGAGCCTGGGAGCCGACGCTGTTATTGAATATGACAAGCCCGACCCCTATCGTGATCAGGCGCCTTTCGACATCATCTATAATTGCGTATCTGGTGAGATCTCTCCCTGGCTATCGCGATTGACTCCGACTGGCCAATACGCGTCTTGCATGCCAGGGCCAACCACCATATTAAAGAATGCAACCAACCTGCTAAGCCGCAAAAAAGTCCACGCCGTCATGCTGAAGCCGCGGGCCGCGGATCTCGCGGTCCTCGACCGGCTCTATGCCGACGGCAAGCTGCGCGTCCTTATCGACAGCCGCTTCCCCCTACCCGACACCCGCAAAGCCTGGGAGCGTTCGCTCAGCGGCCGCGCCGTCGGCAAGATCGTCATCGACGTCGTCGGTAGCTAGCCCGCGCCACCCCGCCAAAAGCCGCAGCCCAGCCAGCACGGAGCAGCGTAGAACGCGCGGACCGCTCCCGGCAGAAGCAGCCCGCAGGCCAGGGACGCAGCGGACTTTTTTCAACGCCCCGGCGAAAAAAGCAGTTCGTGCCCGCGGGGCGCCCAGCCGTGCAGCAATGTCGCGGCGAGGGCCTCCGCGGCGAACTCTGTAAATGCCTGCTTAACGACCGCCCGCCAAGCGGCGGATCGGGCGCAGCAGATCTTTACAGTAGGCGCCAAAGACCTGCGGGGCGACGGTGTTCACCTCGCCCTCGCAGACAAGGACGTAGCCGCCACCGCTCTTTCCAGCCTCGGCGACGACGATCACGGCGCGGCGCTTGACGTCCTCGCCGGGCCATACGGCACCTGTCACGGTGTAGCCGGTCTCGACCTCTTCGCTCCGTACCTCGGCGGGCTCGCCCCCCTTGGAGCGCGCGGCGATCGCTGCCTTGGCTGCCGTCGCGTGATCGGTGAAGGTGGCGAGCGGCTGATACTCGACGGTCGCCGGCGGGCTGGTCAGGGTCCAGCGACTGATCGGTCCGTCGGCTGCGTAGCGAACGCTGCCCGCCGCATAGACCATGTACTCCTTGTCGGTGAAATTGCCGACGCCGTTCTTGCCAAACAGCCCACCCCCAGCGCAGCCAACACACAGAAGGAGGGACACCCCAAGCACGCGCAGAAAAGTCATCTGGCCACGGTATCAGGAAGCCGCTCCGCCTAGCAATGGCGAGACCGCCACGGCAAAAGTGGGCCGGAGCACGGGCAGGTCCGAGCGTGGGGAGGGGTGTGAGGGACGACGGCGGGGGGCGGCGACGGTCGGCGGCAGGCCGGGCTAGCCGCCCGTCTGAGCGAGGATGGTGAACTCGACGCGGCGGTTTCTGGCCTGGCCTTCCGGCGTCGCGTTGGTGTCGATGGGCCGGGTCAGGCCATAGCCCTGGGCATCCAGTCGCTGCAGCGCAACGCCTCCACGGGTCGTCAGCCAGCGCATGACGCTGCGAGCGCGACGGTTCGATAGCTCCATGTTGTAGGCGGCGTTGCCCTGGTTATCGGTGTGGCCTTCGATGCGCAGCTTCTGAATGGCCGGCGTCGCCTTGAGCGCATTGGCCACTGCCTGTAGCACCGGGAAGCTCTCGGGCAGGATGATGTCCTTGTCGAGCGCGAAGTACACCGGCTTGAGGATGACGAGCTTGCCGTCCTTGACCTCGACCAGGCTGGGGCAGCCGTTCTTCTTGGGATCGGGATGCGGTGCACCCGCCTGATCCGGACAAGCATCCTTCACATCGGGCACGGTGTCGCGATCGCGATCGAGCAGCGGGCAGCCCTTGCGCGCCGGGTCGGGGTTCATGCCCGCCGAGTCGTTGGGGCAGGCATCTTCGTGATCGAAGTAGCCATCGCGATCGGTGTCGATCGACGGACAGCCGCGCCGCGTCGGATCGGGGATCTGGCCCTGGTGATTGTCGGGGCAGACATCGCTGCGATCGGGTACGCCATCGCGATCGCGATCGGCATCCGGCGGCGGCAGCGGGCAGCCCGGTCGCGCCAGATCAGGCGAAGTTCCCTGCGGCGTATCGGGGCAGACATCGGCCTTGTCGGGCACGCCATCGGCATCGCGATCGGGCAGCGGCGGGCAGCCGTTGGTCGTGCGATCGGCGGTGCGCACGCCGCGCTCTTGCGGACAGGCATCCTCAGCATCCACGATGCCATCGCCGTCGCTGTCTTGCGGTCGCTTGCCCCCCGGAGCGTAAGCCACACGAGCGAGCAGCCGGAAGTCCGGCGTACCCGGCTGGCGCACAAAGCCAAAGCCCAGGGCTAGGCCGGTCTGCAGCATGTCGAGCAGGCGATAGTGCCCAGCGAGCAAGAGCTCCAGGCTGGTGCCGAAGCGCGAAAAGGCATCGCGACCGGCGGCCGTCGTCGCGATCAAGAGCTCGGGCCCAACCGCGAAGCGCTTCTCCTGATTGAAGTACGAGGCGGCGAGACCGAACTGCAGCTCGGTGCCGGCACGTCCCGCGACGCTGGTCGCCATGCCCGGCAGGGTGACGATGGCGCGAGCATCGGGACGAATTAGCAGGCCGACGGTCGCCGACCACAAGAGCTTCTGCCAGACGCCGCCCAGCATCAGGCGAGGCAGGAAGCGCGCCGACTGATCACTGACCGTATCGGGCACGCTGGGGATCATGCCGCGCATCGGCAGCCAGAACTGGATGCCGAAGCTCATCGAGATCTTGTCTTTGTAGGGCTGCCCCAGGCCGCGCCCGACCACGCCGATCCGCGGATCGCCGACCGCGACGCCCTGATCGACGCTGTCCGAGCGCGTCACCCAAACGACAGGCAGCGACGCCGTGACCAGCACGCGATCGAGGAACGAGGCCGCGACATCGAGGTGCGTGATCATCTGATGGGTGATGATGTCGCGCTGCTCGCTGAAGCTGTCGCCCTTGAGCAGACCGAGCACGAACGGCTTGTGCGCGTAGTTCAGCGTCAGGCCGGCGGCGTAGTTGCGACCGGCGCCCTCGTTGAACCAGGGGTGATCGACGGCGAACGACCACTCACCCGCCGCGGTAGGTTCGTAGCGATTGAGCTGAAAGCCTTCGTTCTGAGCCCGGGCCGGAGAGGACCACAGACCGCACAGCAGGCTGCTCACAAGGCCAAGGCCAAGCAGGAGGTTCTTGCGCACCGCGTGTCTCCGAAAGTGCCGCTGCATTAGCGAGTCTCCGTCGAGAAATCCTGGGCCGAGTCACGACGGCGGCGCAGCCGACGCAGGATGAAGAGCATAGCCAAAAGCGCGGCGCCAGTGCTGAAGCGGCCCGCCTGACTGTACGGCTCGGCGAGCGCGCAGCTAAAGCCGCCGCCGGCCGAACGATAAAGACCTAGCTCGGTGCTGAGCTTCACGGTGTTGTCGGCGGGGTTGGGATCGTTCGAGCCCTCGGAGCTGACCGTGACCTGTGTCGCGAGAGTCGGCGTGCCGCTGACCTCGACGCCGTTGGGGCTATTGCCGGCCTGCGAGCGGACGACGATGCGCACCGGACTGCTGCTGCCAGCTGGCGCGATCTTGTTCTGGTTGCGGCAGGTGATGGTCCGCTCGACTAGCGAGCAGCGCCAGCCATCGCCGGGCACGATCTTGCTGATCAGGCCACCCATCGGCACGTCGTAGGTGAAGGCCACGCCGGGGGGCGCCGTCGCCGGTCCCTTGTTGTTCACCGTGATGTCGTAGTTGATGTCACCGTCGATGAGCGCCGGGTCAGGCGAGACGACGACCTTCAGCGACAGATCGGCATCAGGTTTGGGGCAGCGGTTGGTCGCCATGTCGCAGATCCGGCCGCCGCAGTCAGCGTTGCTGCTGCAGCCGCAGCGCCCCTGCCCGGCAATGCACATCGCACCGCCATCGCGCGGGCTGCAGGCGGCGGCACTGCCGGCCGTGCACTCGACGCACTTCTGCGAGGTCAGATCGCAGACCTCGTTGCCTCCCGCCGCCCCCTTGCAGTCAGCGTCTTTCTGACAGAAGTTGCCGCAGCGGTGCGGCGTCGCGGACAGGTCGCAGATCGGCGCGAGCGGGGCGCAGTCCGAGTTGGTGCTGCACGGCGGCACGACGATGACGGTCGGGGCGCCTGGCGAGATGCCATCGCCCGAGGGATAGGTGACGGGCGTGGCCATGGGGTTGCTGCTGGGCGTGGCGGTGGCGCCAGACTGCGTCGGCAGATCACCGGGCGGCGCCAGATCGTCGATGCGCAGCTGATACTTCACGACGCTAGGCATGTCCTGCGGCGTGATCGAGCCGCCCTGACTGGCGCTGGCGCCGGTGCCCAAGCGAATGGTCAGCCGTCGATTAGCGGGGTCGTAATCGACCTGATCGTCACCCAAGGTGTCGGTTTTGTTGCCCGCGTTGGGACCGGCGGTGATGCGCACCGAGCCGGGCACGTAGGTCAGGCTCGGCGGCAGGACGTGAGTAATGACGACGCCGGTGCCGGTGTCATCGCCGATGTTGCGAGTGGTCGAGGTGAACTCAAGGACATCACCCGGCCGCATGCTCGATCCCTGGGGATAGGTGAGCGTGGTCTCAAGAATTGGCTTCTTGCTGGTGATCGAAGTGGCGAGCACCCCGAGGTACACGACATCCGAGGTCACACGCACCGTCAGGTTGGCTGAGGTCGCCGACGGCGTCAGCAGCGAGGCGATGTTGACGACATCGAGATCGACGCTGGCCATGCTGTTCGGCGTACCGGCGAGCTGCGGCAAGTCACCGACCACGCTGACCGCCTGCCCGACCCGACTGCGCGAGCTATTAAAGAAGTTGTCGGATGGGTTCTGGTCATCCATTAGCGCCGTGCCGTTCCACAGCAGGCTGTCGCCGGTCTTTTCAAAGTCGCCCTCGTAGGCGATGACCGCCAAGCGACCTTCCGGCGAGCCAGTGGGCGGGACGGCAAAGCCGCTGAGTGGCTGCATAACCTCGGCATCGGGACCGACGCGGGTTAGGCCATCAAAGACGGTGATGTTGCGCACCGGCTCGCTGTCGTTGCGATAGACCGCAACCATGCTCCAGGCCACCCAGGCGACGTCCTGGCCCAGATCGACGAGCGGCGAGGTGGCGTAGCCGCGCACGCGATAGGCGCCGGGCCCATAGGTCTGCACGATGCGCGTGATATCGGCCGAGGCCTGAAAGACCAGCGAGCTGCCGCCGGCATCTTTCACGATGTCCTTGGGGTCGGCAGTGACGGTGATCTCTTTGAAGCCGCTGGCTCCCGGGCGATCGATGACCACCTGGGCGCTCGGCATGTAGCCTTCGTTGAGCGAGCTGCTCCAGTAGATGCGGGCGTAGGACAGCTTGCCGGTCGCGGGGATCTCAAGCACTGCGGTGGTCCGCGCCTCGGCCGGGACGGTGGCGGGATCGGCCAGGGCCTTGCCATCGCTGGGTGAGTCGGATCGCCAGAAGAGATCCGGCGAGCTGTCCTCGATCGATCGCCCGCAGTTGGCGCGATCCACCGAGCCGAGCTTGGGATCGGGCGAGGCCGACATGGCGCGACAGTCGAAGCCGCCGCTATTGCCAAGGAGCACCATGTCACCGCGCTGATCGACGGAGTAGCGCAGCGTGGGGGCCGCCCCGGCGGACTGCGGGACCAGCGCCGAGAGTGTGGCGAGGATCGCCGGCCCGAGCGCTCTGCCCACTGCCGACAGCGCAACCCGGGGCTGTTTGCCGCCTGCTAAGTGCGACCGGAGCGCCGATTTCAAAAAGGAATTCATGACCTGTCTCCTCATGGTGGGCCGAGCGCGCTGCGGGACCCTGCCAAGCGGGGCTGCCCCCAGGAGGTTCGCGCTAAGACCCATGGAACTCTCTATTTTCTCCGCCCGGCGGAGCGTGTCGACTACTTCTTGAGCTGTAGTTGAATGCGGGTGTTTGTCTTAGGTCTGCCTTTGGGCTGGCGTTCGTCTTTGGCGGGGGGGTCAGCCCAAGGCTGCAACATCGGCGTCGACCATCATGCGCACAAGCTCGCGGAAGCCGACGCGGGGCTGCCAACCTAGCTGCCGCGCAGCCTTGCTGGCGTCGCTGCGCAGCTCTTCGACCTCGGTGGGGCGGAAGTAGCGCGGATCGATCTCGACGTGCTGTCGCCAGTTCAGGCCCAGGTAACCGAAAGCTTCGTCTAGGAGCTCGGACACGCTGTGACTCTCGCCGCTGCCGATGACGTAGTCGTCGGGCTTTTCGGCTTGCAGCATGCGCCACATCGCCTCGACGTAGTCGCCAGCGAAGCCCCAGTCACGCCGCGCCTGCAGGTTGCCGAGGTACAGCCGATCCTGCTTTCCGGCCTGAATGCGCGCCGCCGCGCGCGTCACTTTGCGCGTCACGAAGGTCTCGCCGCGACGCGGACTCTCGTGATTAAACAGGATGCCGCAGCAGGCAAAGAGGCCGTAGGCCTCGCGGTAGTTGATGGTCATGTGGTGACCAAACAGCTTGGCGGAGGCATAGGGCGAGCGCGGCCGAAACGGCGTCGTCTCATTCTGCGGGGCCGGCGAAGCGCCGAACATCTCGGACGACGAGGCTTGATAGAAGCGCGGACGCTGCCCGAGATCGCGCAGCGCCTCTAGCAAGCGCACGGTGCCTAGCCCGACGACGTCGCCGGAGTGCACCGGCATATCGAACGAGACGCGGACGTGCGACTGCGCGGCGAGGTTGTAGACCTCATCGGGCTGCACTTTCGAAAGGATGGTGAGCAGCGAGGCCGAGTCGAGCATGTCGCCGTAGTGCAGGTGCAGACGCACGCCAGAGTCGTGCGGGTCGCGATACAGGTGCTCGATGCGCGCGGTGTTAAACGACGACGAGCGGCGGACGATGCCGTGGACCTCGTAGCCTTTGTGAAGAAGTAGCTCGGCAAGATACGAGCCATCCTGACCCGTGATGCCAGTGATCAGCGCGCGCCGGCCGGGGCCGACGGGCACTTGGCGGGTTTCGGCGAGCGGATCGTGCGTGCCGTGCATCGCGGCAATTTACTTCAACGCGGCACGCCGCTGGGACGCAAAGCGTCGCAGACCACAGGCGCAAAGCGTCGAGCCGCGGCCGCCAGGAGTCGTGGTACGCTGCCGATCGTGGTCGTCGACCATTCTGTCTTGTCCGCCCCCCGGGTGCGGATCGCGCTGGTCGGGGTGGGGGATGCCGGCGCGCATCACCTGCGTGCGATCGCCGCGCTGCAGGCGCAGGGCCAGGTCGAGCTTGTCGCGGTGTGTAGCCGAGACAGTCTGCGGGCCGCGGGACGGCTTGCCGAGCTGGGGCTGCCGTCGACGCTGCCCTATTACACGACGCTCGATGCGCTGCTGCACAGTGGCCGCGCGCAGGCGGTGATCCTGGCGACCCCCGATGGTCTGCATGCAGCGCAGGTGCAGGCCTGTGCGCGCGCGGGCTTGCATGTGCTCGTCGAAAAGCCGCTGGCCCTTCACCCGGGGGAAGCACAGCAGGCGGTGGCTGCCGCTCACCAGTCGGGTGTGGTGCTGCAGGTCGGCTATCACCTGCGTCATCACGCGGCGCATCAGCTCCTGCGCTCGCAAGCCGAGGGGTGGCTGGGGCGCCTGCACAACCTCTCTTTGCGCTGGGCTTGGCCCGATCCGGCAACCGCCGGCTGGCGGGCGCGGGGCGATGGCGCTCGCTTCTGGAGCCTGGCTGCCCTGGGCACCCACTGCATCGATCTGTGCCAGTGGCTGATCGATAGCCCCATCATCGCGTACAGCGGGCTTACCGATGCACCGCTCAGCCAAGGCGTCGACCGCTGTGCCGAAGTCACGCTGCGCTTTGCCAGCGGCGCTCTCGCCCACCTCTCGGTCGCGGTGACCCACCGCGCTTTGTCGCGGCTGCTGCTGGTCGGAGACCTGGGCGAGGTCGAATGCCTGGGCACCTTCGGCGCGTCGGGCAGCGGGGAGATCTGGCACCGTCCGTTGCGCAAGCCGGCGGAGCCGGTGGCGTTTACCCCCCATGATCCCTACGCCGCCCAGCTACAGAGCTTTGTCACGGCGGTGCGGGCTGGCACCGCCCCAGCGTCCCGACCAACCACCGCGCCTGCCGATCCGGAAAGTGGGCTCGGGCAGGCTCTCAAGAACGTTGAGCTTCTGGACTCCTTGGCGACGCGACCGAGCGACGTCAAGCTCGCTGAATAGAGGGATGTGATGGCTACCAAAGTGAAAGACTCTTTCTGTTCGTTCTGCGGCACGGCGTATGTGCCTCCGCTGCGCTATCCCCGTCGCTGTCCTAGCCCCGACTGCGGGGTCGAGGTGTGGGCCAATCCGATCCCGGTGGCGGTGGTGCTGGTGCCGGTCATAGCCCAGGTCGAAGGCGTCGAGCGCACGGGCCTGCTGGTGGTGCGACGCCATATCGAGCCGCGCCGCGGCTTCCTGGCCATCGTTGGTGGCTTCGTCGAAGAGCAAGAGACCTGGCAAGCAGCGGGCGCGCGTGAGGTCGCCGAGGAAGCCGGTGTCGTCATCGATCCGGCGCAGGTGACCCCGTTCTGGTACACCAGCACCGAGCCTCGCCCGAACCGTGTGCTGCTGTTTTCCGTCGCGGCTCCGCTTTCTGCCAGCGCGCTTCCGCCGTTCCCCAAGAACGCCGAAGCCAGCGAGCGCGGGCTGGTGTTCGGACCCGAAGGTCTGGCCGAGGTCTTCGCGTTTCCGCTGCACGCGCGGGCCGCCGAACGATACTTTGCCGCGCATGGACAGACCGGTCCGCATCGCTTCATGCCCGTCTAGGACGCTGCCCGCGACAGTGCCCCTTGCCATCCTCGATGACACCGACCGCGGCTCGGCGCTTGGCCCTTTCACTTTCGGCGGGGCTGGGGGCAGTGCTCGTACTCCTTTTGGGGATGCGAATGCAGCGCAACACGAAAGCTAGTACCGTAAGTCCTGCCGTCGTGGCACTGCCGCAGCCAAGCTGGGCGGCCCAGCGAACCGCGGCATTTCGCGACGAACAAGACGCGCTCATGCGAGGCGAGCTAAGCCCGCTGGCCCGCATCGGCTATGCCCACTTGCCCCCTGGCGAGACTGCGCTGACCCCCGATCCAAGTGGCGTGCTGTCGGTGCCCCGCGAGACGCTGCCGACCGAGCCCTTCCAGCTTCGCGTGGTGGTGAGTGCTGGGGGTGGGCTGGCTCTGCATGCCAATCCTGCCGTCCGCCTCGATGGCAAGCCGGTCACGGAGGCCGCGCTGAGCAAGGGGCAGGTCATCGCGCTCGGGCTGCTGCGCTTCTTGGTTGCGGGTAGCCATGAGGATCCGGCGCTCGCGATCTACGACCTGGGCAGCGCGCCGCGTCGCGCCTTCGCCGGGCTGCATTACTTTCCCAGCGATGATCGCTATCGCGTGGTGGCTCGACTGGAACGCTACCCGCAGCCTCGCCCGGTCCGCTTGGCGGCATCGCGTGGTGAAGACAAAGAGCTGCAAGCGATCGGCACGCTGCACTTCACGCTGCCCGGTCCCGTCGCTGAGAGCATGGAAGCCTATCTGGAACAGCCAGGGAGCACGCGCCTGTTTCTGATCTTCCGCGATGCGACCAGCGGCCAGCCGGGGGGCAGCTATGGCGCCGGTCGCTTCCTGTACGCCGCGCTAGAGAGCGACGCTGCGGTGTGGCTGGACTTCAACCAGGCGTGGAATCCGCTGTGTGCCTACTCGCCCTACTTCCACTGCCCGCTGCCACCGCGGGGCAACTGGCTGCGCAGCGCGCTGCCGGTGGGCGAAAAAGTCTACGCCGAGCACTGAGAGTCGTCGGCACAGTCCGTGAGCGGCGCCTGGTCTACTGCAGGGGACGTGGCCCCGACTCTGCGCGCAGGCCATCGGTGCTCTTGCCGGCTGTCGTCGTGGGCAGCAGGCCAGCGGCCAGCCGCTCGGATTCCTGCACCATGGCATCGCTGCAGATGCGGCTCGAATAGTATGCTTCTTCGACGAGCGCGGTCAGGCGACGCAGCGCCGGCAACCCCTGGCTAGGCAGCGGGGTGGTCAGACCCAAGACCCGACCCGGCCCGGTACGCGGCGGCTCTTGGGCGTCGCGCAGAAAGTCTTGCGGCGTGCGGGTCTGCACCAGCGCGGCCTCGCCGTAGTAGGCCAGGGCGACGCGCTGCCACTCGGAAAACAGGCGCACGCGCAGCGGCAGCAGGCGCACCGTGATGCCGCGAAACTCGCCGCGGTGGGGCACGTTGGCGGCGAACTCCTGCGGCTGATACCCGGGAGCAACGACACGCACGACGCAGCGACCGGCGCGCAGCTGCGTGAGGACGAAGCGCCCCTCGCCGTCGGTCTCGGTGGCGCGCTGCTGGGCCGTGGGTTCGGGCAGGAGCGGGGTCAGGGAAATGGTGGCACCGACGATGGCCTGGCCAAACGCCGCATCGTGGACCACGCCATCGACCGTATTGTCAATGGTCCGCCGCAGGCTAAGCGCACCGCGACTGCCCAGCGAGACACCTGCGCTACCGATCTTGCCCAGACTGGATGAGCTGACCGCCACGGCATCAAGCTTCGAGGACGAGGATGAAGACGGCGACGCCAGCGCCAGCTCGGCCCGCCGACGCGCCCGACGAGCGGCCAGCCACGCGGTCAGCCGCGGCGAAAGAGCCCGGGCTAGCCAGTAAAGACCCGCCAGACCCGCCGATGCGACAAGCGGCAACACAAAAAACAGGATCGACACCGGCTCCGGCGGCGTGACGACGATGCGGACCTCGTTCGAGACCGCAGGCCGGATGTAGCGCCGGGCCGGCACGACCCGGGCCACGAGGTCAGTGGCGCCGACACGCAGCGGCAGTCGCGGGATATCAAGGACAAAACGGCCATCGGCATTGCTGACCGTTGTGCCAAGTGCCCGACGGATTGTCCCGCCACTGGGTGGAGCCGTCGCGCCCTCGGGGCCGGCCGGGAGCGAGGGGCTGTCGAGCGGCTCGGGAGCCTGATTCGCCTCAATATCGACAAGCTCGCCGGGCAGTGGTCCGGCGCCGACCGTGCCCGTCGTAAACAGCGTGCCGCTGATGCGCAGCGGGGCCGACTGTGCGACCTCGCGCGGGCCGGCATCCAGCGTGACATGGGCCTGGGTCACGACGATCAGCTCGCGCTCTAGCTGCGCCGGAGCGTAGTCGTCATCGCCGGCATACACCCCGCGCACCACGAGCACGCTGCCGGGTGGCACGGGCGGAACGGATAGCTCGACCGAGCGTGTCGTGCCCAGCCCGCCGTCTGAGGGCGCGGCGAGCTGGACCGGACGCTGGACAAGCGCCGCCCCGCTGGCTTTGCCGTCGCGCGAAAGGAAGACCGACAGATTGACCAGGCCAGGCAGCGCCCCCTGCTTGCCACGCAGCGCCAAGTCGCTGATCGGAAGCGCGTGGTCGCCGCCCCAAGCTGTCGGTGCGCTGAAGGAGAGCTCGCTGCGGAAGCGATCGAGGTGCAGATCCAGCGACTCGCTTGCCGCATCGCGATGTTCGTCGCCGGGATACTGCGCGTTCACGCGGTAAAGACCGGCCGGCAAGCGGGCGAAGCTGTAGGTTGCGCTGCCCTGCCGATCGGTGGTGACCGTCACCCGCTGCAGCAGGCCGGCCTCACCGCTCAAGCTCAGCTCAATGTGCTGGCTCGCAAACCAGCGCAGGTCTTCCGGGCTGGGACTCTCGGCCCCCGGCGAGGCAAGCGGCTGATCGGACAGCTCGATGCCGATCCCGACGGTGAACTTGCCTTTTCGGCTCTGCGCTTCGGTCTGACGGAGCTGCAGACGGCAGCGCGCGCGAATGTGCAGGAGCGTGCTGTCTTCGCCGGCCGCCGACGCCAAACCCGCCTGGCCCGCGATCGCGGCGAGCACACCGAGCAGGACCGCAAGCCGCCCCCAGTCAGAGATGGCTCGGACGTTCATCAGCGCCCAGGCCGACGCCGATGCCGACGGAAACACAGCGCCAAGGATCCGCGGTCGCGGCAAGCCGGCCATGCCCCGCTTGTACTAGAAGATGCCGACGGCGCCAAGCGCTGCCGAGAGCCCGTGGGCAGCGACGATCTCGCCGGCTAGCACGTTGTTGCTCATCAATAGCTGACCGGCAAAGCCCGCCGTGAACTGCATCGCGAACTGGGTGTGCATCCAGTAGCGCGCACCGGGGGCGATCTCATAGAACAGCAGGGTGTCGGGCTTGGATCCCGTCAAGCTGCTGTTCGAAGGAATGGTCGCACCGGCGCCAAACCGCATCACGCCGATCAGCTCGGCCCGCTGATCGCGCGAGCGCAAAAGGGCCACCTGCAGGCCGGGCACGACCATAAAGCTGGTGCTGGCCAGGCTGTCGAGCGAGCGCTTGTCAAACACCGAGCCCAGATTCAGCCCCAGGCTGAGGATGGCGCGGCCGAACTTGTAGCCAATCGCCAGCTGACCGGCGATGCCCGTCGAGGTAATCGCGGTGATGCTCTGATCGTTGCTGCCTGCCGACAGCACCGGGATGACCAACGGCTGGATGCCAAACGCGGCCGACATGACAAAGCCACGACCGGCCTGCGCTGGCCTGCCCTGCCCCGGGTAGTAGGGGTGGCCCATGCCATGCTCGGGCGGCGGCATATGTGACTCGGGCATGGGCGAGGGACTGGTGACCTGCGGCTCTGCGGGAGCCTGCGCAGCCTGCGCCGCATGCCCGGCCGTCGTCCCGCCGCTATCGCCAGTCGGAGCTGCAGGCGCCGCCGCCGGGCCCTGCGTCGGAGCCGGAGTCGTTGCTGCCGCAGGCGGCGCCGCCTGCGTCTGAGCTGGTGAGGCCGCCGGGCTCCAAGCAGGTGCCTGGGCCGAGGCCAGCGCCGGCAGCGCAACCGCCAGGGCAGCCGCCGGTAGCGCAAGAGCGGAAGGACGAAGCGAGTGTCTCAACATGCCAATCTCCCCGAGTTGCGAAACCTCCCGGGCGGCGCTCGCGCGGGCGAGTGCTTTCGGCCGGGATCGACGATGATCTGTGTGCCTAGTGAGCGTGGGTCGGACGCTGGCCGCTGCGGTAGCGAGGAGGCGGCAGCGAGCGTCAGACAATCGGTTCCATCTTCGCCGATTCGCCGCCTTTTGGGCAGAACTTCAGGCGGCTGGCAGGCGTAGTCGGCAGGACGACAAGTCCGCCCCGGGCCGCACCAAACCCACGGCTTACATTTCTTCCTGTCGGCAGAAATTCCCAGCTACCCTGGTGAGGAGTATCCGGATCGCGCGCTTGGGACCTCCTGTCCGGCGATCCCGTTTGTCTACATGGGGCTGTGATGTGGGGGGCACGTGAGCGACGCATCCGGTGATCGCAAGCAGGGAGGGGGCAGCGCAGCCTCCGCTGGGCCGCTGGGCCCTGTGCCGCGCTCGGAGGAGAGCATCGCCCTAGATCAGGCGCTGTCGGGGCGGCCAGGCCTCCCGGGCAATCCCGCATCCGTCACCGGCCCGATGGCGTCCGCGAGCCCCGCGCCTTCACGACCCCGACTAATCCCCGACCTCGCGGGCGCTGAGCCCACGGCTGACATCCCCGATCCCCTAGCGCTTGGCCAGCGCTTCCTGCCCGACGCGCCGCAGAGCCGCATCGTCACCCGGCTGCACAGCCTGCTCTCCGAGATCGATGCGAGCTGGGATCTGGAGGCGCAGCTTGGCTGGCTGGAGCGTCTCAGCGACTGGCTGCATCGACGCGGCTGGCCGCGCGGTCGACGTCAGACCTCGCTGCATCTCTTGCAAGAGCTAGATGCCCGCACGCTGCATCTAGAGCTTCTGGTCAACGTGCTGGAGCAGGTCGTGCCCTGGCGCTGGGCCTTCAGCTTGCTCTTGCAGTCGGTGCTGCAACAGACCCAGGCGACCGGCCTGTTTACCGACGTCGGCCTGGCGCAAGAGCCCGGCTTCTGGCGCGAGGCGACCGCCCGGCTCTCTGAGTCGATCCTGCCGCGTCCACCGAACTTCAACCGCCTGTCCGAGCTTCTGCTGCGGGTGCTGCCAACCAGCGAAGATGCGCGCTGGCTGACCCGCGTGCCGCGCCCGCTGTTCGACCGCCTGCTGGATCTTTTGCAGATCCGACCGGCTTCCGAGCCCGCTTCTGCGACGGGACCGTGGCAGAACCTGCGCTACGCAATCCATGAAGCCGTGATCGTTCTCACCTCGCGGGTCTGCGCGCTGGGACTGGCCAATGATGTCCGTGAGCGCATGCCCGAGACCGCGCTGTCCGACCTGCCCTTTTTGCGGCTGCGCCGGATCTGCGAGGGGCTGCTCAGCGGCAAGCGGACCACCGGCTCGGCAGAACCCAGCAGCAGCAGCCTAGGCGGCAGCAACATCGTCGAGGCCTTCGTCGCCATCCAAGACTGTCGCCAAGCCGTGCAGCAGGTGCTGGGTCACCTCGAAGACTATGGCGTCAGCGTCGATCTGGTCTACCGCCTAGAGCTGATCAACGCCATGGTCGGGCGCATCGAAGCGCTGCTCGGGCTTCTGTTTTCACAGCCTGCGGAGAACGACGAGTCCGGGCACGAGGTCGCACAGTTTGTCGCCGACTTGATCGACGCGCAGACCCAGCATCACAGCCTGCGGGCCCTGTTTCACACCAGCACGCAGCAGCTATCGCGAAAGATCGTCGAACGCACCGGCAAGAGCGGCGAAAAGTACATCACCGAGACGCCATCGGAGTGGCGACACATGCTGCTCGCCGGCTGCGGCGCTGGCGTGCTGACCGCCGGGACCGCTGTCCTCAAGTACCTGCTTTCGGCCTGGAAGCTGCCCGCCTTCTTCGCCGGGCTCGTCGCCTCGACGAACTATGCGCTGTCGTTCGTCATCATCCAGCTCTGCCACTTCACGCTGGCCACCAAGCAGCCCTCGATGACCGCCGCCGCGCTCGCCGGAGCCCTGTCGCAGCGCGGTCGATCCGTGGCTCCCGAGGGGCCGGACTTCGATCGCCTGCTCGACATGATTGCCCGCATCACTCGCTCGCAGATGGCCTCCGCCCTGGGCAACCTGGGTGCGGTGATTCCGGCGGCGCTGCTCTGCGACTGGCTGTGGCGTTTGCACACCGGGCACAACTTCCTGTCCCCAGCCAGCGCGGCGTACACCGTGCACTCGATGCACCCGCTCGTCGCCCTGCCCTTCGCCATACTGACGGGTGTGTACCTATGGCTGTCGAGCATCGCCGCTGGCTGGCTGGAGAACTGGACGGTCTACCACCACCTGCCCGCCGGCATTGCAGGCAGTCGCCGAATCCGTCGCTGGCTTGGGGTGCGGATCGCCAGCTGGCTCGGTCGGACGCTAGAGCGACAGGTGGCGGGCGTCGGTGGCGTCGTCACCCTCGGAATCCTGCTCGGCATGTCACCGGTGGTGGGACAGTTTTTCGGCCTGCCCACGGAAGTTCGGCACGTCACCCTATCGACGGGATCGCTCACGCTGGCGGCGGTGACGGACGTCATGGCGGGGGGGGCGCGGCTCTTGCTCAGTCGCGACTACCTCTGGGCCGCTCTCGGAATCCTGCTCATCCTGGCGGCCAACTTTGGTGTCAGCTTCATGCTGGCGCTGTGGGTCGCGCTGCGCGCCCGCGGCGTCCGCAGTCGCGAGCTCTTTGGGCTCGTCCGCTCGCTGCTCCGACGGCTGTGGCGCTCGCCACTGGAGTTCGTCTTCCCGGTCCGCCGGCGGACGCCGGACAGCCCCCCGCCCTAGTCAAAACCCCGGCGCAAACAGGCGACGGATCTGAGGCTGTGGCCCGACTCATCCTGTAAGATAGAAGGGCTGCAATGCGTCACGGGACTAGCAGGCCCCCCCCGCCCACGGGTACGTCGTCGTCTAGCGGCGGCGGCCCCGCGTCACCAGGCGGAGCCGGAAAGGCGGGCTCGCTCGACGCTAAGTTCGACGCGGCGCTAGCGCTGGGCCAGACCGTCGACTCTGGCGATTCCTCGCAGCACCCCGCACCGGTGCTGAAGCAGGCTGCTCCAAGTTCCGTCCAGGGCTCGGCGAGCAGCTTCGCGCTTGAACCGACCGGCGCCAGCGGCGAGCCCGAGCCGGCTGGCCTCGACGCGACCTCCGATGGCTTCTCGGGCGTCTCGCGCGAGTCTCGTCGCGGCGGTACAGGGAACGTCGTCAGCGTCGCGGGCGACAACATCCTGGGCGCGGTGATCGGCGAGCGCTACCGCCTGGAAAAGCGCGTCGGCGAAGGCGGCATGGGCATCGTCTACCAGGCCGAGCACTTGGCGCTCAAGACCAAGGTGGCGGTCAAGGTGCTGGTCCGCAGCGCCGGCGAGGTCAGCCGCAAGCGCTTCCTCCTCGAAGCGCAGATGGCCTCCAAGGTCCGGCACCCGAACATCGTCTATCTCGCCGACTACGGCGTGCTGCCCGACAGCCGACCGTATCTGGTCATGGAATTCCTAAGCGGACCGACGCTGGCCGAGGTCCTGCGTACCGGCCCGCTGCCGCCCCTTCGGGCCTACCGCATCGCCTTACAGATCGCCAAAGGCATGCAGACGGTGCACGACCAGGGGATCGTCCACCGCGATCTCAAGCCCAGTAATATCTTCCTCTTGCCGGGCGATGCCACCGTCGGGCAGGAGGACTTCGTCAAGATCGTCGATTTTGGCGTCGCCAAGGACACCTCGGGGCTGCTCAACCAGGCCGAGGCGGAAAAAGACGGGACCGCGGCGACTCCCTCTGCGATCTCGGGCGGCGGCGCGATCGCCGTGCGGGACCAGCAGGCCAGCTTGGGCTCAGCGTTGACTCGCGCCGATGCGCAGGTCGGCACCCCGCAGTACATGGCGCCAGAGCAGATCGACGGGGGCATCGTCGATGCGCGCACGGATCAGTACGCCTTCGGCTGCATCCTTTACCGCATGCTGACCGGCTCGCTGCCGTTTATGGCCGACACCGCCGAGGCAGTCATGCGGATGCACGTCGAGACCAACGTCGTGCCCCCCCGCCAGCGCCTGTCCGAGCTGACCATCAGCGACGCCATCGAAGCGCTGGTGCTGCGCTGCCTAGCCAAGCACGCCGAGGATCGCTTCGCCTCGATGTCCGAGCTAGCCCAGGCCCTCACGGCCGAGATCGACGGGCTGGAGGGCCGCAATCGCAGCCACGGGCTAAGTCCGAGCAGTCGCTCGGCGATCGTGCGCGGGCTGGCCTCCGATTTCTTCGTGAAGTACGGTCGGCCGCGGATCTGGCTTTTGGCCGCGTTGGGCCTGGGACTCAGCCTGGGCATCATCGCCACGCTGGTGCTGCGCCGCAGCCCGCCCCAGGCGAATGACGGAGCCGCACGACCATCGCTGGCCGAGATCATCGGGCTGCGCCAACGCGCGGTGCAGATCTTGACGCAAGCGCTGCAGGCCCCGGCACCTGAGCTTCGACGCATGGCGAGCCAAGCGCTGGGCCGAGCCGGCGAAATCTCGGCCAAGGGCGCCATCGGCAACCTGCTTTCGGATCAGACCCCCGAGGTACGAGCGCAAGCAGCGCTGAGCCTGGCGCGACTTGGCGACGCCGCCACGGCCAACGAGCTCCGACACTCGCTGGAGAGTGACAGTGCGGCCAGCGTCAAAGTCGCTGCTGCCTCGGCCATGGCGCAGCTTGGCGATGAGGGAGGCGCCCGCTTCCTGCGGCAGGCGCTGGAAGGCAGCGCGGCAGCCGGCAGCCCAACCGGGTCCGATCTCCGCCTGCGGGCCGCCTTCCTGCTCTGTGATCAAGGCGACCTGCGCGCCGTCGAACTCCTGACGACGTGGCTAGAGCGGGGAGTCCTACCCGCTGCGGTACAGAGCGGGGCGCTGGGCTGCTTGTCGCAGGCGGCGGTGGCCTCTGCGACGCGCCAGCTTCTGACCCGGATGCAGAGCAGCGCACCGATGGAAGAACGGATCGCGGCGGCGGCTCGCCTGGCCAAAGCGCGGGAGCCACAGGCGCTGGCCTTCCTGCGTCAGCTCAGCCGCGATTCTGGACCGCATCAGCTGCTGGCCGCTCGCACCCTGGCGGCGCCGTCGGAGCCGGCGGTGGGTCCGGTGCTGCGCAAGGTGCTCGCCGACCGCCAGGCGGCGGTTCCCGCTCGTGTCCTCGCCGTCGAGGGACTTGGTCTGCTCGGTCAGCTGGGTGACCTGCGCCTGCTCGGTCAGTCACTGGACTCGCTGGGCAACGACGCCACGACCGAGGAGCTGCGCCAGGCGCTGGCCGCGGCCATCCTCGATGTCAGCCAGTCGGATCCGGCGGTCATGTCGGCGCAGAGCCTGACGTGGGCACGCAGCGCCCTGTCCGACAACGACTGGGTCGTACGCTCCGAAGCGCTGCTCGTCCTGGCCGAGAGCGACCAAGGCGAAGATCTGCAGCGCATCACCAGCCTGGTCACCGACTCGGATGCCCGGGTACGCCGCAACGCGGCGCGGGCGCTTGGCCGCAGGCGCGATGCACGCGGCATCGCCTCGCTGCAGCAGGCCCTCAAGGACAGCGATGCCAGCGTCCGGCAAGAGGCCTGGGGCAGCCTAGGCCGGCTCGCCAAGAACCTGACCGGCGACGAGCGTCGCGCCATCATCGCCGATGGTCAGCGCTCGCTGAGCAAGGCGGTCGAGAGCGGCAACGTCGAAGAACAAGTCATCGCGCGCTCTGCCCTGGCCACACTGGGCGATAGTGAGCAGCGGGCCGGCCTGCGCAAGCTCGCCGAGAGCAGCGACACCGACACCCGGCGAGCCGTCGCCGAGCACAGCAAAGACGACCAAGAGCTGCTGCGACGCCTGCTGCGCGATCGCGAGTTTTCCGTGCGCTTTGCCGCCGCCCAGCGACTGGCCGAGGCAGGCGAGCCGCAGGCTGCAGCGGTCCTGCGCGAAGGTCTGGCGCGCGGCGGTAGCGATGGGCTGACCAGCTACTCGCTGCTGCGACGCCTGGGCCAGCCGGCCACCGCCCCATCGGACCTGGGGCAGCGCCTGGCCCACGGCACGCAAGAAGAGCGGGCGCAGATCGTCCGCTTGGCCAGTCGCCTTCCCAGCGATGCCGCCAAGAGCACGCTCGTGCAGGCCTCGCGCGACCGCGAACCAAGCATCCGCCGAGCCGTGCTCGAAGTCGCAGAGGCCATGCTGACCGGCGACAACCGGGAAGCTGCGCTCGCCGCCTTGACGGTGCTCAGCAGTGATAGCAGTCGCAGCATTCGGGCCCGCGCAGCGATGCTGCTCTACAGTCAGGCCGGCGCCTTGGGGAAGCCCGCGGCAGGTGAGAAAACCGCCGCATCGGCCTCAGCGCGGGATGGCGGCAGCAAGGACGAAAGCCCCGCCGACCTCGGCAGCTCGCCGGGCCAAAGCGGTACGGAATCGACGGGCAACGCGGCAACCCCGCGTGGCGAAGACGAAGGATCGACAGACAACGCCGCTGGTGAAGACGACAAATCGGCCCGCAAGGCCAAGGCCGCCGAAGCCCTGCTGCAGTCCGGCAACCAGGCAGCCGCCCGAGCCGACTACAAGCGCGCCATCAAGCTCTTGTCGCGTGCCGCCAGCACCTGCTCGCGTGGTGGCAAAAAGACCGGCGGAGCCTGCACTCGTGTCGTCTATGACGCCACCTTCAGCGTCGGTGAGATCTACAACCAGCAGGGCCGCCTAGCCGATGCCGCCGCCGAATACGAAAAAGCCAAAGAGCTGCAGGGCAAAGGCGGGCCCAGCAACCACCGCGATGCCATCAACCAAGCGCTGAGCGGCCTGAAGAGCAAGCTTGGGATCGTGGTGATCCTGCGCGAGCAGAAAGGCCGCTGCCGAAAGCGCGTCGAGTGGGTGCCCCCCGGGCGACACATGCTCAAGGTCGATGGCGAGACCCGCATGGTCAACGTCACCGCCGGCCAGCAGACCGAAGTGGGACAGTGCCCATGACACGGCCCGCGCGTGGTGCGCTCAGCCTTGGCCTGCTCCTTGCGCTGTGGGCGTTGGCTGGGCTGCTCGGCGCCCCCCTGGCCCAAGCCCGCACGCACCGCAAAAAAGACAAGCCCCCGGCCAGCGCTCGCCCGCACCACTCCACAAGCAAGCCCCCGGCGGGCAGCACCGAGGATCAGCTAGAAGCCGGCCTCGCCGCCCTCGCCGCGGGCCGCTTCAGTCAAGCCGAAGAGAGCTTCCGACGCGCCTACGGAGCCGAGGTGCGCCCTGAGCTCCTTTACTACCTCGGACGGCTCGCGAGGGCGCATGGACAAGGCCTGCTGGCTCGCGATCTGATGCGGCGCTACCTGCAGGATCCCGATCGCGAAGCCAATCCCAGCCGACAGGCCTCGGCTCAGCTGCTGCTCGACGAGCCACCTCCGCAGGGCATCCAGCTCGTCGAGGTCCAGATCATCGGCCCGCGGAGTGCCTGGGTGCGTGTCGACAACCGCCTGGTCGGCTGGCTCCCCCTCCTCAGTCCGCTGCAGCTCTCGGCCGGCGCCCACACCGTGTCGCTCGAAGGCAGTGAGGCCCAGCTCAGCACCTCGGTCCTGCTGACCCCAGGGTTTGACAGCGAGGTGCGCTTTAACAGCAGCGCCCGCAGCGTGCTGTCCTCGGCGCCACCGCCGCTTTTGACCCTGATGTCGGGGAGCACGGAGAGCGGCCTGGCAGAAAAGAAAGCCTTCTCGGCGCTGCGCGATGCAGCGGCCAAGGAGGGTCTCTTTCTGCTCTCGCAGAGCGAGGCGCTGCAGGGGAACAAGGAGCTGGCGTCCTGCCTGTCCACCCTGCCCTGCCAGCTTGATCTCGGCAGTCGCAACGATGCGCTCGGCCTCCTGCTGGTGCGCATCGAGCCTGGGGGGAACACCGGGCACCCGCAGACCACGATCCAGGCCGAGTTCATCGATGTGGTGGCCGGCCGCCGCCTAGCTAGTCACAGCCAGACCTGCAACGCCTGTAGCGAGGGCGAGCTACAAGAGCAAGTGGTCCAGACTGCGCTACAGAGCTATCGGCAAGGCTGGCTACGCCCGCGGGCCCGGCTGCAGGTCACGGTCAGCACCCCGGGGGCACGGGTGCAGGTCGGCGAGCGTCTGTTTGCGCACCTGCCGCTGCGGCTAGCCCCGCTGCCCGGCTCCTTGACGCTGGCAGCTTCCGCCCCCGGCCACCTGCCACAGCAACGAAGCGTAGACCTCGCCGAAGGTCGGCTAACCAATGTCGAGTTCACGCTGCAGCCCGGCTCGGCGCCGCTGGCCAGCCGCCCCCCTAGTCTGCTCCCGACGCCCGCCCCCAGCGGGCCAGTGCCCGCGGGACCCAGCCAGCGATCGAAGATCCTGTTTTTTGGCGGCCTGGCAGCAGTGGGTAGCGGCCTGATCCTGGGCGGCTTTGGCGTCTCGGCCCTGGTCGTCAACGGGCGCTGTGGCCCCGCTAGTTCGACGGGCTCCGGCGAGCTCTGCCCACAGGTCTTCGACACCGGCGGCAAAGGTGGGGCGCTCTTGGGGATCGGACTCGGCCTATCCGTGGCGGGCACGGTGGGCATCATTCTGGGACGCGACGCGATTCGCCGTGGAGGAAAGTAAGATGCGCTTGGCCTGGGCTCTTGCCTGCTTGTGCGCTGTCGGCTGCGATGCTCTGTGGACCAGCAGCCTGGTGCCTAACCCCGATCGCTGCGAGGTCGGCCTCGTCCAGTGCCCGGCCGGTCTGGTGTGCGACTCGGGCAGTGGGCGCTGCACCTCGCCTGTCAACCAGGCCACCGCGGCCCCGCGCTGCGGCAGCCCCTGGCGGACCGGCACCGACCCGGCCAGCTTCCAGAACCTATCGCTCGCCGTGGCCACCGGAACCGGAGCCGACTTGGCCAGCATCGCCACCGGCGATCTCGACAACGATGGCCAGATCGATCTCGCAGCCGTCAGTCTGAACACCACGCTGTGGTCATTCCGCGGCAGTGGCAGTGGCCAGTTTGCGCCCCTGGTTATGGGTAGCGGTGGTAGCTCACCGCGCATGATCCGGCTCGTCGATTTCAACGGCGATCAGCACGCGGACTATCTGCTCAGCAATCGCACAGCCAAGGAAATCCGCTGCACGCTGGCGGCTGCAGACGGACAGCTTCTCAGCACCTCGACCGGCGCGATCAGCGGTCTACCTGGCGCTTTTGTCGTCGGGGACTTCAACGCCGATGGGGCTCCGGATGTCATGACTACGCAGCAAGGCGCCAGCGATCTGGCGGTCCTCTACGGCAACGGTCAAGGCGAGCTAGCGACCGCCGTGAACCTTGCCAGCACCCGCCCAGCGACGGTGTTAGCGGCTGGCGACTTCAACGAAGATGGCACCCTGGACCTCGCCACGCTCAACACCGGCGACGTCCAGCTACAGGTCTACAGCAACCGCGGCAGCTCGTCGTTTATGCGCCAAGACATCAGTCTGGCCGGCGAGCTTTACGCCTACTGGCTCACCGTCGCAGACTTTGACTGCGATGGGCACCTCGACCTCGCCGTGGCGACCACGGGCAAAAACCGCATCGTCGTGCTCTACGGCGACGGCGGCGGGCGTTTCCCCAACTCGGTCTCGGTGAACCTCTCGGCCGAGCCGCGAGAGCTCCAGGCAGCAGACCTCGACGGCGACGGTCTCACCGATCTTGTGTACTACGACCAGTATGGCGATCTGTTCGTGCTACCCGCCGCGGCCAATCGCCAGTTTCCGACGGCCCCCCAGGCCATCGCCGGCCCCAAGGCCAGCGCCAGTCTGCAGGTGGCCGACGTCAATCTCGACGGACGCGCCGATCTATTGATGGTGCATCAGTATTTGTCGGTGATGACGCTGCTGAACACGACGCGCTAGCTGGGAGGAGAGAGGGAGCGGGGGTAAGACGACGGCTGACGGACCGCAACAGGCAGTCGGCGGACTAGCCCATGCCTGCGTCGCGCTGGAACTTGAAGGTGGTCTTGAAGCCACCCATGCCGGTACCGCCACCCAGGCCGCTGGCGCCGTGCGAGAACGAGTGCTGCACGCCAGAGACGTAGTACTTGCCGTTGAAGCGCTTGTCCTCCGTCACCAGCTTGACGATGGTGCCCAGCTTGATCTTGGCATTGCCCTTCGTCGTCGCGCTGCCGGTAATGAAGTTCATGTTGCGCTCGGTGCAGATCGACTCGGCGACCAGGTCCGCTTCCTCTTTGGTCCGCACCGGGACGTCGGTGATGGTCAGGACCGGGCTGTCGCCGAACGCCGAAGCACCCGGCTCCGAGCCCAGCGGCGAGGCCGGGGCATCGTAGTTGCCCAGGATCTTGGTCTTCTTCTCGGGATCCCAGCCGTTGACCTTGACCGTCTTGGTCTGCGCGCCCGCGTTCGACTGCGGGCAGAAGTTTTCCAGCGAGCTGTCGCCTTCTTCCGTGTAGTTCAGCTCAGCGACGGGCCCCTGATCCTTCTCGTACTTGACGTAGTACAGCGTGCTGTTGTCGAGATCGACCCACAGGTTGCGGGCTGTCCGGCTGGCTCGCAGGCGCAGAAACTCAAGGTCGGTCTGGTTCCACTGGTGCAGGTGCTCGTGCATCAGCGTCGGCTGGAACTTGCCGAACTTGGCCGACAGGCCGTTTTCCGTCGCGATCTTCGAGACGATATCCATGTCCTTCTGGTTCACGAAGGTCCGCGTCTTCCGCGTCCGCGACAGCTTGTGCAGGTTGTTTAGACCCTTCACGTTGACCGTCACCGGCAGGTGCGTGTCAAAGCCCGGCAGCGAACCCGAGACCAGGCCCTTGTAGACCAGCTGCGGGGCCTCACCTTCCAGTCCCATCAGGACTTCCAGATCGTCGCCGAGGCGGAACGAGGCACTGAAGCGGCTGGCGGCAACGCCCGAGCCAACGCGGTCAAACAGTCCGCTCAACATGCCCGCCATCCCGCCGCCGCCACCGCCGCCGCCGCCACCGGCGTCACCAAAGTTCGATAGGCAGATATCGGCCATATCCGGCTGATTGAGGTCCGAGTGGACCTCAACGCTGGTGATATGGTTCGGATCGACATCCTTACCAGCAACTTTGATTTTTATATTTGCAGCGGTAATTCTGTTCGGCATAGGACTACCCGCCACCTTTCTTACCGGTAAGCGCTTGGCTGGCTTTCTTCATCTTGAGGGTAGCTTCACAGCGCACAGCCGTTCCATCGCTAAGAAACATTGTGAATTTCTGCGACAGAGATTCGACCACGCCCTGGAACACAAATTTGCCCCAGACGAACGAGCACAGCGGCGGTCGTTTCTTATCAGGAACGATCAACGCCAGCTTCTCCAGCTTGCCGGTGAACTTATCAACCACCGAGGTCTTATCCTCATAGGTGTCAAAGTGCAGCGTGACGTTCAGCGTCGCTGGCGTCGGCTTGGCGAATTCCTCGGGCGGCTCATCGGTGATCGAGCCTTCCTTGGGCGTCCACTGGACCTGTTTCTCGACCGAAAATTCCTTGGGGTTGAAGCATACGTTGAGATCGATGCCTAAGCCATCGTGATCGATCAACTTCGCTTTGACCAGTTCCGCCATAGGCTCCAGTCCTTTCTTGCTCTTTCAATTCGTTCAAGGTCGAGTTTGGCCGCAAGGCAGTTTTTACTTACCGCCATACCGTGTATCGGCAGCGCTCTCTCGATCCGAATCCTTCTTATGAATCTCTTTCGCGATTTCGCGGATCTTAAGCAGGATACTATTCTTGTTGCTAAACACCTTGGGATTAGGCAGGTGTCCAGGTGGACGATCCGGTTCTTTCGGCTCCGGAGTCGCGTTGGCCGTCGCAGCAGCCATTTGCTGCTTCTTTTCGGCAAAGGCAATCAGCGTCATATCACCCAGCGAGATCCGCTGGTCGCCCGCCGTCGCGTGCAGCGAAGCGTGGGCCCGCAGCGCGTCCAGCATGCGCAGCGAGGCATCAATGGTCGAGCGCGTGATGCGCGGCGAGCCATCCTCATTGAGCGCGCCCGCCTCGTCGTCGCGCGCCGCTGGCGGCCGCAGCACGGGCATCATCGGCGCACCTTGCTTGTGACGCTCCGCATCCTCGCCGGTGGACCCGCGGCTGATGACGCTCTCGACGGCAGCAACGATTGGCTCAAGCTGGGCGGCGGGCAGCAGGGCCCACAGCGGTCGCTCCGCCTCAGCCGCCTCGCGAGCCCGCAGCCCGCCCCGCATGACCTCGGGCGGCTCCCAGCCAGCGACGACGGTGGGAAACGTTGGGGTCTCGGCTGCGGCCGGGGCCCGCTCTTTGGGCGCCGTGGCGATGACGTCGCGAGCCCGCAGCGGCCGGCCGGGGCCGAGCGCCGTCTGCAGCGTCATCGCCCCGCGACCTCCCCCCTCGCCCGACGGCGCGGCTTCGTTAGACAAGCCGCGCGGCGCGCGCGTTCCCGCGCTGAGTCGGTCGAACACCGAATCGGCCATGCGCTGCGATGCTGCGGCAGCTTGCGGTTCAAACCGCGTCGGCTTGTTCGTCGACTCTGCCATGGCTAGCCACCAGCCTTATAGCTTAGTCCCTCATGGGCAATCTCGATCGTCTCTATCGAGATTTCATTCTTCGATGCATCAAAGTCGGGTCCTTCCCACTTACAGACCCAGGCTTTGCTGAATTGCCAGCTATGAACGCGCTTGCCGCCCGGTCCCAATTGAATAATCGTCCCGTTGAATCGCTTCAAGGGCGAACCGGGATCGTCACTGACATAGGCGCGACGCTTTTCCCACAGGAAGGAATTGGCGAATCCCTGTTTCAAGACGATATTGGGATGTTTCGTACGCCCGATAAGCTTGTGCTCGGTGGTGTTAAGACCACCTTCCTGCACGGAAACCACCTCGGCTTCGGACTTCAGCCCGCTGCACGATCGAAAGAAGGCTTCTTGCACGCCTTCGATCTCGACCGCGAAGTGGTAAACGCCGTACGCCTCTGGTCTGCGTCCGGTCTCGGCCATCGGTATACCTCTTTATTCCTTGCGCAGCATTCTCTCGGCCATCTCTTGTTCGATAGTAAACAAGATAAATTCGGCAGGGAGAGCTGGCGCGACTCTTATTTCAACAACAAGGCGACCACTATCTACGACTTCTGGGCCATTGGTCTCAGCATCACAGCGAACGATATAGCAGTCTTCGGCAGAGCCCCCAGCGAAGTATCCCTTGGTGTACAGGTCATTCAGGAACAGAGAGACTTCGCGCTGGATAATTGCCCAAGTATCGGGCGTATTCGGTTCGAATGAAATCCACTGCGTACCGTTCTCTATCGCTCGCCTCAACATGATGAACAGTCGTCGGACGTTGAGGTAGCGCCAGTCGGGCTCACTGGCGCAGGTGCGCGCACCCCAGATGCGGATGCCGCGCCCGGTGAACGAGCGGATGGTGTTGATCCCTTCGGCGTTTAGTTGTCCTACGTGATCATCGGACAACGGAAGCGTAAGTTGCGTCACGCCAAAAAGCTGCTCGTTCGCGGGAGCTTTGTGCACCCCGTGCTGCACCTCGCTGCGCGCGAAGACGCCGGCTACGTGCCCAGACGGCGGCTGGCGTACCACCTGGCCATTGGGGCCCGGCACCATCAGCCATGGGAAGTAATACGCGGCATAGTTGCTGTCGCGGCGCTGGCGCAGCCGACGAATCTCCTCGATGTCGCGGGTCTCGGGCATGTCGAGGATGGCGAAGCGATCCTGCAGCCGCTCGCACATGTCGATCATCGCGTCGTGGATGCGCTGCACGAAGCCGCGGGCCTCGGGAACCGACATGCGGTTATAGGCCAGCATGGCATCTGGCACGAGCACCACGGCGACCTCTTCGACCGCCGCCAGTGACAGCAGACCGCGCCGGTCGTGCATGCCATGGTCGTAGCCGATGAAGTCCTCTGCGGTCATCCCCTCGGTGCCATCGCGGCCGCCGGCCAAGCGCTCAAGCGGCGTGACCACCGGCAGGTTGTTCGGCAGCGGCGAGGTCGACGCCAGGTCGTCGAGGCGAATGAGCTGCGACTGATCGTTGATCACCCGCGGCGCGTAGTAGCGCGACAGGGGGCTCATCTGCAGGTTACGAAACACCTCGCGGCGATCGCGCAAGGAGGCGTAGACCTCGAACTCGATGACCTCGACGTAGGTCGGCGAGGCCGCGGCGTAGCGACGGACAATGGGCGTATCCATGCCCCATCGCAGCGTCTTGTCTTTTTCGTCGACATCGCTGACCACAACGTAGTCGCTGTTTTCGCGGTCGTAGATGCGGACCAGCGAGCCGCGCTCGATACCTCGTGTCGAGGTGACACGAGCCCCATCGGCCCCGACGCTGAGATCGAGGGTAAGGAGCGTCTTGGCCCCGGTCGAGCGCGCGAAGCGAACCCAGATACTGTTGCCCCAGCGCCCTTCGTTGACGGCGCGCACGCGGACCGTGTCTTTGTCCCAGCCGTCCTTGATGACACGTTCAGCGGGAGCCGCGTGCTCAGGCAGTACTCGCTCCTCGCCGCGCGGCCGGCGGGCGACGCGCACGACGTAGCAGGTGCGACCGCCATTGAGAAAGAAACCCTCAACCGCGCGGGCAAGGTAGCCGTCGGCGCTGCCGCCGTAGAGGTCGATGAATTCGGCCCAGCTCTGGAGCAGCCGGGGCGTATCCAGCGGCCCCTTGTTCGCCGTGCCAACAAAGCCGGCCACGTGGGTGGAAGCAAGCGAGACGGGCGTTACCCGCGACTGAAAGCCGATGTGATAAACGCCGGGGGGTCTAACTTCACGCGATGCAATCATCAGAGCATCCTCAGACGAAAGATCTCAGACAGCTGAGCAATCAGAGACAGCGTTCCAGGTTGGGACGCTTCGTTCTCCACGAGAGGCGCGCAGCCAGGACCAAGGAGCAAGCTGCACAGCCACTTCACAGCGCACTGATTTTACCAAGCGCGGCAGGCGACAGGGTGAGAAAAACGGCGCCGACTCTCCGTCTGCGTTCCCGCCTGGGCCAGCGAGCCCGACCGGCGGCGGCCGCCAGCAAAGAGCGCAAGAATCGGTGCGGTTAGAGTCGAGGAGGGAGCGAGGAAGGAAGCCGCGGCGAGGATCGGGGGGATGTTAGCCGCGGCGGCGGGCTTCGTTGATCTCGCGGTTGATGCGCGCGATCTCACGCAGCCAGACGTGCCGCTCGTCGTGCTCCATGTTCAGGATGTCGTCGAGCGGCCAATGGAAGTGATACGCAATGTAGGCTACCTCCTGGTACAGCTGATCCAGGGGGTAGCTCGTTATCCCCCCTGGCCGACAACGCGGCCATCACCTCCCCCGAGCAAGTCGATGTCGAACTCATGCTGGCAGCTTGGGCACTTGGCATGAATCCGCGGCGCCCCTTCTTCGTTGATGCGGCGATAGAACTCTTGCAGGTAGGCGAGGTCGGTCGAGAACAGGTTCTCGATCACCTCGGTATCGACCATCGATAGCTCGCCGAGCTTGGTGATGACGCGGCTGAGCAGCACGATGACGAGATAGGCGCGGTTGTTCTGCACCCGGTAGTCCTGCAGCGGCACGATCTCGTCCTTGGCCGTAGCCAGGCGCATCACACCGGTGCGATGGAGCTTACCCTCGCTATCGATGAAGCCCTTCGGGAGCGTGAACGGAAATTCGGTTTTAAATGCCATGGTCTACCTTGTTGTCCCTTGCCAGGTTGGCGGTTGGCGGGTCGTTGAAAGCCATGCAGCAAAATCGACTGAGTGCTTCGGATTAGGGAAGCGATACCCTGCGCTACGATTTAGCGTTAAATCAGTCCGACTCAGAGATTTTTGCGGTAGTGGAGCGGAGATAGAAATAGCAGAAGGAACGGAGTATAGCGGAATGGAGTACAAGGCAGAGGATGAGTTGGGGTTAGCCCCCGAACTTTCCGGCTTGAGCGTATTTGAAGTCCATGCGTTCGCAGTACATTTCGATCTTTACGTTGCGAACTTTCTCACTCGACGATTCCAGCTTTTCGGGACTGAACTTAATGATCCCAAGCCCAAAGAAATCGACGGTAAACAGCACACCCGCGACATCTGGCTTAAGATACTCTAGGTGTCCGTTCTTCTCGTTGGCGGGGTCGCTCTTGCCCTTGGTGACAAAGTCGTCATACCACTTGTAGAAGGGCTCGGCGTCGACTTCTGGGATGGTGAAGACGACGTTGGGGAAGTCGATCTGGGCGGGTTCCTTTTGGAAGATCAGCCGCTCGCCAACCGCGTTGTCGACCACGTTTTGCTTGATGGTTAACGCTTCCACTTTATTGACGCGCTGGGTGTTCATGCCATCGACAACAAAGCGGAAGTTTGCGGCCTGCCAGCGCTTCTGCTTTTCCGTATCTTTCGGGGCGGGCAGCATAGACTGCGTTCCCGAAGAATGCTTAATCTCGGTCCACTCCGGCGCCATCTTGATTGTGAATTTGCACGCATCCTTGCTGGCTGCGTCGACGGCAGGAAGACCAATCTCGGTAATCAAAGCCTCATAAAAGTTGGTGCGAACAATTTCTTTGAAATCGTAATTGGCGGTGACAATCGCGCCTTCTTTGCGCTCATGTTCATAGCGAATGCTGCCCTGCAGCCACTCGTAGAACGGCTCGGTCATCGACGAGCCGCAGGTGAAGGTGATCTCCTCGACCTTCACGTTGCCGGCGTGCTTGCGCACCGGATAGCCGGCCGCCAGGCGTTCCTGCACCACCTCGGTGGACGCCATGCCCCCCTCGGAGGTCAGCAGCCAGCCAGCCGTCTGCTTTTGCAGCTCTAGCAGGAAGCGATTGGCGACGTATGAACGCATTTGGCCTGGCACAGCATACCTCACATTACAAAAATTCTGAACTTAGAAGAGCCTGAGCAGGCGGCGTGGTGAGAGCCAGCCGCCCGCTCAGGCCAAGACCAGAAAACGGGCCTCCGAGCCGCGCAAGCGGCCCGGCGGTGACCAGGTCGGGACTAGCGAGCGCCGAAGGTCGCTTCGCTGTTGCTGTAGTCGAACTTGATGTCTTCGCAGTACATCGAGATCTTCACGCGACGCACCGACTCGGCACCGGCTTCAACCTTCTCGGGGGCGATCTTGAAGATGCCGAGGTTGAAGAAGGTCAGGGTGAACAGGCGCTGCTCGGTGTCGGGAGCGAGGTAGTACAGCGTACCGCGCTTCTCATACTTCTCGTCGCAGCGGCCGAGGATGACGAAGTCCTCGTGCCACTTGTACCAATCGTCAGCATAGGCCTCGGAGATGGTGATCTCGAGGTTGGGAACGGCGACGTTGGCCGGCACCAGCTCGTACTCGCGACGCTGGCCAACGCTGTCCACGACGATCTTCTGCTTCACGGTCAGCGCTTCGATCTTGCTGACGCGATCACAGTTCATGCCATCGATCTCAAGCCGGAAGTTCGAGGGCAGCCACTTCTTCTGAGCAGCGGCGTTGGCGGGCATGGTGATCTTGGTCCCCTTGCCCCGCTCCTTGCGCGCCGTCTCCGGCTTGAACTTGATGGTCATCATCGCCGCGTCCTTCGAGCCCGCGTCGAGAGCCGGCAGCGTGTACTCCGAAAGGAGCGCATGCTGGAAGGTCAGACGAGCGATCTCCGACTGGTCGTAGTCAGCGAAGAGCACGGCGCCGTTCTCACGGCCGCGCGTGTTCGACGACTGATCGAAACCGGTCTTGATCCACTCGTAAACGCCCTTGCTCATACCCGTGCCGCACTTGAAGGTGACTTCGTCGTACTGCACGTTGCCCAGGTGCTTACGAGTAAGATGGTCCGAGCCCATCTTCTCTTCGACAACGTCCGCTACTGCGTGGCCGCCGTCGACCTCCTTGATCCAGCCTGCCATCGTGTGGTCAAGCTCAAGGCCATATTTGCCGCCAGAATAGCTGCGCGAATTTTGCGTGTAGGCCATGCGTCATCTCCCAATTTGGAGTGGCGGGCCCCGGTGCTACTTGCCCGGGATCCCCGCCACCACTTACGGAACTACTCCTGGACGCCGCCACCCGCTGGCATCTGACCGATGCGGAAGATCACGAACTCAGCCGGCTTCACCGGGGCCAGGCCGATTTCGACGATCAACTGGCCCACGTCGACGACCTCGGGCGGGTTGGTCTCTTCGTCGCACTTGACGAAGAACGCCTTCTCCGGCGTCTCGCCCATCAGCGCGCCCTGACGCCAGATCAGCGTCAAGAAGGCCGAGATGGTGCGGGTGACGCGCTTCCACAGCCGGAAGTCGTTGGGCTCGAACACGACCCACTGGGTCGCGCGCTCAATCGACGTCTCGACCATGATGAAGAGACGGCGCACGTTGATGTACCGCCACGAGGGATCGCTCGACAGGGTGCGGGCGCCCCAGATACGAATGCCACCGCCCTGCATGAGGCGGATGCAGTTGATGCCGCGGGGGTTCAGGATGTCCTGCTCACCACGCGAGATCTGGTAACGCAGGCCGAGGGCGCCGCGAACGATCTCGTTGGCCGGGGCCTTGTGCACACCGCGCTCGTTGTCGGTGCGCGCGTAGACGCCCAGGACGTGGCCCGAGGGGGGAACGTAGACGTTGCCACGCTCGGGGTCATAGACCTGAATCCACGGGAAATAGTAACCGCCGTACTTCGAGTCACGCGGACGCGGCAGCTTGTCGACGCCACCCTGCACAGCCTCGGGGCTGTCGAGCACGGCGAAGCGATCCTTGCGGACTTCACAGTGCGTAAGCAGCGCATCCTGCACCGCCGGAGAGGTGACACCAGGAGCGGCGACCAGCGAGATCTCGTCGATCTCCTCGAAGCACTTGAGACCGGTACGCGCACCCGGGCCGTTGTCCTTGCCGATGTAGCGCGCGTCGTTGTCGACCTTCTTGTCAGCCGGAGCGGCAGTCGCCGGAGCGCCCGCCTTCTCAGCCGCCGCGACCTTGTCGGCCGGGGTGAGGTCGAGATCGGCCGGAGCGCCCACGTTCACGACGTAGCAGCGCGAACCGCCGTTGTTGAAGAACCCGTAGACCGCATGCGCCAGGAAGGTGGACTGCGTGAAGTCACCGTAGGTCTTGACGAACTGCGTCCAGTTAGTGACGAGGACCGCCTGGTTCAGCGGACCCATCATCGACTCACCCAGGAAACCGACGGTGTTGGTGCCGACCGCTTCGATCGGCTTCGTACCACGATCAACTTCTTCGACGTATACGCCTGGCGAAAGGTAACTAGTGGCCATGCTGCCTCCCCTTTTCTTTTTGTGTCAGCTCGCGATGAATCCCAGGTCAACCTTCCGCGCCTGCGTTAGCGATCTCACGAAAGGTTTTCGGAACGGCCTGGCGATTGTTGCTACCCCATGGCCCCCGTCAGCACCTTACTGACGGAGCCGGTTTAGTTTGTTCAGATCGAAAAAGCGTACTTCGCGCTCGCGCACGCGCTGGATCGGCCGCGACGAGGTCGGGAACAGCGGGATCGTGGTCCAGCACTGAATCGCCGGCTTGAGCGGCTGGTTCAGGCTCGACCAGAATCGCGACAGCACCGTCTCATCCAGCTTCTGCGAGAGCAGGAGCGGGATGTAGTCGCCGGGCTCGAAGGACTCACCCTTGAGATCGGCACCCGAGAGCGTCGGATGCTCCAGAATCGCGCGAATCGTGGCGCCGAGGAGAAGCTGCTCCTCCTCAGGCGTCTGGGCCCAGCACGAGATGAGATAGTCGAGGCGCAGCCACAAGGGCATGTCGCGCGCGACTTCTCGCAGCTGGCCGTCGGCACCGATCTCTTCGTCGACGTACTGACCGGTGCGGTTGTTGGAGATGCCTTCTTCGTCCAGTGTCACGTTGTACAGGTAGACGGAGACGGCGGGAATCTTGCCTTCGATGTTCTCCTGCTTGGGAGCAGCGACGACCAGATGGACACGCTTGTAGCCCACCTGCTTGTACTGCTGCTTGAGGAGTTCGCCGATGGTCTGCGAGGTCTCTTTGAGGATGTGGTACTGGGCCGGATTCATAGCCTATCCAGGCATCTGCGGAGAACCGTTTAGGGCGCAGCGCCAGGATACGTTATTGGATCGCCAGGTTTTGTGTCAACAGAACTTTCGGTTATTGCGCAGATTGTTGGCCAATCTTCTCATTGTCTGACATTTGGGCATAAGTCAGCGAAATCACACCATTTTTCGCCTTTCCCGACGGTAATGATCCGTCTTGGATATCGTACCTACCCCCACAAATCACGCTCTGTGGCATTACAAAATTCCGTGTACTTCCAATGACTTATCAAACAATCAAGAAATCACACACCTTGTATGCAGATGTATTTATTCACCTGTGTGATTGGCCTATACATCGGCCAATCAGCAGGCCCCATGGCGGCTTAGTGGCCGGCCGCCCCCCGCTTTTTCAGGGCCGCGCTGCGCAGCTCATGACCGGTCGGCCCCGGCGGTAAGGCCGCCTTGCGCTCAGCACCGTGGCCCTCGCCGAGGATGTCGCGCAGATACGGCAACCAGTCGAAGGTGTCGGAGTGATCTTTGGTGTGGCAGACCAAACAGCGATCCTGCGTCGGCTTGGGCGTTCCGATGGGTTTTTTCGACGGGGCAGCTACGTGCGCCGAACCGGGTCCATGGCAGACCTCACAGCCCACGTGTCGCAGATCACGACTCGCTGGAGGCGGGCGATCGGACGGCGCGCGCTGCCAGTCACTCAGCGTGCGCAGGGTGCTACCGCCGGGTTCATCAAAGCCGATCGAGTGACAGTGCACACAGTCGTAGGACAACTCTTTTCCGACCTGCACCAGCGTCGTAAACGACCCGGCGTGGCGGGTCTTGTTCCAGAACGCCACCGCGTCATCGTGGAAGTGGCAGGACCCCAGGCAGCCGGACACGCCGACATAAGACGGCTGTCCCGGAAGGGCGGGCACCGGCGCTCCGGCTGCGGCTAAGTTGGCCTGGCCGACCCGACGATCCAGGGCCTTCATGGCCTGCGCCACGATCGGATCGCGCGGCAGGCTACGGCCGATCGCCACCAGCTCAGCTTCGGCATAGGCCTCGTCGCTGCGCATCGATGCCTGGCGCAGTGCTGCCAGCTCACTGCGCGTGCGCTCCAGATCGGTCTCGGTGGCACGGACGAACTCGGCCTCAGCCTGCGCGTCGGCTCGCAGCGCAGTCAATCGGGCTTGCAGCTGAGCTTCCTGCTCGGCCAGCCGTGCGGCGCGCTCGTTGCGCTGCGTCTCCGTCGGTCGAAGTGTCAGGGCCAGTGAACCGTTGCCACCGCGATAGAGCTGAAGCCGCACCAGCCGCTGTGCCTCGATCGCCGGGACCACGATCAGCGTGTTTCCGATCTGTTCCGGCTGGCCTACGCCTTCGGGCAAGGCGTCATCACCGCCGGCCACGACGACATCCAGGGTCGGTACCCGGCGAGCAAGGCGCCGCGCTGCCTCACGCGGGAGACCGGTCAGCGCGACGGTGAGGGCTGCCCCCTGCGTCCGCAAACCAGCCACCGCCGGGCCGGCCGCAGCCACCGGATCGGTGACCTGCAGACCCGCTGGCCAGGCGACGTTGGGATCGGCAAGTCCGATCACACCGATCGGAACCCCACCAAGCACGCGCAGGACCTGACGCAGCTGACGGTCACTCGGCAGTCCTTCGACGTTGGTCGCCAGCCGCGGCGCCAGCTCTGAGGCCCCCTGCGCCCCTAAAAGATCGGCGGGCTGCAGCATGACGAGGGCGCCAAGCTCGCGCCACGTGGATTCCAAGAAGTCCGCCTTGAGCCGCGCCTGCGGGCGCTTTGCAACCGGCATCGGGGTTGGTGGGTAGCGCAGAGCCCCAGCGTCGAGCAGCAGGCCTCGCTCAGCGCTTGCCCGCACCAGCGCTGCCACCCTCGATACATCCCCCAGCGGATCGGACGTACAGCCGCAGGGCTCAGGGGTGTTCTGCACCCGTGTCATAAACCACAAGGTGACCGCGGGCTGCGACCCCGTCGGGACCGATGCTGCCGACGGAACCGGTGCAGGACTGGCCACAGGCGCCATCGGCTGACGACAGGCAACGCCCCCCATCCCCAAGAGGGCCGAAAATAGCAAAGTCAGGAGCCGCGGCGGCGGCACAGCGACAGATAAGGGCGACATGGCGCCCTCCAATCTGCCACGATCTTTACGTTCGCGGGGCGGAGCGATTGCTGATCGCGGCCCGGGCTAGCTCGTCACAGCGCTCGTTCTCCGGCACTCCGGCGTGTCCCGCAACCTTGACGAAATCAACGCGTGGGAACTCACGAAGAAGAACGCGCAACCGACTGACCAGCTCCTGGTTGGCCTTGGCTCGCCAGCCCGCAGCCAATAGGCCAATGGCATAGGACGAGTCACTGTAGACGACGACGTGTCGCTCTCGCTCAACGGCCTGCAGGCCCGCCTCGATGGCGGTCAGCTCTGCGATGTTGTTCGTGCCCTTACCGAGATAACGCGAAAGCTCGCGACGGCTTGCGTCAGGACGGGTCTTGTCGAGGATCACGACGCCAATGCCCATCGGCCCGGGGTTTCCAGTGCAGGCACCGTCGGTATAGACGTGTACAGCCGCGGCAGCCGCCTCTGGGCTGAGCTTGCCCGCTGAGCCCCGCGGCGCACGCTTGCTCGGGCTCGCAGTCCTCTGCCCGCTGTCTGCTTTTCCATCGCCCGCAGGCTCCGGCTTGCCCGCCAGCGCAGCATCGTCAACTGGGAGGGCATCGGCGACGCTATCCAGGTTGCGGGGCGACGCACGATAGGGCTTGCCGCCCGGCCTATACACGATCTCGACACGCTCGTCCTCGCCGAGTACCGGATTGCCGGCAGCATCGCTCTGCATCCAGACGCGGGTCCCGCGCAGCTGTTTTTCAACCCATGGCACGGGCACACGCTACTTGTCACCGATCGCCGTTGCAAGGGATGGTCAGGGGGTGGGGCGCAGAATTGTCGTACGGGCCGGCCTCGTCGCCTGAAAGCGCGGAGCTTTGCGTCCCAGTTCCACGGCGGCCGGTGCGCTGGGGATGGGATAGAGCGGCAGGATCTCATGTCCCAAGCGCAACGCCGAGGCAGCGCCGTACTTCATCGCAAGGTCAAGACAGAGGATCTTTTTGTAGGCGTCCTCCATGCCGAAGCTCGATGACAAGATCAGCTGCTGGCTGCCAATGGTCTGATAGCCCGCCGGGATGATCGAGTGCCCGTAGATGCTAAGGGTCAGGCCCAGCGCTCCCAGGACCTGACTCGCCAAGGCTGGCGACAAGCTGGAGCCCCAGAGCAGCCGTCCCAGCAAGGCAGCGGCGTCAGGCTGGTCTCCCGCCCCACTTCCGATGGAATCCGCACGAATCGAAGGCGGACTGTACAGGCGATAGTCCAGCTGATCGAGGTCACCAAGACTAGAGAGTAGGGCCCCGGGCGCGGCATGGCTGAACAGCAGGCCCGAAGACGTCACCGCCCAGAGTGGCAGCGACGAAAGAAGCTCCGTCAGCCAGCTGCTGTTTTCGATCCCGATGCGCTGCTCCAGGATGGCTGCCTCATCGCGAGCGAACAGGCTGGTCCGCGGCCCACCGATGTGCGCGTGCTCGTGATTGCCGAGGAGCACAAAGACGCGCCCGGGGTAGCGAGACATCAGCTCAGTGACGCTGAGGAGCAGAGCCGGCGACTGGTCGCGATAGGGTCGCCCACGCAGGCAAGGGTGGCCCCCCCAGCTCTCAAACGGCACGTAGGGGCCATGCAGCAGATCCCCAAGAAACAGCAGGTATCCGTCGCTGCCCAGGTTTTCAAAGTGGGCAACGATCGCCAAGTAGTCGCGCAGATTGCCGTGTAAGTCGGCCGCGACCAGCAAGCGCCCGCGATCGGGTAAGCGAAGAAGCTTGGTGCTCGTCACCATGTGGACTGCGCCGTCGGTCCGGTATGCAGCGCTTAACACCCCATCCACGCTGCAAGGCAAAGACCAGGCGCGTAAATCATAGCATTCTTCGTCTAGCGCCCGGGGCGGGAATCGGGAGGCAATCCGCGGGCTTGGGCGGGCTTTGCAGGCGAGTTATCGCCTTGCTGTGCGCAGCGCTTACCTCTACTCTATGGGTTCACTTTGCCCACCCAGGTAGGCCACGAACGCTCATGATTGGCGCACTAATCAAGAAAATCTTCGGCACCAGCCACGATCGAGAGCTGCGACGCATCCAGCCGATCGTTGCCCGCATCAACGAGCTTGAGAGCAAGTTCCAGAAGAAGTCCGACGACGACCTGCGGGCCATGACCGGGCAGTTCTACGAACGGCTGGACCGAGGTGAGGCGCTAGAGAGCCTGATCCCCGAAGCCTTCGCGACCGTGCGCGAGGCCAGTCGCCGCGTCAACGGCATGCGCCACTACGACGTCCAGCTAATCGGCGGCATGGTGCTGCACGAGGGCAAGATCGCCGAGATGAAGACCGGCGAAGGTAAGACGCTGGTCGCCACCTCGCCGCTGTATCTCAACGCGCTCATGCGCAAGGGCGTGCACCTCGTCACGGTGAACGACTACCTGGCGCTACGCGATGCCGAGTGGATGGGCAAGGTCTACCGCTTCCTTGGCATGTCGGTTGGCACGATCATCCACGGCCAGACGGACGTCGAGAAGCAGCGCGCCTATCGCTGCGACATCACCTACGGCACCAACAACGAGTTCGGCTTCGACTACCTTCGCGACAACATGAAGGACTCGATCGAGCGCTATGTGCAGCGTCAGCTGTACTACGCGATCGTCGACGAAGTGGACTCGATTTTGATCGACGAGGCGCGCACGCCGCTCATCATCAGCGGCCCGGCCGAGCAGTCCGCCGACCTGTATCGCAAGGTCAACGACATCATCCCGCGTCTGAAGAAGGACGTCGATTACACCGTCGACGAGAAGCACCACTCGGTCATGCTAACCGACTCGGGTGTTGAGAAGATCGAGCGGCTGCTCAACCTGCACAACCTCTACGACGCCAAGAACATCGAATACAACCACCACGTGCAGCAGGCGCTGCGCGCGCACTCGCTCTACAAGCGCGACGTCAACTACGTCGTGCAAGAAGGCAAGGTGGTGATTGTCGATGAGTTCACTGGCCGCTTGATGCCCGGGCGTCGGTGGTCTGACGGCCTGCACCAGGCGATCGAGGCGAAAGAAAACGTCACGATCGAAGAAGAGACGCAGACGCTCGCGACGATCTCGTTCCAGAACCTATTCCGCTTGTACAAAAAGCTCGGCGGCATGACCGGCACCGCCGATACCGAGGCGGAAGAGTTCCACAAGATCTACAAGCTCGACGTCGTGGTCATCCCGACGCACCAGCCGATGGTGCGCCAAGATCTGCCCGACCTGGTCTACAAGAACGAGCGCGGCAAGTTTCGCGCGGTTATCGATGAGATCGTCGAGTGTCATGGCCGCGGCCAGCCAGTTCTCGTCGGCACGGTCTCGGTCGAAAAGAGCGAAGTGCTGTCGGCGATGTTGCACAAGAAGAACATCCCGCACACCGTGCTCAACGCGAAACAGCACGCCCGTGAAGCCGCCATCGTTGCCCAGGCGGGCCGCCTAGGCTCCGTCACCATCGCCACCAACATGGCCGGTCGCGGCACCGACATCCTGCTCGGCGGCAACGCCGAGTTCATGG
>CALFYE010000189.1 GCA_937952145.1 uncultured Myxococcales bacterium
CGAGATGTCGTGGACCCGCCGGGTCAAGCACCCGAGCAAGGTCGTCGCGGTGGGCGACACGGTCGAGGCCGTGGTGCTCGACATCGACGCCAAGAACAACCGCATCTCGCTCGGCATGAAGCAGCTGGAGCCCAACCCGTACGAGAAGCTCACCACGACCTACCCGCCGGGCACGCACGTCAAGGGCCGGGTGCGCAACATCGCCGACTTCGGCATCTTCGTGGAGATCGAAGAGGGGATCGACGGCCTGGTGCACATCTCGGACATGAGCTGGACCCAGCGCATCAAGCACCCCTCGGAGATGTTCACCAAGGGCGACGAGGTCGAGGCGTCGGTGCTCAACATCGACACCACCGACGGCGACAAGCCGAAGATCTCGCTGGGCATCAAGCAGCTCATCCCGGATCCGTGGGATCGTATCCCCTACGAGTACCCGGTCGGCAAGGTGGTCGCTGCCAAGGTTCAGAAGGTGCTCGACTTCGGCGCCTTCGTCGAGCTGGAGAAGGGTGTCGAGGGTCTGGTGCACGTCTCGGAGATCTCGGAAGAGCGCGTCGAAGATCCCCGCAACGTGCTCAAGGCCAGTCAGGATGTGCAGGTCGAGGTCATCTCTCTCGATCCGCAAGAGCGTAAGATTGGTCTCTCGATCAAGGCGGCGCAGCGCAAGGCCGAGGTCTCGGCTGCGCAGGGCTACGCCGGCGGCTCGGACATGGGCGCCAAGCTTGGCGACTTGTTCGCCCAGGCCAAGGACAAGAAGGCCAAGAAGAAGGGCCGCAAGGCTCGCGACGAGGGCGAAGAGGATTACGACGAATAGTCGTCGCCGCTTCTCAGGCGGCCTCCTCGCTGAGGCCGCATAACTCCCGCTCCTTCCCGTCCCTTCCCCTTCTCTCCCCCCCTCCTGGTATCGCTTCTTCCCCGACCAATCAGCTCTAGACGGCCGATGGTGCGTTGCCGCCTGCGGCGTCCTCTGCGGCGTAGATGCGTCCAAGCTCGACGTAGTGAGCTGCGGATGCGGCTAGCCACTGGATTTCTGCTTCGGACAGCGGACGCTTGACGCGCGCCGGTGCACCGACGACCAAGTGACCCGGCGGGACCTTGGTGCCAGGGGTTAGCAGGGCGCCCGCGCCGACGATGCAGCGCTCGCCGATCTCGACTTGATCAAGGATCGTGGCGCCCATGCCGATGATGCACAGATCGCCGACCGTGCAGCCGTGCAGCGTCACCGAATGCCCCACGGTGACACGATTGCCGACCACCGTAGCGAAACGATCGTGGGTCACGTGTACGACGGTGTTGTCCTGGATCGACGTCTCGCTGCCAATCCGAATATGGAAGACGTCGCCACGGATCACGGCTCCGAACCACACGCTTGACCGTGGACCGATATGAACATCGCCAATGACCGACGCATTGGGCGCGACGTAGACACTGGGATCGAGCTGAGGGGCAAGTCCGCGAAAAGGGCGAATCATGCCCGCCCTCATAGCACGAATCGCCGCATCAAAAGACAGGCAACCCGCCTGCCCTACCAGTCTGCTTAGGAGGACTTCTTGTTACGCGGCAGACGGAAGCGCTCGACGTAGCGGCCCAGATGCATCTTCACCGTGCTGCCATCGGCGATGTTCAGCCGACGCGCCAGAGCCGAGTAGTTGAGCGCCTTATTCATCTCTTCTAGCTGGGCGAGGTCGCAGGCCTGCGCGACGAAGACCGGCTTGAGATACTTCTCGACGTACTCGTGAAGCTGGCCCCAAGAGAGCGCGCCATCGCCATTGTCTTCCAAGAACGCATCGACGGCCGTGACGGCGATATCTCGCCAGTTGAGAGCGTCGTTTACCCGCGTGGTTTCGACCGTACGCGGTCGCCGAATAGCGACACGTTCGCGCTGGGGCAGACTCTCTTGCGAAGAGCCCCGCTCACTGCCGCGGCCTTGCCGCAGTGCCGCTTCACAGACCGATCGACTGATGCTCTGCGGCTCGTTCGTTAGCGGCAGCCGTTCGATGAAGTGCTCTAGATCGCGGAAGTTGCCAGGCCAGGAATCCGCCAGCAGAAGCTCAAGAGCGTCGTCGGCAAGAGCATCCGAGACGCGCAGCGAACTGCCCGGCAGCATGCGCGCCATCAAGAACGCCAGGATGTCTTCTGGGCGCTCGCGCAGCGGTGGCACATGCACCACGGCAGCGGCCAAGCGATACCAAAGATCCTCGCGAAAGCGCCCGGTGCGATAGCTGGGGTCATCAAGCGGCACGTTGGTGGCGCAGACCACCTGGACATCCGCCCGACGCGGCCGCGGGTCGCCAAGGCGCTGATACTCACCGCGCGTGTCCAGAAAGCGCAGCAGGGCCCGCTGGACATCGAGCGACATCTCGCCCAGCTCATCGAGAAACAGCGTGCCTTCGTGGGCCGACTCGACCGCGCCAATGATGTCGCTGATCGCACCGGTGAAGCTGCCGCGACGGGCCCCAAAGAGCTGAGCGTACAGCAGGTCTTTGTCGAGCAGCGCGCAATTGAGGGCCGCAAACGGTCCCTTTTCGCGCTGCGAATAGCGATGAAAACAACGTGCGAGCAGATCCTTCCCGACGCCCGTAGGTCCCAGCAGAATCAAGCGCTGCCCCCGCGCGGCAGCATCCCCAACCCGCCGCAGGACCTCGCGCAGTGCACGGGAAGCGATGATCATGCCGTCGCCGCGCTTCTGATACTGCTCGAAGCGACGATTCTGTTCGTGGACATAGGCGCGGATGCGATCGAGGAGCGAGGCCCATGAAAAATCCTGGGTGATCGTCTCCATCCCGCGCACCTGCAGCGTCGTGTCGTCGGCGAGAAGGAAGCTGCTCTCGGACTCTTCGGTGCGGGCCTGCGTGACATGGACGATGCGAGCACTCACACCCAATCGACCCAGCCACTCCGTCAAGGCCCGCACCACTGCCGCGCTGAACTGCTTCTCGTTGTTCCAGTCGGCGTCTTCGGGAAGCGAGAGCCGAGACTCTGCATGAATCGGCCCGGCGAGATCCGCCGTAATCTCCATCGCGCCGGACAGCGAAATACGCTGCCCTTCCGCCAGCCGCAGCCAGGAGCCATTGCGACTCACCAGATCCAGCAGCGAGACCGAGTCCACTTCGTTCCAGATCAGCAGGTGGTTGCCCGATACCCGCGGCGAATCAACGCGCACCGTCTGTACTTGTAGCGAGCCTAGGTTGGGAAGCTGCACGACTCCCGGTACCCGCCCATGCAGTCGCGAGACATCTGGTGTGCGTCCGATCAGCAGCGCCATGCCCGGCGCGATGTCTGCGCTTAGGGGCTCTGTGAGGCCACGCGCGCGAATGCTGATACGAGTCACACGTTACCTTGTATCAAAAACCGCCACCGCTGGGGGAGGGAAAACGTGGGCCATGCGAGCGCTTTTCCGTCGGCGACCTATGACCACAGGACGTTCCCCTGCGCTCGGGAGACAGCGCTGCGCTCAGCGGCGACTGATGATCACGCGGGTAAGCGCCTCGGCCATCCGACGCAGCGGCACGACTTCATGGACTGCCCCAGAGCGGATCGCCTCTTGCGGCATACCGGTCATGATCGCCGACTCGGGAGACTCGACGATGACGCGTCCGCCGGCAGCGCGCACGGCTTGGATACCGGCCACGCCCTCCCCCGACATCCCCGACAGAAGAACAGCGATGACGCGCTCGCCCATCGCGCCCGCGGCCGAGATCATCATGCGGTCAATCGACGGTGCTGGTGCGGCTCCGAGTCCGATCGGAATCGGAGCACTCGCTGCCCCCCCCAGGGGCACATCGGGAGTCTGCGATGAGCTCGGGCCTTGGCCTTGCACGATGAGGAACGGCCCCTCGCGAGCGATGCACAGCGACTGGCCGCCGCTTGCAATCAGCACCTCGCCCTGCGCGATGGCCTCGCCCGGCATGGCAGTACGCACCGGCCACTGCGTGGCGCGGCGGAGCCTCTCGGCGAACGCCTGCGTGTACATCTCGGGCATGTGCTGGGTAATCAGAAACGTCGCCGGCAGCCGCGGGTCCAGCCCCTGCAGCAGCGCCAGGATCGATGGCGGCCCTCCCGTCGAGGCCCCGATGCAGATCAAGCGCGCCGGGAGGAAGGTGTTCTCATTGGTCAGGCGCAGCTGCTGCTGTTCGTCGCTCTCGTTGGCCTGGGCGGGGGTACGCAGCGCATCGGCCAGCGAGCCCGCTTGTCCGCGCTGCTCGTTGCTGGGCGCTGACGTCGGCATTGCCCGCTGGGCTCGGGTGCGCGCAGCCAGAGTCTCTAGGCGCAGGCTCCGGACCATGCGCAGCTTCTGTAGCAAGTCCTCGCGAATGGGCTGTAGATCGCCGGCCCCGCTGATGCGCGTCGGCTTGGCGACAAACTCCATCGCCCCAAGCTCCAGCGCTCGGAACACACTCTCGCGCGAGGAGTGGCTAGAAACCACGACGACCGGCGTTGGCCGCTTGGCCATGAGGAGCCGCAGGAAAGTAAAGCCATCGAGCCGCGGCATCTCCAAGTCGAGGAGAATCGCGTCGGGATTGACGTTGTGTACCAGCATCAGGCCTTCACCGCCGTCAGCGGCCTGGCCAACGATCTCGATGTCGCGCGCCCCTTTGAGCAGATCGCAGATCGCCTGCCGAATCGTCGCCTGATCATCGACGATGATGATCCGCAGCGGCCCCGGTCGCGTAGGGCTCGCCCCGCCCGAGCTACCAGACGGTGCCTTCAGCGAGGGCTGCGATGTTTGGCTCGGCGGGATCATGATCGCTTCACTCACACGTCCGTGGCAGAGGTGAAGCCTCCGCCGAATGCGGGGCGCGATCACGGGAAGGCGCAGCCAGACGATAAACTAGCTCGCCCGCCAAGCGATCCAGCACAAAAGGCGTCTTCAAGTCGTGCAGAGACTCGGAGTGCCCCAAGAACAGATACCCATCTCCGTGCAGTCGCGCAGCCAGGCCATTTAGCAGAGGCACGCGACGCGCTCGGTCGAAGTAGATGAGCAGATTGCGGCAGAAGATGGCATCGAATGGTCCCGCTAGTGCCCGCTGCGCAGCGCCCGGCTCGCCCCACTGCGCCTCGGCAAGGCTCAGGTTGGCCTGCACAAACTCCATCCGACACAGGCGACGAACCGACTCGTTCACCGCGTACTCGGAGGCCGAGCTCGGATGAAAGTAGGTCTTGAGGATCGCGTCCTCGATGCGACGGAAAGAGGAGCGACCGTACGAGCCGCGGCGAGCGATTTCGAGCGCGCGCTGCGACTGATCGCAGCCGACAATCTGGATATCCCAGCCCTGTTCGAAAAGACCCGTCTGGCAGACGGTCATCGCTAGGCTGTACGCCTCTTCGCCACTGGCGCAGCCGGCCGATAACAGACGCAGACTGCGCGTTCGTCGGCGGGTCTCGGCCAGGCGAGGCAAGAGCTCGCTGCGCAGCGCATCAAGCTGATAGCTCTCCCGGAAGAAATAAGTCTCGCGGGTCGACAGGCGCTCGAAGACCTCGGCCAGCTCACGCTCTCGCTCGTCGCTGGGCAGCGCGGAGTTGACCAGGTAGTCGTGATAGTCAAGGAAGCTGCGCAGCCCCAGCGCTTCCACGCGCGGGAGCAGACGCCGCTCTAGCAGATAGGCGAGTTCATCCGCGTACTGCAGCCCAAATCGCTCGGCCACGAGATCGCGCAAGAGCACGAACTCGTGCTGGCGAAGGCTCAGCGGGCTTGCCCTGCCTTCTGCGCCTTGGCCATAGGCGATCACGACGCTTGACCACCACCTGTTGTGACCGCCGCGCCCCCGGCATCCAGCTTGCGCAGCACTTCATTGGCTAGCGTCCCCGCCTGTCCGCCACCCGCAGCAAGCTGCTGCAGACGCGCGCGGTGTCCGGTATCGCCAAGCAGGCTCAGGGCCTGGGCGGCTGCGCCCGCCGACTGGGCATTCTTGTCGGTAAGCGCCGAGACCAAGACGGTGCCCAGACGGTCGCGCAGCGCGGCACTGGCGCGTGCGATGACCAGCTCCGCGTTGCGAGCAAAGAACCGACAGACATTGCCGCGGCTGCGAGGATCGACGCTGGGCAGGATATCGGCCAGGATGCGCAGCGCCGCTTCGCCGGGATCGAGATCAATGAGTGCCTGGGCTGCGGCCTCGGACACGCTCGCATCGCTATCGCCCAGCACCAGCACCAACGGACGCGCCAGTTCCAGCTTGCCCAGCCAGCCCAGCAGAGCCGCCGTTGCCTCGCGCACGGGTGGCGTAGCCTCCATCAGCGCCCGGGTCATCGAGCGCACCGTGTTCTCGTCCAGCTTGCGGATCGCCGTCACGATCTCTTGACGACCGCTAGCGTTCAGCGACTGGTGTAGGCGATAGAGACCGACCAGAGCCGCCTCGCGCGCGCCGCGGGCTTTTTCAATCAGGCCTTCGATCAGCGCGGGAATCGCCGCGGCATCTTCCGTGTGACCAAGCGCCGTCATCAGCGCCGGTCGCAGCGTCACTTCCGACAAGAGCGGTGTCAGCCCGCCCACCGATAGCTTGTCGCGCTGACGATTCAGACCATCAAGCGCCGCCAGCACCACCAGCGTATCCGTGCTCTTCAGCGCGCCGCGCAGCACCGGCAGGACCTCTTCGCCGGTGAAGGACGCCAGCTGCTCCATCGAGGCAATCCGGACGTTGGCGTCATCGTCCAGCAGTGTCTCACCCAGCGTCGGGATGACCCGCGGATCGCCGAAAGTGCCAAGCACGTCGACGAGGACCTTGCGATGCTCGGGCTTCTGCTTGAGATGGTTCAGCAGAGGATCGATGCACACCGCGCCCAGGCGCATGACGGCTTCGATGACGGCATTGCGACGGCCGATGTTGTCCGGCTCGCCCATGGCTTCGACCAGGGCTTCCGACAACAGCGGCAGGTCGGTCCAGCACAGCACCGAGGCCACGGCTTCCTTGCGCACTTGCCAGTCGTCATCGCCCATGACATCGATCAGCACAGCCAGCGTCGCCTTCCGCTCTGCGGGATCTGCGGGCTCTTTGCTGAGCTGTCTCACTGCATCTAGGCGTGCTTCCTCGTCTCCATCGCGGAGGATGGAGACAATCTCAGCCAGGTGTGAAGCAGGAACGTACTCCGTCATGTCGATGCTCCCTTGGCGCCCTGATTTAGATCTGCCAAGTTGCTCTTCTCGGTGGACGATAGGAGGGCATCCAGCGCCAGCACCATGAGGATTCGTCCTCGGTGGTGACAGACACCGGCGAAAAAACGCGCGTATTCATTCTGGGTCAAAGGCGGCGGCGGCCCGACGGTATCGCGGGTTACGCGCAGCACATCTGAGACGCGATCGACGATCAAACCGACGTGGTTGCGATCATCGATCGGAACGATGAGGTACTTGCGAGCCCGCACGATCGCGTGATCGGACAGCTCTTCCTGCGACAGCGGCGGCACTTCAAACCGCTTGCGCATGTCGATGACCGGCAGCACCTGCCCGCGAAGCTCAACCACGCCTTCGACAATGGCCGGCGAGCGCGGTACACGACGAATCGGCAGCGGGTTGATGATCTCTTTGATCCGCTCGATGCCGAGTGCGTATTCCTCGTCGCCAACCTTGAAGCCACAGAGCTGCACAAGGTCGTTCTTGTCCTTCTCACCGGCGCGATCTTTTCCCGGCGCGAGGATCGGTCGTAGAGGTCTTCGCTCTTGGCTCATCAGAACCTCATCGATCCGCCGTGCTCGAAGGTCAGCACGCGCAAAAGGTCGAGCAGGATGACGATGCGATACTGCTCAGCCGCGACCAGGCCTGGTCCGTAGCGCAGCGCAGGCTTCTGCACTTCCTCGCCCGCCAGCTTGATGCGCGAGATTCCAGCGACAAACTCTGATTCGTGACCCGCTAGAACCGTTGGTGGTTCGACGTCGGCATCGTTGATCCGAACGACGTGATTGACGCGATCGATGATCAAGCCAAACGGCTCGCGCTCGTCCTCGGTGCTGGCTTCGGTTTCGAGCGCCGGACGGCTCACCACCAGGATGCGCGAGCGTGTTCCCGCGCCCGCGCCCGGCAGGCGCAGCCGCATGCGCAAGTCCAGGACCGGCACCACCTGACCGCGAACCAAGATGATTCCCGACACAAACGAGGGCACGCGAGGCACCTCGGTGATCGGTTTGAACTTGGTGATCTCGCGAATGTGCTCGATGCTCAGCCCGTACTCTTCGCTGCCGATATGGAAGGTCAGCATATCGGTGTACGCGCGCATCTCGGTGCCGTTGCGCTGGGCGTTGGCGCCGCGCTGCTGGCTGACTGCGCCGGCTGGCTGCGACATTAGGCCGCCTCCCCTGCGCGAGGCATGGCTTCACGCGCCACGGCTCGCACATCGAGCACCAGGGCCGTCTGCTGACCGCCCAGCTCGGTGGCTCCCGCGATGCCAGGAATGCCCTTGAGGGCGCGCCCCAGCGACTTGATGACGATGTCCTGCTGCCCCACCAGATCGTCGACCAGAAGCCCAAGCTGCTGCGCCGCCAGCTTCACCACGACGATGTAGCCCTGCGTTGGCTCGGGCTGATCGGCTGGCCGCGACAGCGAAAACATCTCGTCCAGGCGCACCAGCGGCAGCGTCTTGTTGCGCAGGATGTAAACCTCGCGCCGCTCGACGGTCTTGATCTGGTCGTAGCCGATCATCAGGCTCTCGGTGACCGAGTTCAGCGGGATGGCATAGGTGCGGCCCGCCGTGCGAATCACCAGCGCCTTGATGATGGCCAGTGTGGTCGGCAGTGTGATGGTAAAGCGCGTGCCCTGGCCCAGCTCGGTGTACGAGTTGATGGTGCCGTCCATGCGCGTGATCTTGGTCTTGACGACATCCATGCCGACGCCGCGACCGCTGTTCTGGTCCGCGACGGCGCGCGTCGAAAGTCCGGGTAGGAAGATCAGGTTGATCTGCTCATCGCGTGACATGCCGCGTGAGGCTTCTTCCGAGATCAAGCCTTTGGCCACCGCACGCTGCACCAGCGTCTTGGTGTCGATGCCGTTGCCGTCATCGAAGACCTCGATCACAACCTTGTTGCCGCGCTGCTCGGCCGAGATGGCGATGGTGCCGTGGTCAGGCTTGCCGCGTGAGCGCCGCGTATCGCGATCCTCGATGCCGTGATCGATGGCGTTGCGGATGATGTGCATCATCGGCTCGGACAGCTCTTCGATCATCAGCTTGTCGAGCTTGGTGTCGCCGCCGGTGACGACGAACTGGATCTCTTTGCGATCGGACTCGCGCGACATCTGACGCACGACGCGATGCAGCTTGTCGAAGACCTGCGACAGCGGCACCATGCGCACTTCTTGAATGCCGCGCTGCAGGTCCTCTAGCTTGCGATTGAGGCGACGTAGCTCGTCCTGCAGCTTGCGCGCGAGCTCGGCGTGGAGGCGGTCGCGGCGCAGGTCGTCGAACACGCCCTGAATGCCGCTCCGCACCAGCGCAAGCTCACCCACGATGTTCATCAGGTGGTCGAGCTTGCGGATGTCGACACGCACGGTCTGCGTGAAATTTTTCTGCGACTGACTGCCCGCGGTTCGCCCGCCGCCCTCCTCGCCACCATCGCCACCATCGCCGCCCCCGCCCCGATCGCCCCCGCGACTCCCCCCGCCGCCACTGCCCCCGCCCAGCATCGTCGAGTTCAGTGGATCGGGAACCGGCGCCGCCATGGCCGGAGCCAGCTTTTCGCCAGCGGCTGCGGCTGCAGCGAGACGCGCCAGATCGACGTGACGACCGGTGGTCTCCGGCGCCATCGGCGGCACAGCACTGCGCCGCGGGACCTGCACGACGCGCAGCGGGCTAGAACCCAGCGCGGCGGTGATGCCGTTGAAGCTCTGGCTAGAGCCGAAGATCAGCTCGACGTCCATGAGCTCGGGATTGATGCCCGACAGCCCGGCCGGGACGACGGCGATGACTTCACCGACGGGCTTGAGCGACTCGCGGATGTTGACGAACTCGTCTTCCAGCGAGGCAAACGGGACTGAGCCAATGATGCGGAACAGGTTCCGCCCCTGGCGGATGTTCTCTTTGAGCCGGTGCTCCTCGTACTCGGTGAGACCGGCGATCAGCGCGGCATCGATCTCGAAGTCGCCATAGGGCGAGTCGCTGACCGGCGGAGCCGACATCGCCGCCTTGCGAGCCGCCGCTTCCGGATCGGCGGCGTTGTTCACGCGGCGGATAAAGTCATCGACGCTGCGCGTGTTCACCGCCCCGGCGGCAAGGCCATGGGCAGCGACATCGGCACAGATCCCCTGGTAGTGATCGATCGACTCGAACAGCAGATCCAGCACTGACGGTGTGAGCTGGACCTTGCCCATGCGCAGAGCGTCGAGCAGGTTCTCCAGGTCGTGCGACAGATGCATCATCCGGTCGACGCCGGAGAGCCCCGAGAGTCCCTTGAGCGAGTGCACCGCGCGAAACGCGCTGTTGATCAGATCGGGATCGACAGGCAGACCCCCGCCCGTCGGATCGTGCCGCTGACTGGCGTTGTTCATCGCCAGCAGATCACGATTGAACTGCTCGACGATCTCCTGCGCCTCTGACAGGAACTCCTCTCGGAGCTTATCGCTACCCTGTTCCGCCATCTCGCCTAAGCGACCCTCGCTAAAAGTCCGCTACGAGCGCTTGGGAACCGGCGTAGTCATCTGGGGCGCGACGTTGACGCCTTTTTCAAGCACCCGTCGAACCAGCGCGACCAGCTCCTCTGGCTTGAACGGCTTCACCAGATACGCCGTCGCTCCTAGCTGCATGCCACGATCGCGATCGCGTTCGCGGCCGTCGGTGCTGATAATGATGAGCGGGGTGCCACGGTGCGCCTCTTCTTTGCGCACGTACTTGACCAGCTCCAGCCCGTTGATGTCGGGCATATTGACGTCGGTGACAATGAGGTTGAAGCGGTCCTTCGGCAGGATCTTCAGCGCCTCAAAGCCGCTCTTGGCCTCTGTGACATCAAAGCCCTGGTGCTCCAGGGCAGTCTTCACGAAGGTCCTTATGGTCGCCGAGTCATCGACGACTAACGCGCGAATGGAGGAGACCGTCATAAGGCGTAACTATACCAGTTTTGGTCATATTTTTCGTATTCAAAATCACCGAAATAATCCAGGCGAAATGCCGCCGCTGAGCCGCCCCGGTGCCGCGCCCCAGCCCACCCGAAGCGGCCAGCCTAGCCGCAGCCCTCGGCTGGCTACCTGGCACAAGAGCCCGCAATCGGGGGGCCAGCAATGATAGGCTGGCGCCATGAAGCTCCTCCGTGCTGCCCTGCCGCTCTTCGCCCTTACGCTGCTCGCGTGTCCTCCTGATCAGCCGCAGGCCACTGGGCCCAAGGCCGACACCGAGTGTCCCAAGGAGCTAGGCACCAAGTGCAAGGTCCTCAAGGACGAGACCGAGAAGCTGACTGTCGAGTACCACGTGCTCGTCGCCCCCGAGACCAAGCACGAGGAAGCCGAGAAGTATCTGCAGACGCTCTATCGCCACCTGATGACGCGGCGGGATGCGACTCCGACGCAGATCTCGGGCTTCCTGTACACCAACGAGGCACAGTTCAACACGCCGCCGCTCTCGCCGGTCGGCAGCGTGGTTCAGAAGCCGGGCGACAAGGCGCCAAACTTCGAAAACAAGATCCCCAAAGAGCTATGGCAGCAGGTGGAAGAGACCCTCAAGCTCGCCGAGCGCGCCGATCGCAAGATGAAGCTCAAGCGCAAGCTGGAGTACGTCGCCGAAGCCGACAAGGGCAAGGTCACCGTCACCCTGCCGTTTACCGAGGGCAACAACGACGAGTGGTCGAAAGACCTGTCGTTCAATCAGGTCATGGGCTTCTTCAGCCAGTTCACCATGGACCTGTTTAACAACATCCCCGACCTCAAGGTCTTCGTCTTCGCCGCCCAGTGGAAAGACCAGACCGTCGCCAACATCGAGTGCAACCGCGCCGACTTTGGCGCCCTGCACCTGCGCGACATCGAAGAGCGCATCGGGCAGATCGGCGGCCGCGCCTATCTGGAGCTGACCGAGGGCAAGACCTCGGACGCGGCGGCGGAAAAGCGCCTCGCGGCCCGCAAGGCGGCCGAGTACCGCAAGATCACGACCTTCCTCAAGCAGAAGGCCATCATCTCGGCTCAGCTCAAGTAAACCCGCCTCCCCGAGCCGCTTGCACTCCCCCCGACTCCGTCGCTACTTCTGCACCACCGCTGGATCCATCCACATCACTTCCCAGTGATGCCCATCGACATCGTAGAAGCTCGATCCGTACATGAAGCCGTGGTCCTGCGCCGGCATCGCGGGCTTGCCGCCGGTGGCGATCGCTTTTTCGATCAGCGCGTTCACCGCTTCGCGGCTGTCGGCCGATAGACACAGCAGGCTCTCGGTCGCTTGGCTGGTGTCGCAGATCTGTCGCGTGGTGAAGGTGGCGAAGAAGTCGCGGCGTAGCCACATGACGTAGGCCTCTTCGCTGAGCACCATGCAGGCGGCTTTGTCATCGGTGAACTGGCGATTGAAGGCAAAGCCCAGGCCCTGCCAGTAGGCCATCGTGCGATCGAGGTCGGTGACCGCCAGGTTAACGAACAGCTTGCGCGAGGGGGTTGGGGTCGAGGTGCTCATCGGCGTCTCCTTGGTTCGTGCGGTTGCGATTTGTTAGGTAGACCGGCGGCGTGGGCGAAACTCATCGGTCGCACCTCACTTTTTTTCGCGCGTCGCGCTCCCCGACGGCAGTGGGCGCCGATCGCGGCCAAGCAGTGACTAGTCCAAGGACAGCGGCAGGCCGAAGCGCGGAAACAGCGCGGCGGTGTCCAAGAAGTGATTCATCGCCGTGATGCGCGACTTGGCGGCGTCGTATTCAAGGACGATGAGCGACCAGGCGTGATAGCCCGGTCCCGGCACCGAGGCGCGATACTGCCCGAAGGCCGGCAAGCCACAGGCCGCCGTCGGCACGAGCCGCGATCCCTGGCAGGCCGCGCCGCGCCCCAGCATCCAGGCACGCACCGTCTCGGGACCGCGCAGCCACAGCGTGTAGGGCGGCATCGACAGCGTCACCTCGTCGTGCAGCAGCTGGATCAGCGCGTCCATGTCGTAGCGCTCGAAGGCCTGCACGTAGCGACTGACCAGAGCCTCGTCGCGGGCGGACAGCGTCGGGGGCGGCTGGCTGGGCGAGATGTCTCGGCTGGCCATGGTGGCGCGGGCTCGCTGCAGCGCGCTGTTTACGGCGGCCCGTGACATCGCCAGGCTGCCTGCGATCTCAGCGGCCGAAAGATCCAGCACATCGGCGAGAAGCAGCACGGCCCGCTGCCGCGGCGGTAGGTGCTGCAGCGCCGCGACAAAAGCCAGGCGAATGGTCTGACGCAGTGCAAGCTGCTGCGCCGGATCGACATCGGTGGGGATGGCCGCCGCGTCGGGAATCGGCTCGATCCAGGCCGAGCCGGGCAGCGCGGTGAGCGCTTCGTCGATCGTACCGACCTCGCGGCAGAGCACCGGGCGCTGGCGTCGCTTGCGCTCGGCGAGCGCATCCAGGCAGACGTTGGTGGCGATGCGATAGAGCCAGGTGCGAATCGCGGCTCGACCATCGAAGCCGGCGAGGCTGCGCCAGGCCCGCAGCAGCGTCTCTTGCACGGCGTCATCAGCCTCGGCCACTGAGCCGAGCATGCGATAGCAGTGGCCGGTCAGCGCCACGCGATGCTCGGCCAGCCAGCCAGCCGCCGTGGCGGGTGCCATCGTCCCATCAAGCGAACCCATCTGCGGGATTGAAGGAGAGCTGTCTGACATTTGGGGGGCGATGTACCACGTCCGCCGCCCAGGGCGCAGCCGCCGCTGCGACGTTTCTTACGAGCGCGCGGTGAAGATCTCGGGGAAGGCCTCGCGCACGCCGCCGATCATGAACTGCACGGCGATGGCGACCAAAAGCAGACCCATGACGCGCTCGAGGATGGCGCGACCGCTCTGCCCGAGGAAGCGGTTGACCAGCGAGGCCGCACGCAGCATCAGGTACGAAGCAGCGGCGGTCACCACGATCGACAGCGCCAAGAGCACAAGCTGCCAGGTCTTCTGCGCCTGCGCCGTCAGCACCATCACCGTCGCTATCGAGCCCGGTCCCGCGAGAAGCGGCATGGCCAGAGGGACGATGGCGACATCCGGCTTGGCGGCGGCTTCCTGCACTTCTTTGCCGCTGGTGCGCGTGCGGACGGTGACGCTGCGCAGCATGTCGAGCGCCGTCAGCATAAGCAGGATGCCGCCGGCGATCTTGAAGGCCGCCAAGGTCAGCGAAAACAACCGAAAGATCAGGCCACCACCGACCAGAAACGAGAGCAGGATGGCAGCGGTAATCGCACAGGCTCGCCGCGCCATCTGGCGCCGCTTTTCTTCGCTGTCGCCTTCGGTGATGGTGATGAACACAGGCACCACGGCGATCGGATCGACCACGAAGAAGATGGCCGAAAACGCGACGACGCTATAGCTCATCAGATCGGTCAGATGAGCGAAGTGACCAGACAGTGCCATGCCGCCACTTTACTCGACCCGTGGGACGCTGCGCAGCCGCCGCAGGTCGCCCACGCGCAGCGTGACTTTTTCGGCGTCGAAGTACTCGGCCAGGGGGATGGCGAACTTGCGGCTCTGTCCGACGAGCTCTTTCCAGGCCGGCGGGGCGATTTCGCGATGCTGCTGAAGATAGGCGACCAGGCGAGCGCGCAGGTCAGAAACGGGGTCGCGATGAAAATAGAACTCTTTGATGCGCAGCAGCGTCCCCGCCCGATGCAGCGCTTCGACGGCTTTGTTCAGGCTCTCGGGCTTGGGGGGCGGGTTCTTCGCGCCGACGGCCAGCAGCGGTGGTAGCTCGTCGATGCGCGGGGGCGCCAGGCCCGCCTGCCGATAGATCGTCAGAAGCTGCGCCGCAAGCCCATCGGGTGCAGCGTCGCGATGGGGACTGTGCTCGGCCAAGCGCACGCTGCTGCTCTCGACGAAAAGCAGGCCGCGGCGCTGCAGATCGAGCAGTGCCTGTTCCATGACCGGCGGTCGCAGCCCCCGAACCTGCCGAGCCAGCTGGCTGCGCAGCGTCGCCGGAGACAGCCCCGCAGCCGCCGGGTCACGACGGTGCGCATCGCGCAAGCAGCCGATCGCCAGATCCTGCACCGCAAAAAAGGCAGCCGACGTGACGTAAAGCGCATCGCTTGCCGCTTTCGGGCCGCGCTCGTCGGCAAGACCGCTGGGCCGGCTGGGGCATTCCATCAGCTGGCCCGCGGTGAGCAGGCGTTCGATGGCTCGCTGCAGCCGCGGCAGACCTACGGGCAGCTGTCGCCGCAGCTCGGTCAGCGAGGCGCCCTGGGCGCCAGCATCCCCGACGACAATGCGAGTCAGCTCAGCACTTAGGGCCAGCTGGGCAGCGGGGTCCGATGTCCCAGCGAGCTGGGTCAGGGCGGTCCCTCGATCGGTCAGGGATGCGAGCGCCTGCTCGCGCGCTGGGCGGGCGGCGGCTCGGCGGGGGATGCGACGCGGCTCGTACGTGCGCAGCACCAGGCCTCCGCCCACCGTCGCGCTATGTCCATCGCTGCTGCCAAAGCCGCGCAGCACAAAGCGATCACCGGGCAGCAGCAGCAGCGGCTGGTCCGTCGGCACGCGCAGCTGAGCGAGGGCGCATCCGCCAGGGGCAAGCTCGGTGCTGGAAAGCAGGGTCAGCGCAGCCAAGCGCGAGGTCGTGCCGGCGTGCAGCATCAGCTGGCTGCGTCGTCGCAGTGGCCGACTGGCCGAGCGCAGCAGCTTTACTTCGACGTCGCAGACGCTACACGGGATGAGGCTCTCGGGCGTGATGAGGGTCTGCCCGCGATCGAGCCGCTCGCGCGGGACGGCGAGGTTGACGGCGACGCGCTGCCCGGCCCGGGCCACCGAAACCGGCTGGCCGTGGACGTGCAAGCCGCGCACCTTCATGCGCTCGCCGGACGCTGGGCCGGGCTCGGCGGTCAGCTCATCCCCAAGCTGGATCACGCCCGCCCCCAGCGTGCCGGTGACCACCGTCCCAAAGCCGCGCAGCGCGAACACCCGATCGATCGGCAAGCGGGGCAGACCATCGTCGGGCCGCGGGAGCAGGGTGGCGAACAGCCGCGAGAGCTCCTCGCGCAGACGATCCAACCCCTCGCCGCCCCGCACCGAGCAGGGAATGATCGGCGCGTGCGCAAGGGGAGAGCCGGCCAGCGCCTCGCGCAGCTCTAGCTCCGCAAGAGTCCTGAGCTCAGGGTCGCCGCCTAGGAGATCTACTTTGGTGAGCGCGACAAGCCCGGCCCGCACGCCAAGGAGACTGCAGATCGCCAGGTGCTCGCGGGTCTGCGGCATGACGCCTTCGTCGGCGGCGACCACCAGCAGCACGGCATCGATGCCGGCCGCACCAGCCACCATGGTGCGCACGAAGCGCTCGTGCCCCGGCACATCGACCAGTGCCACACTTCGACCCTCGCCCAGCGGAAGCTCGGCAAAGCCTAGCTCGATGGTGATGCCGCGCTCTTGCTCTTCTTTGAGGCGATCGGTGTCGATGCCGGTGAGGGCTTTAACCAGGCTGGTCTTGCCGTGATCAACATGGCCTGCGGTCCCAAGAACCAGGGGAGGCATGGCGGCAAGATAGCGAACTCGCAGAGGCGTGAAGGAGGAATCGCGGGCGGGATGGCGGACGGGATGGCGGACGGGATGAACGAGGGGCTCAGCCCCGACGGGGGGCGGCGGCGGACGGACTACAGCTGGCCGCTGTTGGTGATCTCGACGCGAACGCTGGTGCGACCGCTGTCGCTGCCGACGCGCTCGACGGCGGTCACGACGTCCAGGCCTTCGACGACCTTGCCGAACACGACGTGTTTGCCATCGAGCCAGCCGGTCTTGACGGTGGTGATGAAGAACTGCGAGCCGTTGGTGCCGGGGCCGGCGTTGGCCATGCTCAGCAGGCCGGGACCGACGTGCTTGAGCTCGAAGTTCTCGTCTTCGAACTTATTGCCGTAGATGCTCTTGCCACCGGTGCCGTTGTGGTTGGTGAAGTCGCCGCCCTGCAGCATGAACTGCGGGATGACGCGGTGGAAGATGCTGCCCTTGTAGCCGAAGCCCTTCTCACCGGTGCACAGCGCGCGGAAGTTCTCGGCCGTCTTCGGCACGACATCCGAACGCAGCTCCATGACGATGCGGCCAGCTGGCTTGCCACCGATCGAGACGTCGAAGAAAACACGGGGGAGGGCAGTGCTCATGGATAGCTCCTTGGAAGAGTGCTGGGGACTTGCGTTGCGGACCGCCATCGGGCTTTCGTGAGCCACTCAGTGTCGTGACAGAGGCGGTCCCTGGGGGAGCCATTTTCCACGCCCCCGCAGGGCAACGCAACGGATTCTTGTGTCGCTGCTGGCGAGCTCGCTTGTGCGCGCTTGGGGGGCCGCACGGCGAGGACGGAAGGGGTGTCGCGCGGGTGGAGCGGGACGGGACCGCGGGGCCTGTCCGGGAGAGGTTCCAGGCCCCCCGTCACCGTCAATAGGCTCGACGAGGCGGGGGAGACGAGGCATAGGGCAAGAGCAGGCACGAGCGATCGATCTCGCCCAGCATGTGCAGCGCGCCGGCCGCTGCCAGCTGGGCGGTGGCCTCGGCGTGCAGGCGCTTGCCCTGCTCGGGCGTGCCGCGGCGCATGCAGAGGTGGGCCCACAAGAGCCGCAGCCGCACCGAGCCGAGCACCTGACCGCTCTCAGCCATGATGCGCAGCGCGCTCGAAAAATGACGGTCGGCCGCCTGCGGATCCTCGGGGGTAAGACAGCCCAGGGCCAGGCCCCAGACCTGCTCGCCCTTGGCCGCGGCGAGGGCGCACTGCGCTCCCTGCCAGCTCGACGTCTTGCGCTCGACGAGCTGCCGGGCGGTCTGGACCTCACCCAGGCACAGCAGCGCCTCGGCCGACAGCGCCTCCAGCCATTCGTTGAACAACCAGCGCGGGCTGCCGGCTGGCACATCGGCCTGCGCCAGCTCCGCCTCAGCGCGGGACTGCGCCAGCTCGCCCTGCAGGGCATGGGTAAAGGAAAGCAGGCGCTGCGCCGGAGGCAGAAACAGCTCAAGGCCCGGTCTTCGGCTCAAAAGAAGCAGGGCCAGCGCTCGCTCCTCCAGCGTCGACAGGTCGCCGACTTGCGCCAGCGAGATACAGTGCAGAAGCTGGACCATGGCGAGCGCAAAGGGGTTGCTCTCCAGCGCCGCCTGGCTGTTCAGCATCTGGTGCTGAGCCATGCCGGCTTCATAGCGCCCCGAGGCCACCGCCAAGGTCGCAGCGCAGGCCTGCGCGATCAGCCGCTCGATGGCGTTGCCCAGCTGGGCCTCCAGTGACAGGGCCCGCTGCAGCGGTCGCTCGCATTCGCTGTATTGTCCCTGCATCAGCAAGGCGAAGGCCTGACCCAGCGCCGCGCCCGCGGTCAGGGCCGGATCGCCGAGGTGCTCGGCCGCCGCCGCCACGCGCGAGCAGTAAAGAAACGCCTCGCTGCTCCGCCCTTCCAAAAAGCCGATGCGAGCCCCCAGAAGCTCCATCCACGCCCGCCGCGCTTCATCTAATAAGGAGCCGTCGTTCTTGGGCTCTGCCGAACCCTCTTTGTACTCGTCTTCGAGCGCCGCGCACAGGGTCTCGGCGCGCGTCAGATGGACCTGGCACTGAGCCAACGACTCGGCCCACGGGGCCAGCTGCGCCCACTTGAGCAGAATGTCGAGCTGCAGTCGGCGCACCGTGGAGCTCTCCGGCAGGCTCTCGCTCTGCGCCAGGGCTCGCTGATAGCAGGCTCGCGCGTCGGAGCCCACGCCCCGCGCCACCGCCTGGTTGCCGGCCTGCAGGTAATAGCGACTGGCGCGCTCCGGCTCGTGGCCACGCAGATAATGCTCGGCCACACGCTGCACTTCATCGATCCCCACACGCTCAAGCAAGCGGGCCGCCATCCGATGTCCCTGCGTGCTGTCCGCGACGGCGAGCAAGCCATAGGCAGCGTCTTTGAATAGGCCATGACGAAAGGCGTACTCGCGCTCGTCCCCGCGCCGGTTGTGCCGCGGCTCGATGACCTCGCCGTTGACCAAGAGCTGCAGGCTGTCATCGATCTGCACCGAGCCCACCGTCTCGCCGAGTAGGGCCAGCAAGCCAGCCCGCGTAAACGTCGCCCCAAAGATGCTGGCGGCTAGAAGGATGCGCTGCAGGGTCAGCTCTTTGTGGCGGATGCGGGCCTGCAACATCGTCACGATCGTTGCCAGACCCGCCGAGCGCCCTGGCTCTGAGGCACTCGATGGGACGCCGAGGCTGCCTGGCTCGCCGCGCAGCAGCTCCTCCAGATAAAACGGATTGCCGGCCGAGAGTTCGAAGAACTGCGCCACCTGTTCGCTTGGGGTTTCCGCGCCACGAACCATACGGATCAGGCGCTCACAGGACTTGCGGCCCAGCGGCTTGAGTGACAGCTCGTGCACCGGCTGGCCGGCCCACAGCTTTGGGAAGGCCTGCTTGATGTCGGGTCGGCCCAGCGACAGCACAAACAGCGGCGCGGCCCGCAGCTCGCGCAGGGCATCGTCGATCAGGCTGACGCTCAGCGCATCGCCCCAGTGCAGATCGTCGAGCGCGATCAGCACCGCCGACTGCTGACACTGCGTGCCCAGCCAGCTGACAAAGGCTCGCCGTAGATGCTGATGCATCAGGCGAGGCTCCTTGCGCGCCGACAAGAGGAGCTGTCGCACCCGCGCTTCGTCTTCGCCCGAGCCGCGCACACTGGGAACGCCACAGAGCTCAGACAGGAAGACCTGGACGAACGCGCCGTCCCCCGCCGGCACACGAACTCTGGCGGGCGCGGACTGTGCCGTCGCTTTCTGGTCGAGAGTCTCGACATCACTGCTGTCGCTGTCATCGATCTGGGGCAGCCCCAAGGCTCCCCGCAGCAGCCGACGCACCAGCGAATACGGCACGCCTGCGGAACGCAGCAGGCCCCCCGCCGTGTAGACCCGCGGCGGGTTGGTACGCCGTCCCACGCGTCCCAGAAATTCGTGCAGGAGCCGGGTCTTGCCCACCCCGGGCACGGCTGTCAGCAGCACCACCTGCGCCTTGTGGTCATCGCTACAGGTCGAGAGCTGGCGTTCAAGGAAACTGAGCTCGACCTCGCGGCCACACAGCGGCGTCGGTCCCCCAAACAGCTGGCGGACGGGCTGTGGTCGATCGAGCGGGCGCAGCAGCACGCGGCCTACCCGCGACGGCGTCTCGGCCTGCTCAAACCGTCCATCCAGAAGATGCGCACTGACTTCATCCATGAGGATCGGGGGCAGCTCATTCGAGGTCGCAGTCGCCCCGCGCGCCTCGCCATGCGTCCGCGGCACAACACCGGCCTGCGCCACAGCCCACAGCTCCTGGCTGCGCTGGACCGCGCTGCCCGTCGTCTCTTGCCCTTGCCAGCGCCCGCGTCCCGTCGTTAGCGCGATCGCGGCCGAGGGCCACTGTTCTTTCACCAGCAGCGCGGCTTGCGCCCCCAGGCTCGCTTGCTCGACAGCGTTGCCGACCTCCCCAACGGTGACTAGCAGCCCTCCGCTGGCCAAGCACTCGACCCCGGCCCCCATGCGCTGCAGCGCAGACAGCAAACGAGCCTTCTCGATCGTGCTCAGCCCATAGCTCGCCGACGCCGTGGCCGGCAGGCTGGCGAACACCACGCACAAAAGCGACAGCGAGCCCTGCGACAGCCAACCGCTATCGCTCACCTCGACCGGGACAGGCGCCGGTACCAGCGAAAGCAAGGCCTCGCGCAGGTCCGTCTGCTGCCGCAGCTCGCGCAGGGCATCGACGAGCGCCTGGCCATTCTGCGGACGCGCCGCCGCGTTCTTCTCCATCATCCGCCGCGCAAGCTCGATCAGCGAGGCCGGCACCCCCGGACAGACCAGCTCCAGCGGACGCGGCTCCTCGAACAGCACGCGGACCAGCGTTGCCGCGGGCTGATCGGCGGGAAACGGTGGGCGCCCGCTCAGGCACTCGTAAAGCAGACAGCCCAGCGAATAGATGTCCACGGCGGGCGTAATCTCACGCAGACCGCGAGCCTGTTCCGGGGACATGTACGCTGGCGTGCCGACGATGAGCCCCGTCTGCGTGCCGCTCCGCACATCCGCAACCCGCGCCACGCCAAAGTCCAGCACCTTGACCTGCTCGATCGCCCCGTCGGGCAGGAACAGATTACTGGGCTTGAGATCGCGATGGATGATGCCGCGGGCGTGGGTGGCGGACAGGATGCTGGCCATGCGCTCTAGCAACACCAGAGCCTCGGCGATCGACAGGGGGCGCTTGCGCACGCGCTGACCGAGATCGATGCCCTCCAGCCACTCCATCGCCAGATACGGCTGACCGTTCTCGGTCGTGCCATCCGCGACGTAGGCCACGATGCCGGGGTGCTGAAGCTGCGATAGCAAGCGGGCCTCGCGCACGAAGCGCTCGCTGCCGATCTGGCCCAGCGTGTCGACGCGCAGGAGCTTGAGCGCCACCCAGCGCGCACCGTCACCCCGCTCGGCCGAGCCCGCCGCCCCCGCTGCCGCCCCCGCTGATCGAGCCTGCAGATCGCGGGCGCGATAAACGACGCCCATGCCGCCACTGCCCACGAAGCGGTCGATCTCGAAGCGGCCCGCAACCAGGGTACCGGGCGCTAGGGCTTCTACTCGCATGGGGATGAATGCACCGGCGATCGCCGTCTGATCGCCAGATCAGCATATCAAGCAATGCGGCCGTTTTAGGTCCGGGGCATGACCTAATCACCTCTAGTGGAATTGGGGACCACTTTCGCCCTGCAACCGCCCCCGCCGACACCCCCGATGTCCGCGTAGGTGGTACGCTGCTGTCATGAAAAACCTTAGCTTACCGATCCGTTCCCTTCCCTGGTTTCCCACGTCTTTTGCCCCCCGCGCCGCGCTGCTTTTGAGCTGCTTGGCGATGGCCTGTGGTGGTCCGCCGCACCTTGAAGATGACGAAGGCGCCCCGGCGCCCAAGGACGGCAACGCCGACAAGCTGAGCCTGCCCTACGCCACCGGCACCAAGGTGCGCATCAAGCTGTACGCCGGCAGCGGGACAAGCAGCGACTGGAGTCTGGTCAGCGATCAGCCCAGCGTCTTTGCGGTCGACAAGCTCAGCAAGAGCGACGACACGCACATCGGCGCCGACTGCAGCGCGCTGTCCCCCGGCCAGGCCACGCTGCGCATGCTCGACGCAAGCGGCAGCGAGCGCCACAGCGCGACCATCACCGTCGCCACCGCGGATCGGCTCAGCGTGCTGTCGCATGGCCTGCTGCGCACCCTGGAGGACGCCGCGCAAGGCGCCGTGAGCGACAGCGTCACCGCCACCGCCGAAGTCCGCGAGGCGCGCGTCCTTACCGGAAGCACCGGTGTGTTCGGCCTGGTCTACTACCGCGGCAGCGAGCGCGTGTACGGGCACGGAGTGATTCGCTTCGATCCGCTCACCCAGGTCACGGTTGAAAACCGCACGACGGGCGGCGCGCCGGTCACCGAGTGGCTGTTCATCAAGCCGCTCGCGACCGGTGCCTTCACCCTGCCGCTGCGCCAGGTCAGCGGCACCCTGACCACGCTGCCCATCGCCGCCGTGCCCGAGAGCGACCTCGTCAACCTCAGCCTGATCCCCGAGACCGTCGCGGCGCCCAAGGCGGACCAGCAGGTCTGGGTCTACGTCCGGGCGCGGGATGCGGCCAGCCGTGACATCGCTGGCGTCTACACCAGCTTCACGCTAGCCGGAGCGCCCCAGACCTCGACGGTAAACACGACGGATACGAGCGGCGATCTGTATCGCTATATCTATGCCGCGGGCGCAACCAGCGAGCTAGTCGCCAGTCGCGGCACCCTGCGCGCCACGCTGACCATCCCAGCGCAGAAGGGCAGCTTCTACAACACCACTTACCTGGGCTGTTCGCTGGGCGATGGTGCGCACCGCGCCGCGTCCCCTGCCCCGCTGTTCGGCCTGGGCCTGCTGATCATGGGCTTGGCCCTGCGTCGCGGACGCAAGAGCGCTTCCGGACCGCTGCTCGCAGCCACTAACCGCAGCTAGCTTGGCTCGCGGGTTCGCAGCGCTTAGCGCTCCAAGGCAGCGATGGTGCGGTCCGATCCGACCAGGCGATCGGCAAGCGTGCGCACGACAAAGCAGTGGAAGGCGATGGCCAGCTTCGGCTCTTCGTCTTCCATGCGCGACAGCGCAGCCCGCGAGACGCGGTAGACGCAGGTCGGCTCCTCGCAGATCACCGAGGCTGATCGCGCCGCCTGGCGATACACCGCCATCTCGCCGAGCGTGGTGTTCGACGTAACTGACCGCAGGCGCAGCGGCTGACGTCCTGGCAGGTTCAAAAAGATGCCGACGCGACCGGAGGCGATGACGTAGATCTCATCCGCCTTGTCCCCTTGGCGGAACAGGTAGTCGCCGGGACTCAGCTCCAGCGTCTCGACGTAGCTGAGGAAGCGCTGTCCGGCCTCATCGCCACCTAGCTCGCGCGCCAGCCACTGCGGAAGCGGCAGAAGCTCGCGCGACTGCGCCGAGGCCTCGGCCAGGATGTGCTGCTCGCAGCGCTCCAGCGCCAAGTCCATGTCCTCCATAACCAGGATGCGCTGGTCATCGGTCAGACACTTTTCGCGGCGCAAGAGCTCTTCGATCTCGGGCCGCATCGAGCAGAACAGTCCCTGGATATCGAAGCGCTCTAGCGTCTGGCGCAGCTTCAAGAAGGTGTGCGCCGACGAGGTATCCATGCCGGTCACGAACTGAAAGTCCAAGACCAGACCGCGCGCCTGTGGCTTGCGCGTGGCGATCTGATGCCGGATGTCTTCGATGAGGTTGATGATGCTGCCAAAGAACAGATAGCCGCGCAGACGCAGCACCGAATAGCGCGAACCCCGCTCGCGCAGGATGCGCGCCTCAGCGGCTGAGCGCTGCACCTTGCTGCTGTGTTCGTCGGCGGTAAAGGCGTTCTTGATGACGCTGACCCGGCTGTAGCTAATCGCGAAGGTGATGCAGGACACGACCAGCCCGACCAGGAGGCCGATGACGAAGCCAAACTGCATGATCAGCACCAGGATGGCCAGCACCAGCGCGTACTCGCTGCGCGCCAGCTTCTTGCGGCTCTTCCAGGCCCACTCGATGAGCAGCCGCAGACCCAGGTACATAAGCGTCGCGCCCATCACCGGCCGAGCGATCAGCCCCATGAGCTGCGGGTACAAGAAGTAGGTGGCCAGGCACAGCACGCCGGTCAGCACTCCCGACAGCCGACTCGCTGCCCCCGCCTGCCGGTTGAGGGCGCTGCGCACGATGGCGTTGCAGCCAACCAGCCCGCCGAGGAGCCCGGAGAACACATTGGCCACCCCGTGTGCCTTCAGCTCGCGATCCAGATCGGCATCGGTTCCCGTCGAAAGCTCGATTGCTGCGGCGGTAACCAGAGCGCCGATCGCGGTGACCGTGATCAGCACCAGCACGCCGCCGCCAAAGGCCCACAGGAAGTTGGCGCGCAGCCCTTGCAAGGAAGAGAACAGCTCGTGGAATTCGTAGTAGGGCAGCCAGACTCCGCCCCCCCGCTTGAAGAGCAGGAGCCAGCCCTGCGCCTGTGCCTCGGCGACCGAGATGCCACGCAGCGCCAACATAAGATGGGTGAGCAGCGTGCCGCTGATCAGCAGCGAGGGCAGCCACAAGAAGTGCTTGCTGCGAAACAGCACCAGGCAGAAGACGATGGTGAAGGCCAGCCCGACGATCAAGCGCTGCTGCGGCAGGGGCTGCGTTAGCTGGGCCAGCGTATCTAGGCGCAGCGGCAGGTTAAGCATGACGCGCACCCCACCGACGGTCAGGACCCAGCCGGTCGAGGCCAGAAAGCCACTGATCACCGGGTGCGGGACGTAGCGAATCCAGCGTCCCATGCCCAGGCTGCCGAACATGTACAGCGCACCGCCGGTCAGCGCCGTGCTCAGCGCCAGGGCAACCATCATGAGCGAGATGGCGTGCGGCCCGCCCCCAACCGCGGCGACCAGCGATACCGCCAGCGTGCTCTGCACGGCCGTCGGGCGCGAGTCCGGACCAGCGATGGCGAAGTAAAACGGGCTGTATAGAGCAATCACGATGATCGTCACCCCGGCGCACATCAGGGCCATGCTGATGCCCTGCGGTAGCTTGCTGGCCAGATCGCCGGTGAAGATCATGGCCGCGAAGGACAGGCCGAAGGACAGCGTGACCAGGAAGGACACCATGCCGCCCAAAAGGTCGCGACCCAGCACGCCGGGAAGCTGTCGCGCCGTGAAGCCATCGAGGCCCAGGAAGCGACCCAGCGGAGAACTGAGCAGCCGGGTCACGGCACCACTATTTGCGGAATCGCTCACTTGACTAGACCGTGTGCAGAAGGCTTGAGGGGATTGGCCCAGTTGCTGCCCCAGCGGGTGTAGAGCTCGTCGACAAACATGTCCCACTCGGCACGCGTGCGAGCGCCGGGGAAGGCAATGGGCGGAATCGGCTCGGGGCTCTTGTAGATGGGCAGGATCTGGTTCTTCTCGCCGATGCGACCGATGTAGAGCGTCTTCCAGGTGTGCTGATTGCTGGGATCGACGTGCAGCCGCAGACCGTGCAGGTTGAACTCGCGCTGGCGCAGGACCTGGCGCACGGCGCGGGTGTTTTCGCTGCCGGCTTCCTTCACCGCGGAAGCCCACAGGTGCACGCCGTAGTAGGCCGCTTCCATAGTGTCGCTGACCACGCGATGCGAGCCGTAGCGTTTGCGGAAGCGACGCGAAAATTCGCTCTCGGGCTCCGGCGACTCGCCGCTGGACCCGGCGGCCTTGGCGGCGGCTTCGTCTGGCGCTGCCGGCTTTTCGGCGGGGGCGGCCGCGACGCTGGGAAAATGCGCGCTGGCCACGTAGTGACCGGCAAGCTTGAGATCACCAAGCTGCGAGAGCTCGATCGCGCTGACCGCAAACGACAGGGTCGGGACCTTGTCGGGCAACAGCTTGGCGGCATGAAGCTGCTTGATGAACGTCACGTTCGAGTCGCCGACCAGAGCACTTAGGATGAGCTGCGGCTTGGCCTTCGCGATCTTCTTGATGACGTCGGAAAAATCGATCTCGCCGACCAGCGCGAAGTGCGAGCCGGCCAGCTTCCAGTGCAGCTTCTGCACCTCTTCGGCGACCAGCGCCTCAATCGCGCGGGGGCGAAGTCCGTCGGTGCCGATCAGAAAGACCCGCTTGACCCGATTCTGCGTCGCGATCCACTGCACGGCGGGAATGACAAACTGGTTGGGGGTGGCGCCGGTGTAGATCGTGTTCGGCGACTCTTCCAGACCCTCGTACGAGGCGGGGTAGAACAGAAGGACGTCGGCTTCTCTGAAGTACGGCGTGATGGTCTTGCGACCCGCTGAGCCGAAGCCGCCGAACACCACCGCGACCTTGTCTTCAGCGATCAAGCGCTTGGCGGCCCGCGCAAACGCCGAGTCACTGGTCACCTCGGATTTTCCGTCGAGCACGACGGGTTCCAGGTGCCGTCCAAGGACACCCCCTTCGGCGTTGAGCTCTTCGATGGCTAACGTCGAGGCATCAGCCAGGGGCCGTTCGCTGATCGCTAGCGACCCGGTCAGCGAGTGCAGGATCCCGACCTTGAGCACCGGCAAGGGCGCGGTCACTTTCTCGGGCGCTGGCGTCGGCTTGGCCAGCGGCTGAGTCCCCGAAGCTGGCGTCGCGGAAACCGGGCGTGGATGCAGCTCGGGGACGACGGGAGGCTGGGGGCGATAGCGCAGCCAGGGCAGAAGTCCCAGGGCCAGACCGCCCAGGCTGCCCAGGCCGAAGACCGCCAGTAGCCAGCGTCGACTGGTGGGCTTGGCCGGCGCCTCCTTGGCCACCTTCACAGGCTTGCCAGGTCCCGCCTCGTCCTCACTCGCTTTTGGCTCACTCGCTTTTGGCTCACTCGCCGGCGGCTGACTCCGCGGCGGCTGACTGCGGGGGGGCACGCTCGGCGGAGGTACCGGCGGGCTCCAGCTGCCCGGCGGACCCTCGGCGTTCGACGACGCGGGCCCAGCATCGACGCGCTGACTGCGCGGCTGCGGAAGCTCGCGCTCCATCTCGAAGATCGACTGGCTGCGCCGCGGCACCCGCTCCAGGATCGACTCCAGCTCGGTCAGGAGCTCGGCGGCGCTGGCCTGCCGCGTCCCCGGCTCTTTGGCCAGGGCGCGCAGGACAAGCTGGGCGCAGGGCTCCGGAATCTCGCTCACGAACTCGCGCGGGTCGGGAGCGGGCGTGCTGCGCACCTGGCTCATGATCTCCAGCACGCTGTGCCCCTGAAACGGCGGCCGCCCCGTCAGGAGCGCAAAGTACGTGGCCCCCATCGAGTAGATATCGCTGCGCCGATCCACGTTGCGCGAGTCGTAGCTCTGCTCCGGGCTCATGTAGAGCGGCGTGCCGACCACATGCCCGACTGCCGTCAGGTGCGGATCGTCTTCCAGCGTCTTGACGATGCCGAAGTCGGTGAGCCGCACCGTTCCCGACGACGAAAACAGAATATTGTCGGGCTTGATGTCGCGATGGATCAGCCCTGCCTCATGCGCGACTTTCAGGGCCGCGCAGCAGTCGGCGATGATCCGCGTCGCGATCAGCCAGTAGTACGGCCCGACGCTGCGCACCCGCTGTCCGGCGCTCTCGGGATTCACGAACTCCATCACCATGTAGCAGGCGCTGGGCTCGCGGCAGACGTCGTAGATGGCGATGATGTTGGGGTGATTGAGGCGGCCGGCGACCTGGGCTTCGCGCATGAAGCGCTCGACGGCGTTGGGACGATCCAGCAGGTTCTCGGCGAGGAACTTCACCGCGACGGCGCGCTTGAGCGCCAGGTCCTCCCCCTCGTAGACCGTGGCCATGCCACCGCGGCCGATGCGGCGAACGATGCGGTACTTGCCAAACGTCCGGCCGACGCGCGGATCGACGCTCGGCTCAACCTTCTCGCCGGCCTCGGTCGATGCGCCCCCTAGGGATGAAGACCCCGTGCTCTCTGCCGTCACCGTAGGGCTATGGCGGGACTGGGGGGCCTGGGGACGCTCGTCGGCCATCCTGGCTATTATCAGGAAAGCGCTGCCATTCCGTCTACCGTGTCGTGTACGGGTGGCCGCGGGGCGGGTTCGCCAGGATACGGAGCTGCCCTTATTGGGGGACGGCGCCGATTTTTAGGGGCAGCTCGGCGAGAAACGCCCGCGGCTGCCAGGCGCCGCCTGGTAGTACAAGACCTCGGGCTGCGGAACTTCCCCTGCTGTATAGGGTCGAATCCGCACAACCCCATAGCAAGGCGGCAGGTCTTCCAGGCGAATGCCGACCAGGGTGTCACGCTCGGCAAGCTGCCGGCGCCCCCCCTCGGCGCGTAGCCAGTCCGCACTGACCACGCGCTGCCAGGCGCCGCTGTTGACGACCCGCGTCTTGCCGCTTGGGCTGCCGCTTGCAAGCTCGAAGCCGACATCCAGGCCGTGGGTGTGGCTGAACACATACAGATCGACGGGCTGGCTGGCGATCCCCTGGCTGCGCAGGCTGCCTAGCACCCCGGCGAGATAGCTGCCGAACACCTGCTGCCGGCTCTTGGGGTCGTCGGGCGGGGTCTCTTTTTCCGGCGCGCTCGGGGAGTTGAGGCGAGCGATGTCGATGCGCTGATTCCACGAGGTCTTAAGCAGCGTGAAGCCGACAAACTTACCCACCGCCTGCACCAGGCCCATCGGTCCCTCGCGGCTGATGGCGAAGCGCACGGCATCGCGCTCGGCGGCGACGTTGTCGATGATCGGATAGCGATCTTCGTAGGCGTTGTAGAAGGCCTGCATGAACTGCTCGCCCCACGGCCGGGTTAGGTAGGTCTGGCCATCGCGCTCGCGGAAGGGTCGCGGCCAGTCGTGATAGCCGTTGGGGTCGAGCCCGATCTGGTGGCCATGGTCGGCGTAGATGCGGCGATCGGCGGAGATCCAAAAGCCGCGCAGCGAAACGGCCAAGCGCTCGGGCGGGGCGCCGCTTGCCGCCATCACCGCCGAGGCCACCTGGGGAAACAGCAGCGCCGCATCGTGGTTGCCGGGCACGATGACCACGCGGTTGTCGCCGCGCATGGCGAACTGGCCCAGCGCCTGCAAGTCGTGGCGGTGCGCCGCGATCACCTGCTGCACCCGCGAAAGCGCTTCGTCGCTGCTGCAGCCTTGATCGTTGTCGCCGCTCTTGCATGCGATGCTGCGCGACTGCCAGAGCTCGAAGGCGTCGCCGTTTAGGACCAGGTCGATGGCGGTGCCGGCTTGCTGCGCTTCGGCGTCGAGCTGCTGCAGAAACTCAGCCCACTCGCGGCTCCAGCGAAAGTCCTCGTAGGTGTCCCAGCTCGCAGCGCCCCCCGGCTCGGCGCGTCCGCCCAGGCCGAAGTGCAGATCGCTGACCACGATGACCGTGCGCGGTCCGCCGACAGCCGGCTGCTCGACGTGCAGCGGCACACTGGGGAGGGCGACACTTTGCGACGCGACGGGGCCGGCCGACTCGGGCTGCATGTGGACCGGGGGGGCCGCGGGAGTGCTGCAAGAAAGAGCCAGCAGGGCAAGAGAGCCAAGCCAAGTACGCATGAGCCGATTCTCACCGATCCTGCGCCGACCTGCTCGCCGTGGTTCCCGTGGCGTGCCCGCCGAGCTCCATTGCGCGCGCAGTGCCGCCCTCGATTCAGCGATCCTGAAGCGGCCGAGCCGACCCCGGGCGGACCGCGCCCACTGGACGAAGTCGACCAGACCGTCCAGCCAGGCTGGTCACCCGCGACCACGCCGGGGGGCACAGCCCGCGAAAACCCTGCACAGCCCCTCGCCGGCCGTCCTGGTACGCGGCTTGCGATAGCCCACGCTCATACGCCCGGGAGGATGCTCATGAAGTCACAGGTCTTTCGTTCCCTGATTCACTCGATCATCGCGACGGCCCTGCCGCTGTCGCCGCAGGCCGGCTGCGGTACCTGTACCGATTCCAACGCCAGCGAGTTTGCCGCCACGGCCAGTGCCCGAGCGCGCCTGACGCCCCTGACCTGCGAGGGGTACTGCGGCACGGGCAACACCGTGTGCTCGATCGTCATCGCCGGCCAGAGCCCGATGACCCTGGACTGTAACGGCATGTCGCCCGCGACCCCCTTGCCCGCCCAGTACAACCTGCCGGTGCAGGCCGCGGACTGCGGCCTGGTCTGCGACATCGCCACCGACAACTGCCAGGTCACCAACATCGACTATCGCTTCCCGGGGAAAAACGTCCGCTACTGCGTGACCTCGCACGTCTGCGCCCAGGGCCCGTTCACCGCCGTCGAGGGCCGCCGCCCAGCTGAGCTACAGCTTGGCGAGGGTCACTTCGACTGCGATGTCGGTGCCTTCTTCGCCGAGGCTGCCCAGCTGGAAGCCGCATCGGTGACCGCGTTTGCCATCCTGGCCGAGGAGCTAACCCACCACGGCGCCCCAGCGGAGCTCATCGCCGCTGCCCAGCGCGCCGAAGCTGACGAGGTCCGCCACACCCGCATGGCCACCGCGCTGGCCCACGCCTTTTACGCCACCCCGGGCCAGCCGCAGGTCAGCCGCGGGGCCGTTCGTCCGCTGCTGGCCATCGCTCTGGAAAACGCCGTCGAAGGCTGTGTGCGCGAGGCCTACGGCGCCTTCCTGGCCGCCTTCCAAGGCAGCCGCGCCGAGGACGCGCGCATCCGCAAGACCATGGCCCGCATCGCTCGCGACGAGATCCGCCACGCTGAGCTGGCCTTCGCCGTCGCCGCCTGGATCCTGCCGCAGCTCAGCGAAGCCGAGCGGGCCGAGGTCAAGCTGGCCGAACAGCAGGCGCTGGCCGAGCTACAAAAGAGCGTCGCGCAGCCGGTCTCGCGTCCCCTGCTGACAACGGCGGGCCTGCCGGCCAGTGAAGCCTCGCTCGCCTTCTTGCAGGCGCACGCGCAGCTTCTGGCCTAGGCCCCTGCGCCTACTTCGCCCCCGGCTTGGCGCCGGCCTTTGGCTTGGCCGCGGGCTTGGCCGCGGGCTTGGCGACCGGCTTGGCCGCGGGCTTGGCGACGGGCTTGGCGACGGGCTTGGCGACGGGCTTGGCGCCCGGCTTGGCAGTCCCCGGCTTGGGCTTGGCCCCGGCTGCCGGCTTGGTCTTCTCCGGCTCGGGATCCGGGAGTGCCGTCGGGGTCGAGATCACCTTCGGGGGCTCGGTCGGAGCGACGACTTCTCCCGTCCCTGTGGGAGCCGGTCCCGGTGCGCCAGGCGCCGTCGCTGGATCCGCCGTCGCCGGAGCCGCCGTTGCCGGAGCCGCCGTGGTCGGGGCCGCCGTTGCCGGAGCCGCCGCGGCCGGAGGAGGCGTCGCCAAGCTCTCGCCGTTTTGGGCCTGGAACTTCAGGATCACGAAGTCGACGCGGCGATTGAGCGCGCGACCCTTTTCGGTCTTGTTGTCCGCGACGGGCTTATCGGGTCCGTAGCCATGCGACTCCAGCCGCGCCTCGGCGATGCCGCGGCCTATGAGATAGGTCATGACGCTCTTGGCGCGTCGTGCCGAGAGGTCGCGGTTGTAGTCGGCTTTGCCCTTGTTGTCGGTGTGGCCTTCGATGGCGACCCGCTGAATCTGCGGGATCTGCGAGAGCACATCCGCCACCGCGTTCAGCACCGGGAAGCTCTTGGGCAGGATGACGTCCTTGGCCGTCGCGAAGAACACCTGCTGCAGGATCACGATCATGCTGCCTTTGACCTCGACCAGGCCAGGGCAGCCGTTCTTCTTGGGATCGGCCGAGGGCGCGCCTGGCTTGTCGGGGCAGGCGTCGACGGCGTCGGGAACCAGGTCCTTGTCGCGATCGGGAATCGGGCAGCCAGGCCGCGCCGGATCGGGGTTATTGCCCGCCGGGACGGTCTTGCACTGATCCTTGCCATCGAACACGCCGTCGTTATCGGTGTCGAGGTCGGGGCAGCCGGGACGCAGCGGGTCGGGGTTATTGCCGGCCGGCATCTCGACGCACTGATCATCGACATCGACCACCCCGTCGCCATCGCGATCGCGCAGCGGGCAGCCCGGCTTCTTGGGATCGGGTCGCGCCCCCGCCGGCTCGTCCACGCACTGATCGTCAGGATCGAGCACGCCGTCCCCATCCTTGTCGCGCAGCGGACAGCCGAGCTTGTTGGGATCGGGCTTGGCACCCGCCGGCTCGTCGGGACACTGATCGATCTTGTCGGCGATGTCGTCGTTGTCGCGGTCGCGCAGCGGACAACCCAGCATCTCGGGATCCGGCCGGCTGCCCTGATGCTCGTCAGGGCAGAGGTCGGTCTTGTCGGGCACGCCGTCGTGATCGCGATCCTTGGGCTTCTCGGGCTTCATCGGCGCATAGGCCAAGCGCAGGAGCGCCCGCGCATCGGGGCTACCGCTCTGCTGCAGCACGTTGTAGCCGCCGGCCACGCCGACCTGCAGGATGCGCGCGATGTTGTAGTGAGCGGCAAGCAGCAGATCCAGGCTCATGGTCTGCGGCTGCAGCGCCTGTTCGCCCAGCACCGTCGCGCTATAGACCGCCTCGGGACCGATGGCGAAGCGGTGCTCTAGGCTGGCGTAGGCGATCGCCGCGCCGATCAAAAGCTCGGATCCTGCGCTGTTGCCGAACTGCGGCGAAAGACCGGTGATGGCTTGGCTCGGGCGATAGTAAAAGCCCGCCGTGACCGACCACAGGATGTGGCTAAACAGGCCGCCGGCGATGAGCTTGGGCAGCACGCGCACGCCGCTCTCGCCCGACTGTGCGGGGAAGGGCTGGCGGTCGGAAAAGCTGTTGATCGGAATCCACACGTCAGCCGACAGACTGAGTGCGATCGGGCCGCGATAGGGCTGACCAAACAAGCGCACTTTGGCGCCCAAGCGCGGATCGCCCAGGGAAAGCCCATTGCTAGGATTGATTCCCAGCTGGGGATATCCCGCCTCAAACAACGTAACCGGCAGAGAGGCGCTAATTAGGATGCGATCCAGGAAGGACGCCGCCAGGTCGACATGGGCGATCAGCTGGTGCTCAATCACGACGGATCGCGAATAGGTCGGACCAGTCTGATTGGCGACATTCAAGACTAACGGATTATGGGCATAATTAAACGTTAGCCCGGCCGCAAAATATCGCATTGAGCTATACCAGGGATGGTCTACTGCAAAAGACCATTCACCGGCACTGGTTGGCTGATAGCGATTAATTTCAAAGCCGCGATTTTGGGCGAGCGCAGGTGTCGCGACCAAAAGTGAAAACGCAGTCCAGACAGCGCAAGTGATTCGTTGCATGGATATCCTCACACGGAAGCGGCACGAGCGGTCGGCACGCGGGACGGATGTGTCACGGCCTCGCGACAGGTCATTATCACGCAAGAACCGGGGGGTTGTCTCCAGGAATTGATTGAAACTATTGATGATGCCTAGACCGTGCGGATAAGGCCCGAGATCTGCGGCTTTGTCATCGCGGCGGCGCCAGTACCGGAGACGCTCCCACCTGGCCGTACAGAGGCTTAGACGGCAAATCCATTGTTCATCGACAGATAAGCCCGTTTTTGAATATTCCGATACCGACATGTGGGACAATGAATGCATTACATATTATTAATAAACTTTTTCTTCGGTATGCAAAGCCATATATTTAGAAGGTTCGTCTGCAAGCAAAGCCTTTACTAGGAGGGCGGATATGATGCGCAAGGTCTGGTTATCCCTGGTTTCGCTTATTTTTCTCGTCGCCGGCTGTTCCCCGCAGCCGCCGGCCCCCCCCACGGTGGATCCGGTCACATCGCCTACCAGCGTCCTGACCCAGACCATCACCGGGTTTGCCAAGTGGGGCTCGACGGTCAAGATCGCAGGCGGCGCGCAAGAGGTCTCGGGCGTCGCCGATCCCTACGCCGGCCGCTTCGCCATCGCGGTCACTCTGAATCCCAATACCACCAATGATCTGTCGCTGACCGCGACCGATGCCACCGGCACCTCGCAGCCGACCAAGGTGTCGATCGTGACGCCGGCCCCCGGGGTGTCGATCCGCATGATGCTCAGCGCCCAGACCATGAAGGCGGGCGGCAGCGTCATGGCCACCGTCGAGGTCCTGGACGTAAACGGCCAGAACAACGGCATGGTGGTGGCCCCGACGATCACCGCCGGCCCCGCGGGCAATGGCGCGCTCAACGTCTCGGGAACGGCCAGCCCGTTCACGCTGTCGGGCACCCTGGCGGGGGTCTACACCGTCACGGCTCAGCTCTCGGCGAACATCTCGGTCTCGCAGACGCTGACGGTGACGGCGGCCGATCCGGCAGTGCTGACCCTGGCGCTGGGCACCAGTGCCACGCCGCTTACCGCCGTCAACACCGCCACCGCCGGCACGCAGCTTGTATACGTCTATACCGTCGTCGATATGTACGGAAACCAGATCCCGCAGCCGCTGGTCACCGTCACCACCAACATGCCGGGCGCCGTCGTCTCGCCGGTCGATACCCAGGGCACCGACTCTAGCGGCAACACCTACTACCAGGGCATGCTGGTCAACTTCGTCAAGAGCTCGAACACCCCCTGGAACGTCACCGCCCACGTGGCGGGGACGACGCTGACCCAGACCAAGGCGATCCTCATCGGCGCCGACCAGACGGCGCTCGTCGCCCGCTTGACGCTGTCGAACAACATCACGCAGGTCAATAACCCACTCAGCTACAAGGTCGTGGTCAGCGATGGCTTCGGCAACACCGTGACCACCGGCCTGGGTGCGATGAGCGTGACGCTAACCCCCACGCCCACCACCGCGGCGACCTGCGCCCCCACCGCCTGCGCCAGCGCCGCGCAGAACGGCACGCTCAGCGTTCCGGTCGCTGGCGTCTATCAGGTGGCCGTCGCCTTCGCCGGGACGCCGACGGTGGTTGGCGACTCGGTCTACATCTCGGTCATCAATGCTCCGATTCCGCCGACCGTCACCATCGTCTCGCCTCTGAACACCGACGTGTTTGGCACAACCGCGCAGATTCCGGTGCAGGTGCAGATCAACTACGCCAACAACAGCAACAACTCGGTCCTGTACTTCGCGAGCGGTGCCTTCAATCAGTCGAACACCATCGCCGGCCTGGGCCAGACGGTGTCTAGCGGCGCGACGCTTTTCAACCTCAACCCGGGTGGCTTCAGCAACGCGCAGCCGACCGTCGAGTCGCTGATCATCGTCGCCACGGACGGCACCACCGGCGCCAGCACGACCAAGACGGTGAGCTTCACCATCGACATCTTCAAGAACATCTCGCCCCAGCTTGGCCGACCGACAGCGGTGAAGGTGACGCAGTCGACGTTCGTCGCGGCCACTGCCCTTTCCGCGCCGATGGGTCTGTCGATCCTGCCGGCGACCAACACGCTGTACATCGCCGACTCGGGCACCAGCACGGTGTTCGCAAGCAGCCTGGCGGGTCCCTTCCCCATCGCGGCGGGCAACCTGACGGCGGTAAAGAACAACCTCAACGGCGTCTCGGATGCCCAGCTCCAGCCAGATGCGGGCGGCGTGGCTCCGCCTGCCACCTACCAGGGCATCTTCGCCGGCAGCGCTGCCAACGCCAACTTCGTCAAGGTCGATGCTGCCGGTGTCGTGACCAACCTGCCGACGGCGATGACGCTGACCGGCATTCGCAACGTCGCCTATCAAGCCAGCAGCACGCTCGGCGCGATGACCATCGCGCAGCACCTGTTTGCCACCCGGCCGGCGGCTGGCCGCGTTGAAGTCACCGACCTCGCCGGCGCTGATCTCACCGGCGGTGGCGGCGGCATCACCATGAACGGCCAGCTGGTCGAGCCCTGGGGCGTCGCCTTCGTCCAAAACGGCACCACCAGCATTCGCCTGTTTGTGACCAGCAACAACGGCGGTGGCGATCGCATCTTTATGTGCGACATCGCGGGCGCGATCAACACCTGGTCGGCGCGCTGCAATGGCGCCGGCAACGTGCTGGCGATCAACGCCGCCGTCCCCGGCGGCTCGCAGCTTCAGACTCCGCGGGCGCTCGCCATCTCGCCGGGGGGCACTAAGCTCTATGCCGTGTCAGCGGGCGGCGGCTTCAACCAGGGTCGCATCCTGAGCTACGACATCTCTGGCATCACCTGCGCCGCTGGCACCTGCACCTGCCCCACCGCCGGCTGCAACGAGACGACGGTCGTCCGCAACCTGCAGTTCCCGAACGGCATCGCCTTCGACGGAGCCACCGCGCCCAACCTGTACGTCAGCGACACCTTCCTGCGCGCCGTCGCACAGATCCAGCCGGGCACCACCGCCTTCTAGCGAGAACCGCCGTCGCCTACCTGCGCGCCCCCGCCGCCCCTGCCGCGGGGGTTCCCTCTGCCTGCGATAACAAATCGCCCAGCAGCGCCTTGCCGATCTCCAGGCGTCCCTCGCGTTCTTTGTCCCCTTGCCACAGCCGCACCAGGCGCTGATCGGGCGTGATGCGCCATGGCGACTTGCGCGGCGACACCAAGGCCGTGACCTGCTCTGGACGCAGCGGCGTGGTCTCGCGCAGCGACAGCGCCAGGCGCGTCTCTGACAGCTCGATCGAGGCGGCCTGCAGCCGTCGCCCCAGCGCCTTGACCACCATGATGTCGCCCAGCACCGCCACTTCTTCCGGCGGCGCGCCGTAGCGATCGCTGATCTCGCCGAGCACTGCCGCGATCTCTTCTTCATCCTCGGCCACCGACAAGCGGCGATAGAAGTCGAGGCGCTGACCGGTATCCGGCAGGTAGTCGTCGGGGATGAAGCCCGGCAGATCGCAGCTGAGATCGGGATCGAGCGGCCGCGTGATCGGCTGCCCGCGTAGCTCGGCGACCGCTTCTTCCAACATGCGGGTGTAAAGCTCGAAGCCGATGTGCGCGATGGTGCCCGACTGCTTGGCCCCCAAAAGATCGCCGGCGCCGCGAATTTCTAGATCGTGACTGGCGATGTTGAAGCCCGCCCCCAGCTCTGAAAAACGCTGCAGCACAGCCAGGCGCTGCTTGGCATCGGCGGTCATCGCATCGTTGGCCGGCGCTAGCAGGTAGCAGAAGGCACGCTGCGTCGATCGACCGATGCGTCCGCGCAGCTGATAAAGCTGAGCCAGGCCAAAGGTATCGGCGCGATCGACGATCATCGTGTTGGCGCGCGGGATGTCGAGACCGCTCTCGATGATCGTCGTACACAACAACAGATCAGCCCGTCCTTCGACGAAGTCGAGCATGACCCGTTCGAGCTCTTCCGGCGCCATCTGGCCGTGCCCGACCAGCAGACGCACGTTCGGCAGAAGCTCGCGCAGCTTGCGGGCCCGCTCGCCGATGCTCTCGACGCGGTTGTGGACGAAGAAGACCTGGCCACCGCGGGCTAGCTCACGCGTGACGGCTTCGCGGATCAGGTCGTCATTGTCGCGAGCCACGATGGTGCGGATGGCCAAGCGATCCGCAGGTGCGGTGGTGATGATCGACAGATCGCGCATCCCCGACAGCGCCATGTGCAGCGTGCGCGGGATCGGCGTCGCGGTCAGGGTCAGGGTATCGACCTCGGTGCGCAGCTTCTTTAAGCGCTCTTTGTGGGCCACGCCGAAGCGCTGCTCTTCGTCGATGATCACCAGCCCCAGATCTTTGAACCGGACGTCAGTCGATAGCAGCCGATGCGTGCCGATGACGATGTCGGCCTTGCCTTCGGCCAAGCCCTTTAGCACCTGCGTCTGCTCGGCGCGCGAACGGAAGCGCGACAGCGAAGTGATGATCACTGGCAGGCTCTTGAGTCGCTCGCAGAACGTCGCGTAGTGCTGTTCGACCAGCACCGTGGTGGGTCCCAGGACTGCCACCTGCTTGCGCCCGAGCACGGCTTTGACCGCGGCGCGAATCGCCACTTCCGTCTTGCCGTAGCCGACATCGCCGCAGACCAGACGATCCATCGGCCGCTCGTTCTCCATATCCGAAAGGACATCGGAGATCGCGCGCTCCTGATCTGGCGTCTCTTCGAAGGGGAAGGTCGCTTCAAACTCGGAGAAGAGCTGTTCCTCGTCGGGGCCAAGGTGAAACGAGTGACCGGGCAGGGCCTGCCGCTGCGCGTAGAGCTGCAAGAGCTCTTCGGCGATCTGGCGAATCTCGCGCGAGACCTTGGACCGCGTCTTGGCCCAGGTCTCGCCGCCCAGGCGATCGAGCTTCGGCGTGACGCCTTCCGCCCCGACGTAGCGCTGCACCTCGCCGAGGCGCCAGACCGGCAGGTATAGCGTGCCGCCGTCGTACTCCAGGTGCATGAAGTCGATGGCGACGCCGCCCTTGGTGATCGGCAGCTTGGTCAGGCCCTTGTAGCGCCCGACGCCGTGTAGCTGATGAACGACAAAGGCGCCCGGTTCGAGGTTCTTGAGATCGCCCAGCGATGGCTTCTTCGGTGCGCGCGCCGCCTTGCGCGCCGCCTTTTCGCCGAAGATCTCGGCCTCGCAGTACAGCGCAACGCGATCGAGCGGCAGATCACAGCCACGCAAAAGCGGCCCAACCCGCAGCTCGATGCGTCCAAACAGCGCCGGGTTGTCTTCCAACAGATCAAAGCGATGCAGCGTCGTGCCCTGCTGCTGCTCGGCGGCCAGCGTCGCCACGCCGGGGCGATGCAGCACCGGCTTTAGGCCATAGCCCTTGAGCAGCCCCTCCAGGCGCTCGGCATGCTGCAGGCTTGATGAGACCAGCACCGAGCGCACGCCCTCAGCCTGATTTTCGCGCAGCCGGCGAGTCAGCGGCTGCAGCAGGTGATCGTGCTTCTCGGCGCGGGCCCGCGCCATCTCGCTGAGCAGCTCGTGATGGGTGGCGACAGAGACCCGTACCGTCGGGATAGTCGGTGAGGCCGCCGTCTTAGCCGCCGTTCCCGCAAGCTGCTCAGCCACCTCGGCGGCGGTCTCGCTGATGTGAAGCGGCGAAGACTCGATGCGCTGCGGGCGATAGCTCGGACCAGCCGCCGAGCCGCCTTCAAACAGCTGACGCAGCTCTTCGTGCGTCAGAAAAAAGTCGTGCGTTGGAAAGCCGAGTCGGCGATCGGCGATGCGCTTCTGATACGCCGCCTCGCCGCTCTCGTAAATCTCGGTGAGCGCATCGGTGAGGGCGTGCGGGGCGCAGAGATAGAACGTCGGGCTGTCCGGTAGATACTCACGCAGCGAGCCCATGCTGGCGTGAAAGGCGGGGGTCAGTGACTCGGCGCCAAAGAAGTCCTCGCCCGCTTCGATCTGTTCCTGGATCTGCCGCGTCCGCGCCGAGGGATGCCCCGAAAGATCCGCCGCTTCCAGCAGGCGCTCGCGCAGCCGATGCCCTTCGGTGAGGATGGTCTCGCGCACCGGATGCAGAAAGATCTCGGTGGTCTTGCGCAGCGAGCGCTGCGTCGCCGGATCAAAGAAGCGCAGCGACTCGACCAGGTCGCCGTAATAGTCGACGCGGACGGGAAAAGGATAAAGCGGCACGAAGAGATCGAGCACGCCGCCGCGCACCGCCAGCGTCCCCGGATCCTCGCAGACCGGAGCCCGCGTATAGCCGCCCTGGCGCAGGAAGTCGATCAGGTCGTCGCGGTTGATCTCGTGGTTGACGTGCAGCTTCTTGACCAGGCCGGCCAGCGACAGAAACGGCACGACACGACGGGCCAGCGCACGCAGCGAGGCAACCAGCACTAAGCCGGCATGCTCGCCGCCCTGCGACAGGCGAAACAGCACGCTCATGCGCCGCAGGATGGCGCTGCGCTCGGGCGAGACATCGGCCCAGGGACTGGTGTCGAGATCGGGCAGGCTCAGTACCGACTCGGCAAACTCGCCGCCTTCGTCGTGGCCACCGCCAAGGAAGAACTGCAGATCGCGCCGCAGCAAGCGCGCTTCGGTCTCATCGCGCACGACGGCCACCAGCGGGCGGCGATGCGCGGGCAGGCTCTCGGCCAGTCGCGCGATCTCCAGTGCCGTGTAGGCGCTGTCGCCCGTCCCGCTTATGCGCGCACTCTCGGTCTGGGTGCGAATACATCCCGCGCCGCGCTTGTGAAGCGCGACAAGCTGATCGAGCCCTTGCCTGGCTGACAGAGGCGAGTCCATGGCGCCCGTTTCTATGCCACAATCCGCCAGCCAGCCACACCCTTTTCGGCACACCCACCACCCAAAAGCCAGGCGCCGCCTGGCAGGGAGAACACCTCGATGGCCAACGTTCGAATTCCGACGCCGCTGCGCAAGCTGACCCTGGGGCAAGAGCTCGTCTCGGTCCCCGCCGCGACGGTCGGCGAGCTGATCACGGCGCTTGAAGCCAAGCATCCCGGCCTGCGCGAGCGCCTGCTCGATGACAAGGGACAGGTCCGCCGCTTCGTGAACATCTTTGTCGGCGAGGAAGACATCCGCTTCCAAAAGGGACTGGAGACGCCGCTTTCCGACAACGCCGAAGTATCGATCGTCCCGGCCATCGCAGGTGGTCGCTAGCCTGCGATGTCGCGCTTTAGCGATCAGGCGCTGCGTCGCTATTCGCGCCAGATCCTGCTGCGCGAAGTCGGGGGTCGGGGCCAAGAGAAGATCGGACGGGCTCGCCTGATTCTGATCGCTGGCCCCAGCGGTGGCAGCCTGGCCAGCGTCGCGGCGCAGTACCTCCTGCGGGCAGGTGTAGGCGAAGTCTGCTGGTATGCCGAAGCCGACACCACGGCGAGCCCGCTTCTGACTCTTGCCGCTGCCGAAGAGTTGGCCTCGCCGATGGCCGGCGCGCAGACGGCTAGCAGCGAAGGTCGCCTGCTGCGCGGTGCGTGGTCGCAGCGACCGCTACTGGGGCGCCATCTTGGCCTGGGCGTGCGCTGTCTTTCGGCCTGGGTCGAGCCGGCGGGGCTTGCTCCTTGGTCGGTAGTTGGGAAGGGCTGCTATCGTGGCCAGCCAGCCGAGCCCGCCGCCGCACAAGCGACGGGGGCGGAGGACTGGGACGCCGAAGCGCTGAGCCTGGGCTCAGCCCTGGCTCTCGGCCTGCTGGGGGATCTGCTGGGCTGCGCTCCGGCGACGATGGCCGGCCTGATAGATGGGGCGGAAGCCGAGAGCCGGCTCTGACTACTTGTTGATGCTCACCTTGCGCGGTTGCGCTTCGGTGCGCTTCGGCAGGGTGATGCTCAGCACGCCGTCCTTCATCTCGGCCTTGGCCTTCTCGGTATCGGCGGTGTCGGGCAGCGTGAAGGCGCGACTGAAGGAGCCATAGCTGCGCTCCAGCGTGAAGATGTTGTCGCCTTCCTTGTGCTCTTCTGACTGCCGGTGACCCGAGATGGTCAGGCGGTTGCCCGTCAGGCCGATCTCAACATCTTCCTCTTTGACACCCGGCAGGTCGGCTTTGAACAGATAAGAGTCCTTGGTCTCTTTGACGTCGAAGCGCGGCGCGAACGAGACCTCGGGGCGGCGACTCAGCACCGGCTCGGAGAACGGCTCCCAGCGCATCAGCTGTTCCATCACCTTGAACGGATCCCAATCGGTCGCGTTGGCAGAAGGAGGAGTCGCGGGATTGTTCGGCTTACGGATGATGTGGAACATAGTGGTCTCTCCTTTTCCTTGCGAGAAGGGGTCGCACCCGCGGCGCTCTGGCCGTGGGGCTGTAGGACGATTCCTCCGTCGCTGGCTAGCAGCTAGGAGGAGGATTCATCGGCTGCACTTGTTTGGTAATCACGGCCGTTTTTCCGTGCAAGGGGGGAACGCTGCAGATTCCTTTTTGGCCTCGCTTGGGAGTCCGAAGTGGAACTTCCGCTTGCTTGCATGGCGGCACCTGCGGTAGCCCTTGCGCATGCTCGCCCCACCGTCATCTCCTCCCCTCTCCGTCGAGCCAGAGCCCCGCGAGGCGGTCGCGCAGACGCGGGTGAGCACGCAGCCCGGACCTGATCGCGCGCAGCTTTTTCGCAATCGCTTGCGCAAGAACCTGCGGCGGCTGCAGCCCTGGATCACGCAGCAGGGCATCGAAGCCTATCGCCTGTATGACTCCGATATTCCTGAGGTGCGGCTCATCGTCGAGCGCTACGGCGACTACCTGGCGCTGTGGGAATACAGCCGTGCCGCTGATCGCGACCTGCGTCGCGACACCAGCGAGCGCTCGACTGAACACGAGGCGTTCATCGACGGGGTGGTGCTGGCACTGTCACAGGAGTGCGGCATTCCGCCCGAGCGCATCATCGTCAAGCGGCGCGAGCGACAGCGCGGCAGTGCGCAGTACCAAAAGCTCGCCGAGACGCAGCGCGAGATCATCGTGCACGAGGGCGGTCACCGCTTCCGCGTCAACCTGCATGACTATCTCGACACCGGGCTGTTCTTGGATCACCGCGGCACGCGGGCCCTGGTCGGCTCGCTGTCAGCGGGACGACGCGTGCTCAACCTGTTCGGCTACACCGGCAGCTTTACCGTCTACGCCGCGGCGGGCGGGGCCCGGCAGACGCTGACCCTCGATCTGTCCAACACCTATCTCGACTGGACCGAGCGCAACCTGCGCGAAAACGGGCTGGACCTGTCGCGCCATCGCCTGCTGCGGGCCGATGTGCTGGCCTGGCTGCGTGAGCCGCCGTCTTCGACCGCTGATAGCGAGCGCGATGGCTTCGATCTGATCGTCCTTGACCCGCCGACCTTTTCCAACAGCAAGCGGATGCGCGATACGCTCGACATCGTGCGCGACCATCCCTGGCTGCTGTCGCAGGTTCTGCAGCGCCTGCGGCCGGGCGGGCAGCTCTTGTTTAGCTGCAACCATCGCCGCTTCGCGCTGCGCCGGGATGAGCTTCCCGGAGCAGACTCGCTGCACATCCGCGATCTGTCGGCCGAGACGCTGCCACCCGACTTCCACGACCCACGGACCCGCTGCTGCTATCTCATCAGCCGACGCTAGCGCCGACCTGAACGCCGACGCGGACGTCGCCTCGGAGGTCGACGCTCTGGCGACTACAGGACCTTGTAGCTCTTTACGCGCAGGACTGGCGTACCGAAGCTAATGCCGAAGCCCTTGTCGTCTAGCTCGCCTTCGACCTCGACGCGCGCCCCGACTTTGCGTAGGTCGGCGCCGCCGCCATCGAGCTTGTAGATCTCGCCGCGCGCCGTGCGCAGGGTGTAGTAGCCGCCCTCGAGATCGACGTGGTGGACGGTCCCCGAAAACGAGCCCTTCCCGCTGCCCTTACCTGCTGACTTGGCTTGACCCATCGACGTGTACTCCCGCAGACACGATGCAGCATTCCCCGGGGCGAACGCAACCCTCTAAGCCGGTGTTTACAGCGCTCCGCTTGCCTCGTCGCTAGTAGTTCACGTCGTAGACTTCGATCTGCGTGCCGCCGCGCGGGAAGTTCTTGTGCTTGCGCAGGATGGCCAAGCGGCCGGTATCAGTGACCACCCAGGCGCTCGGGCGCTTGTGGCCGGGCAGCGAAATCAGCTTGGTCACCGTCGGAGCTGCCGCCTGCGGGTCCATCGCGAAGAGCTCGAAGGTATCGGGATCGGTGCGCTTGGCGGCCACCGCCTCTTCGTTGACCGGGTCAAGGTTCAGCGAAAACGCCATGCGCTCGCGTCGCAATAGCTGCGTCTGCAGCGTCGTCGCTTCGTACATCTTGGTCGGCCGCGGCAAGGTCAGCTCGACGCGCGACTCGGCCGCCACGCCGTCAGCCGCGCGATCGTTGAGGCGAATCAGCTCGGCCTTGTGGGCCACGGGATCGACGGTGATGAACAGCGGCTCGGGATGCTTCTCGCGCAGCTTGGCCCACTGGAAGGTGCCCGGCAGATCGGTGATCGGCTGCGAGTGGCGCAGCTTGCCGGACAGCGTGTCGATGTAGCCGATGAAGTCGGGCTGCCGCACGTCGGTCTTCTTGTCGTAAAAGCCGTCGTGCTTGGTCACCAACGTCTGATAATCGTCGAGGAAATACAGCGGCTGGCCGGTGCCCTTATCCGTCGGCGTGCGCCCATCCTCGCGGACCTGATAGGTGCGGGACGCAGCGGGCTTAAGCGTGCTGGCATTCCAAGTGGCCAGGCTGTACTCGCCGCGCGGCGGCTCAGCGGGGCGTTTGAGAGACAGGATGATCGGGCCGGCGGCGCTGTTCGTGACCACGATATCGCTGGCCGGGCCGATGTTGCCCTCGCTGGTGCCGGGACCTGACAGCGCGACTTTCGACTTGGTCTTTAGGCTGTAGATCGCGCCCTGCACCGCCTCGCCGACATCGGTGTCACGCAGGATGAAGAGCACGCGATCCTCGGGCAACAGGACCAGACGAGCGATCGACAGCGGCACGTTGGGGATGACGTCCTCGCCTTTGTCCTTGTTGAACTTCAGGGACGGCGTCACGACGGGCAGGCCCGAGATGGGCGGCGCCGGGATGCTGGGCACCGTCGGAGCAGCGGCAGCACCCTTTTTGCCCCCGGCCTTCTTGGAAGCAGGCGGAGCGGGAACCGGAGCGGGCGCCGGAGCAACGGCAGCCGGGGCGGCAGGAGCCGGCGGAGCAAGATCTGCGTGGTGCGGCCGCGCAATCAGACCGAGCGCGCGCAGCGTCGCAAACGACGCGCCATCGGTCTGGACATAGAACAGCGTGCCGCCGTCTCCCGACAGCGCCATGGCGTCATCGATATAGCCTCGCTCGACCTGCACCACCGTCAGAGCACCCTGGGCCGCGGGCAGCACCTCGGGCTTGCCAGCAGGCGGCAGCGCCGCACCTGCCAGTCCGGCAACCGTTGACAGTCCAGCCAAGCCGACCCCGAGTGAAAGACACAGCCACGCAGTGCGGATCTTCGAGAACATTCGCATGCCTCACGGGTAGCGCCGAGGGGGTGTAGAAGTCAAGCGACTGCGTGGCGAATCGGCGACTGTCCCGCACGGTGCGGCGGGCCCCGCTGCGGCGCACGCAAATGAAGCGAAATTCCTGCGGCAAAGTTGGTAAAGTGGGCAGCATGCGACGTGCTGTTTTCACTATCGCGTACGCGTCGGCGGCAGCGCTGCTGTTGGCCTACGCGGTCGCTCCTGTCTCGTCGGAAGCGCAGAACCCACCGGCTGGCGCTCGCGCTGACGATGTCGTCCGCTTCCGCATCACCAACCCCGGACAGGCGCTGTACAAGATCGCCATCCCCGCCGTGATTGGCGATGCCAGTGCCGCGGCCGTGATGACCGAGGTCATGTCGGCCGACCTGGGGCTCTCCGGCTTCTTCAAGGTGCTCGATCCCAAGTCGTTCGTCGCGGATCCAGCCAAAGAAGACGTCAACATGAACCCCGATTCCTGGAAGCCAGTCGGGGCCGAGAGCGTCATCAAAGCCAAGGTCACGAGCAACGGCGGCGATCTCTCCGTCGAGTTCCGCCTGTACGAGCTCGTCAAAGGCGAGCAGCCGGTGCTGGGTAAGTCCTATCGCGGGCCGATCTCGGACACCCGCAAGCTGGCCCACCTGTTCGCCGCCGAGGTGCTGAAGTACTTCACCACCGAGGACTCGTTCTTCCACACCCAGATCGCGTTTTCGCGCGTCGATGGTCGGCAGCAGGAGCTGACGATCATGGACTGGGATGGCGCCGACGTGCGGCCGGTGACGCGCAACGGCTCGCAGAACTATCTGCCGGGCTGGAGCCCCAAGGGCGACTCGCTGCTTTACACCAGCTTTGTGCGCGGCTCGGCGGACCTGTGGCAGATCCCCAGCGCCGGCGGCCGGCCCAAGCGCATCTCGACGCGACCCGGCATGAACACCGGCGGCGTCTTTTCGCCGACCAGTGGCGTAATCGCGGCCACGCTGTCGTACCAGGGCAACAGCGAGATCTATCTGCTGAACAGCGATGGCGAGGTGCTCAGCCGGCTCACCAATAACCCCGGCATCGATAGCTCGCCGAGCTTTTCACCCGATGGCAAGCAGATTGCGTTCGTCTCTGATCGCTACGGTTCACCGCAGATCTGGGTCATGGCGGCCGACGGCAGCGGACAGCGGCGCTTGACCACCAAGGGCAGCTACAACCAAGAGCCGTCGTGGGCGCCCAGAGCCATCAACGGCCAGTCGCTCGTCGCCTTTACCGGTCGAGACGAGCGTGGCAACTTCGACATCTTTACGATCAACGTCGGCACCGGCGAGCTGACCCGCATTACCGAGGGGCACGGCAGCAACAGCCATCCCTCGTGGGCCCCCAACGCCCGCGCGCTGACCTACAAGAGCAGCCGCGGCGGCATCTGGGTCAGCACCTTCGACGGCAAGACCGAGCGCCAGGTGTATCGCGGCGCGGCCGAGACCCCCGTTTGGGGACCGATGCGGGCGCCCTAGCGCGGCTCGGAGGGAGGGCCGCGGGCTGCGGCGGCTAGCTGCTCTCGCCGAACAGCGAAGCGAAGAAGGCAGCGCGCTGCGCATCGCCGTGGCCAGCCCCCGAAGGGCTCTCATTGTGGAGCTCATCGCCGATCTGACCGTCGAGCAGGGCCTTGGCTGGCAGGGTGTGCTGGACGGTGCCGCGACGCAGAAGATCGCGTCCCGACTGGCCGGGGCCGCCTCCCGCCAGGCCATAGGGCTGACGTCGCCTTCGCTCACCGGCGAGGGTGACGATGGCAGGTCGTACGAGTCTGAGCTCTCGCTGCCAGCCCGGCTGTCCCGGGCGCAGGCCCAGCCCACCGGATTCGGAGCGTCGCGCAAGCGAGACGACATGCACTGGCGCCCGTCGCTCCAGCGCTTCCAGCGAGCCGAGACCCTCGACGCAGCCCACGGGTGCGACAGAGCCGTCCGCAGCGGCCCCTGCCCCCCCCGGCAAGAGCAGGCGCAGATCGCTCCCGCCGCCCGCCTCGTTGCCAAGGGCCGGCTGCCCCGGCGGGGGAGAAAGATAGATCGCACTCCGCGTGCCGGCTCCGGCCGAGCCGACAAGCTGCGGGGCCGCCTGCGCCAGCGCTCCAGTCAAGACTTCGGAAAGTCGCTGGGCGGTCTCGTCAAGCCCCAGGCAAAGCGCAGCCGGAGGCTCGGCCGCGAGGATCGACCCACGTCGCAGACGAAGCGATATCGCGGCGAGCAGGCCATCGTTGCGCGGCAGCCAAGATCCCCCCCCCGCCGCCGAGACCAGGTGACTTTCGGCCAGCCGAAACACGACGTCTTTGACGACGGCGGTCGTCGCTGCGACCGTTAGATTTAGCGGGCCCAAGACAGCATCGGCGCTGTCTCCTAAGTCGATGCTCAGCACCGGCTCCGCGTCGCGCCGACCAAGGAGCAGCGTGGCGCGCAAGGGAATGTCGGTGGCACCACAGCCATCGTCATCGAGGCTGTCAGCAAAGGCATAGAAGCCAGGCGCGAGCGCCTGCAAGAGGGCGCACGCCTGCACTGCGGCTTGCGCCTGCAGGGCAACGGCTAGCCCGCCAGCCGCCGGCCAGCGAGCCAGAAGCGCACTCAACGCCCGCTGACCGTGGAGGAGCGCAGCGCGCAGCGCCACCAGATCGTTCTGTTCTCCCCGCCGCAGACCGAGCCGTCGGCCGAGATCATCCAGTCGCTTTTCAGGGAAGACCAGCGCAGGCAGGGCTGGGCCTTCGTCATCCTCGCAGCGCGGGGGAACCGCCGTGCGGGCTGAGGTCAACGCCTGAGCATACGGCAGATACCGCGGGCCGACCGCCGGTGGGAGGGCGGCGAGCTCGCTCTCTAGCTCCGCGGTCTCAGAGGGCTGAAAGTACGCCTGAGGATCGTGGGACACGCCAAAGGGAGCACGCGGGAAGCGAGCCGACAGCGCCAGATAGAACGTCGCGTCCGACCCGCTGCCAGGTAGCGCCACCACCAGGGTATAGCTCTGGCGATCAAGCGCCCCCTGCGAGGGCGTCGCGGCCGAGATCTCGACGGCATGCCCAACGGGCGGCATGGGAAGGGGCGCGGCGTAGTTGCAGAGCACCACCTCTTCGGCTTTTAGCGCATCGCGAGCACCGGCGTCAGCGAGCAGTGATCGCACGGTGGCCCCCAGCGCTCCGACGAGCACCGGGTGACCGCCGCGTTCGAGCACGGTCTGGCCGCTTGCGTCGCACAGGGCACAGGCCAGCTCACCCTCTTCGCTGAGCTGGGGCGAGGTCACACAGCGCACCGCTCGCGTCAAGAGCGCACCGAGCAGGCGATCAAGCTGAGACGAGAAAATCCGCGCCGCCAGGTCCGGGGCGGCTCTGGTCGCCGCTTGCGAGGAGTCGATCATTGCGGGTCCTTCCACACTGAGGTCGCTCTGGCCGGTTCCCGTCGGGGTCACAGGTAGTAGACGAAGCCCAGCACGAACTGAAAGTGGCTGGCGTAGCCCTGCGGCGTCATGGCCAGCATGTTGGGGGTCAGATCCGAGCGGCTAACCGGCGCGGACTGCACCGCTCCATCGTTTAGCACGACTACCGGGACGTGCAGGAAACGCAGCGAGACGCGCAGCGAGAGCGCGCTTGGCTGCGACACCAAAAGCGGCAGCTCTCCGTCGAGACTTCCGTGCAGACCGAAGAGTACCCCGGCCACGCTTCCGCTGCGGTTGCCGTAGTCGAACGAGCTATCTGATGAGGTACGAACGATCTCGAACGATGGGCCCAGCGCCAAGCGCACGCCATGGCTGACGCGACGCAGGAAGCTACCGGGCTCGCCCATGCCGGTAAACGAAAGGGGCCGCAGGTCCAAAAGCACCGGCACCGAGACTCGATCGGGGAAGGCGGCGGGGGCCTGACCGTTTGGCGGCCCGCCTTGCGCCACGGCGCTCTGGCCCGAGACGGACCACAAGCCGATGCTGGCCCCGACCCGACCACGCCACAGGAAGCTGCCATCGACGCCTCCTAGAAACAGCGCGCAGCCTTTGCCTCCGGCCAGCGTGCGTGCCGTGCCCGCGGTGTCGCAGGCCCGCTCATCGACCTGAAAGCCCATCCCCGCGCCGATGCCGATCGTGAGCGCACCTAGGCTGCCGTGATCCGCGCGAGCTTGCGAGCTGAGGAAGAGCGCGATGAGCGAGACCAGAAGCAGGGGGCCGCTCGACCCCAGCTGCGAGCGCGAGCGAGGCCGGAGGTTTTTTCGTGCGTCGTCCATGCTCAGCCGTGCTTGCGCGCGAACTCGGCCATGTACTGCGCCAAGCACTGCGCTCCCGAGAGCGGGAAGGCGTTGTAGACCGATGCACGGATTCCACCGACGGAGCGATGCCCCTTCAGACCATCCATGCCCTGTGCCTTGGCGCCCTTTACAAATTCGTCTTCGAGCGCCGGCGTCGGCAGCCGAAACGTGATGTTCATCAGCGAGCGCGAGTCCGCCTTGGCATGACCGCGATAAAAGCCGGGCGCGGCATCGATCGCGCCGTAGACGAGGTGGGCCTTTTCTTGATTGCGACGGGCCATCGCCGGCAGGCCCCCCCCGCGGATCAGCCAGCGCAGCACAAGGTGCGTGATGTAGATCGCGAACACCGCCGGGGTGTTGTAAAGCGACCCGTGCTCGATGTGCGTGCGGTAGTTAAGCAGCATCGGCAGCCCGGCCTGCAGCGCAGCATCGGTCGGCAAGATCTCCTCGCGCAGCAGCACCACCGTCACCCCGGCTGGCCCGGCGTTCTTCTGAGCCCCGGCGTAGACCAGGCTGTAGCGGCTGATGTCCGTCGGGCGCGATAGAAAATCGCTCGACATATCGGCGACCAGCGGCCGCCCACCGACGTCGGGAATGTGCGCGTACTGCGTGCCGAAGATGGTGTTGTTGGTGGTGTAGTGGACGTAGGCCGGCGACGCCGAGAGCGCTAGCTCCGCGTCGGTCGGCACGCGGCAGAAGCCTTCGCTCTCGGTGCTGGCGGCGATGTGGATCTGGGCCCCGGGGATGCGGCGGGCTTCGACCACGGCGCGGCGACCCCATTCACCCGTGACGATGTAGTCGGCCGTCGCACCGGGGAGCAGCAGGTTCATCGGCACCATGCTGAACTGCAGCGATGCGCCGCCCTGTAAGAACAGCACGCGCATTTCGCGCGGGACGGCGAGCAGGGTGCGCAGGTTGGCTTCCGCCTCGGCGAGGATGGCCTCGAACTCCTTCGAGCGGTGGCTGATTTCTAGGATGCCAATGCCGGTCTTGCCGAGGGAGAGCAGGTTGTCGCGAGCTTCGAGCAGCACCTCTTCCGGCAGGACACCTGGGCCGGCCGAGAAGTTGTAGATGCGATGGATCGCCGGGGGGGCGGCGGTCGGAATCATGCGGCACTCCTTAGACTTTTTTGCATCAGATCGACGGGAGGGTACTACCGACAGCGGACAAGTTACAATCGTCCTCACTGTGCATTGCGCGCCGGGGGGAAACGCCGCCTTTTGGAGGGCGCTATCGATGGGCTTTCTGGCTCTATCGATAGCGGCAGCGACGCTGCCATCCCCAGCACACGCCTCGCTGCGTCCGGCGGGGACTCCGGCTCCCGTCGCACCAGCGTCGTCGGCCGCAGTCAAGCCGCGACTGCCACTGCCGCGATTTACTTTCGCGCCCTACCTGCAGGACGTGACGACAGATGGGGCCGTCGTCTCTTTTGCCACCGATGTTCCGACGGTAGCCACCCTGCGCCTGCTGCCCGGACGCCCCCCGGTGGATACCCCGGCCGAGCCGCACGCCGCCACCGCGTCGGTCGATCGCGCCGATGCGGCAGGACCCGCCTCGCCGCTGTCGCTGCCGCTGGCCGATGGGGACGAGGCTGCGCCGGACGACCCCTCGCCGTTTGCGCTACAGCTCCAGTCGGCCATGGCCGCCCGCCATCGGCTGCGCATCAACGGTCTACATCCGGGCTCGCGCTATCGCTACGAGGTCACTATTCGTCGCGTCAGCGGCTCTGGTCCGACGGCGCAGACCAGCGAGGGAGTCAGCCTGGCCGGCGAGCTAACCACCGCTCCGACGAGCGGCTCGTTCCTGTTTTTGGTCTACGGCGACACGCGCGATCGCGATGCCGATCACGCCTCGGTTGTGCAGGCGATGGTGAATGAGCACCCCGACTTCGTCCTGCAGACTGGCGACCTGGTCAGCCGAGCCAGCGATGAGCTGCAGTGGCGACGGTATTTTGCGACGGCGGC
>CALFYE010000190.1 GCA_937952145.1 uncultured Myxococcales bacterium
CCTCCGGAGTCACCCTGCTAGCGGGCTTGGAAGAATAGAAGGCTCGCGATCAGACGATCCTCCGACTGCATGGCCGAGCTGGAGAAGCGGCTCACTCCCTGCGCAGAGACGGCCTTTTGGTACCGCCTCCAGATCGTAGTCGACGACGTCGCGTGGTGGTACCCCGCCAACGACCGACCCACCATGCGCTTCGACGGACAGAAGCGTCAAGGGGCCGGATTCCGCCTCAATCCCTATGAGCCTCCGGTCATACCCAAACGCGGCACATACGCGATTACCTTTCATGACTGGGAGGGAAATCTGATTAAGAATCCAAGCGGTTGCTACGAGCTCGAAGTAGAGCCGGTCATCGTGATCAGCGTCGAGAGCGGAACCAAACTCCACGACTTTCGGTAGGGCTGTTCAGGTGAGGCGAGGTATTCAGATTGTAGGGTCTGCGTGACTCAAGGGAACGATAAAAAGTTTTCAAGAAGTTTCGGTTTCATCAGCTACCAGTAGGGTCGCTGTGGTCACGGTAGGTCTGGGCGCGTTACGGCCGAGCTCTCCGCTAGAGCACGAGCAAGGGCTTCCGCTGTTATCGGCAAGAAAGCAGGGCTCGCCGGAAGGCTTAGAATTCCGGATTTAAGTTCTTTCTCACTTACCGACGGCGATGGGGCCCGTGAACGCTTACCAAAAGACGACGCGAAGCTGGATCGGCTACCAGGTGCACTGGGCAAGCAGCCAGGCCGAGTAACGGATCCCTTCGACTGCGACCCTAGCTACCAGACGCCCGGAATACTGCCTTTGAGGGTGGGGGCCTGCGGATGGCTGAGGAGGAGCGCACTGCAGGCAAGACCCAGCGTGAGAGCTCTCATCACGACCGACCGGTCGACTGCCTGTAGGCGTGAAGAGCAGAGGCGATGTGGATCAGCAAAGCGCCGCCAAAGCTGAAGTTTTTGAAAATCAGGATCCAGGAGCCCAGCCACAATAGACCCGAGACCGTCCGGCGGCCGACGAGCTGGCCGACGCCGGGAACCAACAGGCTGAGGAGCACCTGGCCTCTTATCTGCCAGATCGTCAGGGGCGGCGTAGCGGCGCTTGGCACCAGTGACGTCCGACCGGGACTCGGGGAGCTGGTCGGGCGCAAGGCGACATCTAAATATTCAAGACAGTGTCGACACTTCTTGGCGCTGGCCAAGATGATCTCGTTGCAATAGGGACAGGGCTTGCGGGCGGCTTTATCCAGGCTACCAGCCGATGCGGGCAGTGCTTCGGGCGGCGCGCTACTGGCAGTTGCAGGGGCTTCCGCGGCGGCGACCGCGCGGCCACTTTTGACCGGCAGTCCGCTGTCGCGCGGGATGCTCAGCGCGGCGGCAAAGTCCTCGCACGTAAGGAAGCGCTGATCCGGGTCGGGCTGCAGCGAGCGGCTGATCGCCGCCGCGATCTGCGGGTCGAGGCGCGCGAGCAGCTCGGGCTTTTGCTGCTGTCCCTGGATGATGCGGTGCATCACATCGTAATCGCTGTTGCCGTCAAAGGCGACCTCACAAGTCGCTAGCTCGTACAGCGTCGCCCCAAGCGAAAAGATATCAGACTGCGCGGTGACTGTGGTGGCGCCGCGAATCTGTTCAGGGCTCATGTACGAGAGCGTGCCCATACGCGCATCGGCCTTGGTGGCGTTCTTTTTTCCGGCGAGGTTGGCGCTGTCGCTCATCACCTTGGCGATGCCAAAGTCGGTGATCTTGGGAATCCAGCGACCAGAGTTTTCTTCGAGCAGGATGTTGGCTGGCTTGATGTCGCGGTGGATGATGCCGCGCTGGTGGGCGGCGGCCACGGCGCTTAGTACTGGGATGAAGATGTCGCGAATCTGCTCGGGCGTTGGCGCGGACTTGCGCCTGCGGATGTACTGCTCGAGGTTTGGCCCCATGACCAGCTCCATGACCAGGCCCGCGACCTCTTCCGTCGAGACGGTATCGGTCACCTTCACCACGTTGGGGTGATTCAGCTTGGCCGCGATCATGCCCTCGGTCAGAAAGCGGCCGCGGACCTCGGCCATCTCGCGAAAGCCGGCATTCAAGACCTTTAGCGCGTGCAGCGTTCCGAGCACCGCATGTTTGACCCGGTAAAGCTGGGCCATGCCGCCGCCGCCAAGGTGTGACTCGACGACGTAATTTCCCACCTGCGCGCCTTTGGCCAACATCCTGAGCCTCGTTTTATCACTTTCTTTTCCGGCCGCGTTACATTTATAAATCGCTCTCGGAGCCGGGGCTAGCTGCGCTGATCGATTCGGTCCTGGATGCTAAGCGCTTGACTCCTGTAAGGGCGAGGTGGATGCTCTGCCGCGTTTGTAGCCTGGACCATATCCGCGCTGGCGCAGGCGGCGCCGCCTTGTAGGAACGGAGCAAAGGATGAACTGTCCCAGCTGCCAATGGCCAAACAAAGACGCCCTGGTGAATTGCGACTACTGTGGCACTCCTCTTGCGGCTGCAGTGGCGCCAAAGCGCAAGACCGAAGTGGAGGTGCCGCCCTACGCCGGGGCCAAGGGCGCCCCCAAGCGGGTGACTGAGATCGAGGCCACTGCCGAGAGTCGGCCCAAGGCGGGCGACGTTCCTTTCGATCCGTTCCAGGTTCCCAGCGCACCGGCACGGCCGAAGGTCGCCGTGAGCAGCGAAGCGCCAAAGAAACGCGTGACGGTCTTCGATCCTGGGGATGCTGCGGACCCCTTCCGCCCGACCACCCCCGAGCGCCCGCCTGGCAGCGGTAGCGGCAGTGCCGCCGTAAGTTCCAGCACTGGGCGGCGCATCGTCGGCTGGCTGGTGACGTTCGACGGCAATGCCGATGGCATGAGCTATGTCCTGCGCGAAGGCCGTAACGTCATCGGGCGGGCCGCTGAAAACGACGTGATTCCCCCCGGTGACGAGATGGTGTCGAGCACCCACGCTTATCTTATCTGGCGGGCCGGTCGGGCGCGGGCGTGAGCCAGATCCTCTCGGCGGCGGGCCGCATCTTCGGCATTGAAGGTTCGCTGCGCTGGGTGCTGGACGATGCCTGGCGCCTGGAAGGGGCGATCACGCTGCAGCGTGCGCGACTGCACGAATCCGACGTGGTGTCCGACGAGGAAGACCGGCGTCTGCCGGTGGTGCCGGACGTGCGCGCGAGGGCGTCGGTGGTGCGCGCGGGGTCGTTCGGCAGCGCGCGCGTTCAGCTGCGCGCCGACCTGAACTACGTGGGAGATTCCCGGCTGAGTTTCGAGCCCGCGCTGGACCGGCGCATGGGGGACTATGTGCGCGCCGATATCGCCGTGCAGTGGCAGCGCGGGCCGTTCGGCATGACGCTGCAGCTGGCGAACCTGCTCGATTCACATGCCGACACCTTCGCGTTCGGCAATCCCTTCGCCATCCGCACCCAGTCGCAGTACACGCCGCTGAAGCCGCGGACGCTGACGCTGGCCCTGAGCTACAGGCCGGCCAGGTAGGAGGTGCCGCCC
>CALFYE010000191.1 GCA_937952145.1 uncultured Myxococcales bacterium
GAGCTATCGGTGGCGACGATATGGCGTCGCTGAGCTTAGGACGCAGCGCTAGTATCGTGGCTTCACCACCGACGTGAGCCAACGTGGTTGCACCTAGTGCGGTTTCTGTGCGACCCTCTCTGAGCTAGGCTTAACTAATCTGCTGCCTGGCACAACTAATGCTGGCCAAGGCCGTCATCATTCGATATTAAGACGCAACGAGGCCCGAGGATGGACAAAACGATTGGCACATTCGAGCTCGCAATCAGCTGGCCAGACGGCCGCGAGGAGCGTCTGCCCCAGGCTCTTCTTCGTGAGGCATTTACGTCGTTGCCTGATGCTCAAGAAGCTCTGCGCGCCCGTCTCGCGGCCTGGACCCGCGCCCGTGCCGATGACCAGCACGAGGTTAGCGTCGATGAACTCGAACAAACTGAGACAGAATTGCTCAACGCTGTTCATGCCGAAACAAGCGAGTTCGGCCTGCTCAGTAGAATTGCATTCAGGGCCGATGGACAATTAGTCAGCCCCAATGGGCTACCTGACGAGTGGCACGGCGTACGTGCTCCATTCGTCCTTGCCTTGGCAATTCGGAGACTCCGCCTCCTCCACAGAGCGCTCGGAACGCGAGTGAGTTCTGTCGACGTTGATCCTGTTAAGGACGTCGCATGAGAAAGCGCATTCTGCAACTCGGAGCCTGGTTGGTAGAAACGATGGCTTCTAGTGAGCCGATCATCGTTTCTGGGGGCTTGCGTGGGTCCTTCGAGCCTACGTCTGCACTTATACCAGCGCTCGAGCTTTCCGGCCCACTTGCGACGACGGTGCGAGTTCTCGTGCCATCACCGCCGGCGCAAGAAAAATCTGGCAGTTCAGCCACATTCCAGATTGTCAAAAACAAGCAAGGGAAAGAGGACGCACCACCGACGACACATCCCGAAAGCTTTTGGTGGAATGGATGGACAAAAGTCTTTACGGCAAGCGCCTTATTCGCACCCAGGTGCGATGCTGTACGCCTAGCGGATCTATTGCAGGACCGACGTGTCATTCGCCTTTTCTGTGACACCAATGCTCTCGCCTCTGGGGTTGCTGAGTGGTTTCTACACGTCCTCCCTTCGGGCACGCAATTGATCTCGTCGGCTATCGCAGACAAAGAGATTATGTCGTGGGCAGATCGGTACAAAGGGCTGTATGATGGTGTAACTGTAGAGTACTGGGAAGCACGGCTACGGTTCTTGCTAGCACGTCGGCTTACAGAATACCCGCCACAACATACTGTCATCGATCGGCTTTCACCCGATCAGAACGCTCTAATGCTTGCCCAGGGTACGTCAACGGAAGGTGGCAAGTCCTCGCAGGGAGACTTACTTTTCGTCGAACTTGCGCGTCCTCTCATCCGAGAGCAGCCAAGGCAAGCTCGAGTCGTCTTTCTAACTGGAGATGCAAACGTCGCCCGCGCAGCAACAAGCGCGCTCGGTCCCGAGCATGTGCTTTACGCCAACCCCGACTCGGAGGGAGTGCGCGCGGCCGCTGGGCAGGTCTTACCGCGTGGATTCTGGCACCCCACCGGTCCGCTCGGAGCGTTGTCACTGCCATCGAGCAGTCGCCTTCTTTGGAACCTGCTCTCAGCATTTGCGTTTCTCGTCCTAAAACAAGGCACTAGGCAGTGGGTACTCGAATCTATATACAGCGTTCGCCATGGAGGTCCATCAGATTGGGCCGACCCGTGGGTTCGTATTCAGGAGTTTCCGAATCAACCAACGGAACAGAGTACACCAACACCTTCTGTCCCTGAAGCAGGTCCCATAGCTGTCGAATTGCAGACCAAAGACGAGCCACCTGCTGCTACTGCCCAGCCGATGCCTTCCGGTTCAAAACATACAGGCGCCGAAGCAAGCAACCCTGCGGAGTTGTGGCTTCTGCCGCCACAAAAGGGAGACGGTAACGCGGATGCGTTGTCTGCAAGCCCAAGGCCAGCGCCAAAGCCGTTCTTTCAATTCTTGAGTCTTTCCTGTTTCTCTGAGGACAGAGTTGTGCCGGAAGGGGAAGTTGCGAGGGAAACTTTTCGAGTGCTCGTTGGACTAGGGGCACTGACCGAAGACGGATTGCCTGGACCTAGGATGCCCGCGTTTCGGAACGCGTGGGTGCGGAACGATCGCGACTGGTTCCACGCACAGCTCCTGCATTCTCACCCAGGTTATCGCAATGTCACGGAGCAGGTTCGGCTTGGGCAAACTGAAGGTCTGAAGAGTAGGGAATCTCAGTTCCTCTCTCTTATTCGAACATTGGGGCAGGCCGCTCGGTTACCAGCCGCATCGTCGCCGCTGAGAATGGGCGATGCGGCTGTCTCGTTTGAACAGCTCGATAAGGCATTGCGTGCCTGGCTTCCCCAAGCTGATGCGGCGATTCGTATTGGGGAAGCCTGCGACCGGGCCATGGAAGACTTGCATCTTTCCCCTTGCCGATTTGAGCTCGCTCTGTCTCTCCTTTGGGAGCGCCAACGCGATTACCCCATTGAACCCCGCACGGGTGGCGAGCCTGATCGTATGGCATCCGAGTCAGTCGTTGAATTTCGAGCGGACGGCACGCATGTTTTGCGATTGATCTCTCCTAGTACCTTAACATTTGGTGGAGCTGTGCCCGTTCTTTTCCTTGCGAGGCACCGATGACGTCGTCGTTGAATCTTTTCGGTAAGCCCCCCACGTCCAGTCCGTTGACAAACCCATACGAGCGGGTTGGATTCTCTATGAATCCCTTCCGCCCAGCTGAAGTAGATGTTCGGGCTGGAACGGTGCCTTTCTTCGAAGAGTACATCGCGAGCCAGCTGGCCCAAGTCTCTCAGTGGGTGGACGACGTACATGTGCGCGGTCAGCGTCAGCCAATCGCACTCGTCGGTAACATAGGCGTTGGAAAAACCCTAGTGATCGGACGGCTTGTCCATCTGCTACGGAATCTATCTGCTGAAAAGATTGGCGTAGATAGCCTGATACTTTCGGACGCAGGTTATGGTCGCATCAGCGTGGGAAGCTGGCTAGTTATGGCCCTTGAGCGGCTTGACTTTCCATGGTTGCCGACCCCGGCCACTCTGCCTCCTGATGTGTTGCCTGTTTTGCACTATTTAGCACAGCAGCGCACCATACCCGGGAGTGGTCGGGTCGCACGTGCTCTGTCACACATCATACGTCAGCAGCCGGCCGAGAGGATGTCACTCGTTCGAAACTTGACGACATGGGTCAAGCGAGGGACCTTAACAGAAGCACAATCGCGCAAACTCGGCTTAGCTCATAGACTTGATTGGGAGGGCGAACTAATCCCAATCGTCGGTGAAATTCTCATCCTTGCGCGCGAGGTGGGCCTGCTAGGTACATTCTTCCTGTTCATCGACCAATTGGAGGACCTCTTCAGCAAAGGACTGACGCCCGTTCGACGATCACGCGTACTGACTGACCTGCGCGCTCTCATTGACGTCGTAGACAGCGGTGCGCCTATGGGACTCTTACTATCGTGGGCGCCGAGCTTCGACGCTGAGATCCGTACTCAGTACCCAGCCGTTTATACACGTCTCGCCCGCCGCCGCGTAGACCTCCCTCTTCTTGAGCTGCGTTATGCAACAGGATTTGCCGATACATGGATGAAAGGGCAACACGACAAGCCCGGTTACAATCCTGCGAAGCAGCCTAGTGCGGCAGACTTGAGCGACAGGGCCTGGATTGCACTACGCGCCAAGGGTGGGCTTCTGCCTCCCGGTGAGAAGGCAACACCGCGCGACTTTCTCATCGCGCTTGCTCACGAACTTGATCGTCGGGTTGGACTCGCCTCTTGACCGCCAGCCTACCGACCACCTGAATTCGAGTGAGCTCATGAGCGATCGGACCTATGTTGGCGAACACCTACGAGCAGTTGCTCGGTCGCGCTGTGTCCTGATTGTCAAGTCCTGGGACACTACCGAGACGGCGCCTAGCAACAGGAATTAGTCTGGGCGAGTCAGTGTGCCTCGAGACCGGGGGTGGTGCGTAGCTCGGCGGCGCGCTACGTCGAATCGATACTTTGCTCCTACGATAATAATGCCGCTATTCATCAGGAATAGGGATGGGCAAGTGCCGCGCATGCTCCACCCGTTCCCCACGAACTACAAGGATTCACTTTGTCGACGGAGTCTGTTCTTTATTGCATTGAGAACAGCACGGACAGCGCCGTCGACAAATTGGCCCCGGCGTTCCCCACGCCGAGGGAGCACAGTGGGGAATGATGGAGAGTTCACGACCTGAGCCGGATAAGACGACAATCGCTTTGAGCTCGCCCCAAGGGGGCTTCGCTGCCGGAGCTTGAACGCTCGCCCACCGAGGGCCGGCTGATGGCTATAAATGGCGGGGTCGTGGGTGAGCGGGGCCGCAGTGCGGCGAGAACTAGCCTAACTCACTCGGTCGGGATGATGCGCATGTGGGTACCGAGACGATGAGCTGAGTTTAGACAGCCCAGCGTCCGAACGCTCTGCTTGCTCGTCTGCCGGTCCGATCCCTTGCCGTCTCAGGTAGCAGAGCGCGCGAACTCCGCCGCCTTGGCGTAGTTGATCCGAACTCCAGCCCCGTCCCCATTAGAAAACTCAATCCCCCGACGCTCAAGTTCACTAACGATCTTCTCGAGGCTGGAGCGTTGTGGCTCTGCTTGGCCAGCCTCGAACCTAAAGACCGTCTTTTCTGCAAGCCCTGCAGCCGCCGCTAGCTCGGCCTGAGTAATGCCTAGTAGGTCTCTCGCTGCTGTGATTTGTTTTCCCGAGATCTTCATTTTCCTGTTGACTTTGTCAGGGTCTTTGCTTAGACAGCATTAGTCCAGTTACTGGACTTCCAACGGATCGAATCAGGTCGCTCTAAACCCGCGGACCATCCCACGCACTGGCACTCATGTCTAGAGCGCAGTGAGCGGAGAAGGCTTGCTCTAAGGGATACCCATGCCTACCGATCTGACCTTACTGTTCTCAATGCAACACTGAACAATCTCCGTCGACAAGTGAGGATCTTCGGACGTTGAGGGAAACGCCTGCGCACATGTACAAGGCGGCCAGCCGGGGGAATGCTGACCCTGCCCCCTTGACAGTCTGCCAGCAGATTGAGAGCGTCCTGTCGCCGTCCACATCGACGGAGCTGGCTCGACCGCTTCCTATCCGACACGCCAGCGGTCGAGTCCTTAGCCGTCCATTGCACGCTTCTCGGTTCCCCGGTAAGCCTATTGGGTAGTCGGTGCCCGGGGGGCTCTACACAGTAAAGCCTGTTGTCAACGATTGCGATGTGCCGAGCCACTCGTTTTCCAGCTGCAGGACTCGAACATTGGCCGGCACTCGCGTCAAATATCGGTTGCGCGCCTCACCGGCCGGTAGCTTCTCCGCGCCGAGCTGCAGCGTCTTTAGCGCCTCGCCAAGCGCGCGGTTCGCACCGAGAGTGTCTCCGTCGGCTTTTCTCGCCTCGGCGAGGGCCAAGCGTAACTCCAGCTCGGTGGAGGTATTCCCATCCAGAGATTCGAGTAAGACAAGCCCGTTCTCGGCTTCGGCGCGGGCCTCGGCGACCTTGCCTTGCTGTAAGAGCAGCTTCACCAGCGCAGCGTAGGCAACCAGCCGGCCCACTGGCTCCACGCGCAAGATGCCGATGGCTTGCCGGGCGTGGATCTCGGCCTCCGCGTGGGCTCCTTGCCAAGCCAGGATGCGCGCCAAGCTAATGTGCGCGAACGCGGCCGCCGGGGCCGTAGGAGGGAGGATGGAGTGACAGCTACGAACTAGCGAGCGCGCTTCTTCCATCTGATGGGCGATACCCTCTTCAGTTAGTGCGAGTGCATAAAACCCCATGGTGGTACCGGCCAAGATGCTCTCGTCCGGCAGGTGCTTGATGAGCTGAAGTACGCCCCGCAAAGTCGCCAACCCGGTTGTAAAGTCCCCCGTATAGGTCTGCCCAAGTCCGAGCGCGAGAGTTGCAAAGCCGAGCATGCGGCGGTTGCCCGTCTGCTCCGCCGCCTCCATGGCCTCGCGCGCCAGGGTCTGCTTCAGCCACAGATCATTTTCGACCCAGTGGCAAAAGATGCTGTGGGAGAGCTTGATCCAGCCGCGGATCGATGGTTCGGCGTCGCCCAGCGCGGCGCTGATGCGATACATATGTGTCAGAAACGACTGCCCGAGCGTCCGTTGCCCAAGAAAACTCGACATCATGACCAGCCAAGCTGCCGCCTCGGTGTAGGCTGCGCCAGCAGCCGGAGTCGGCTCCACTACCCGGAACTTTTCGACCAGACCCAAGAAGCGCTCTCGCTTGCCTAGGTAGGTGGTGACGAAAAACAGTGTAAGCATCGCCTTGCACCAGCGTGTGCTCCCTTCGGACAGGAGAGAGAGCGCGGTGGTGCTGATGTCGTAAGCGTCATCCAACTCGCCGCGCCACAGATGCGCGGCGGCCCGCAGCGTGAGCAGCGCGCCGAGCTGCTCCGCGCGGGCATCGCACTTCACACCCTGCTCGGTCCTGAGCAGCGTAGCAGTGAGGTCATTGCCGTCCAGCGCCTGCTCCGCAGCGCGAATGAAGTATGGAATGGCGCGGTGCTGATCGCCCCCCCGAAATGCGTGCTCAGCCAGGATTACCGCGTCGGTCTCGCCAATCCGCTCCAGATACTCACCGGCTAGTCGGTGGCAGCGGGCGCGGTCCTCATCGGTGAGCAGACTGTAGGCAGCTTCTCGTAGCAGTGCGTGACGAAATCGGTACTCCGGATCCATGGGAAACCGGCTGTCATGGCGCTGCTCTAGAATCTCGTTTTGCACCAGCGCCTGCAGCTGATCAGCGAGCTCTCCAGTTTGCCGCTCGTTGATCAGTAGCTCGCGGGTTCCGCCGAGCCAGAAGGTGGTGCCGAACACGCTCGCGGCACGCAAAACCCGCCGCGCGCCTGCATCCAGAAGACCGATGCGAGCCTGTAGCATCGCCATCACGGTCGCCGGCAGGTCATCTCCCTTACCATCGGCGACAGCGCGGATAAGCTCCTCCAGCATGAGCGCGTTACCGGCCGACTGCTCAATGACCCGGATGACCGTCCGCTCGGAGAGCTTATCACCCAGAATCTGCTTTACCAGCCGTTCCTGCGCTTTGCGGCCCAGCCCCCGAAGCAGGAGCGGCTGGACCCGTCCTGCCCACAAGTTCGGAAATAGCTCCGTGACCTCGGGTCGCGCCAATGCCAGCACCAGGAACGGCTGTTCGGCGAGCTCGCGCAGCGCCGTATCGATCAGCTTGATGGTCAACGCGTCGCCCCAGTGCAAGTCCTCCAGTACCAGTAGCACGGGTTGTGATTGGCACTCGGCGCGCAAGAAATCAGTCAGCGCCATGCCCAACTGATCGGCCATGATGCGTGGGTCCTGACGTGCCGCTCGCAGCTTGGCGCTGCCCGTATCAGAGAAGGGAATGTTGCAGCACTCGCCGATGAATTCGACGACGCGCTGCGCCATAGCTGGCTCCACACGGACTAAAATCCGCTCGCTCAATTTCGCTTGCCGAACCGGCAATGGTTCACTGCTGACGACGCCGCACAACCCGCGCAGCGCCTGTCCTAGTAAGCCGCAAGATGAGCCGGCGCTCATCGGATCACCGCGACCAATCAGGGTCAGAACACTCGGATGGCTTGACTCCCGACGACGCAGAAACTCGTGGAGCAGCCGCGACTTGCCAGTACCCGGTGCTGCTGTCACCAGCACAGCATGAGCTGCCGACTCCTCAATGCAGATGCGCATAGCTGCCGTCAGCATCTCAATCTCTTGGTCGCGGCCGACGCAAGGAGTCGGCTTGCCAAGCAGCGGCTGCGAAGCGTCCGTGCTGAGCTCTTCACCATGGAGTAGGAATCGGCCAGTTCCGGCGCGACTCACTGGAAAGCGGGCGGCGACGAGTCCTGAGGTCACCTCGTCGATCAGGATTGGACATTGCCCCGAGTTCGCAAACTCTTGGCGGCCGATTAGCAGGAGCTGGCCCGCGCGGTCGAGTACCTCGCCTACCGGCAACCTCTCGTTCAGGATCCCAAGCCCAGTGGCGAGTACGATGATTGCCTCTGGCCAGTGCTCCCTAATGGCGAGCGCACAGCGCGCCCCCTGCGCCGCTTGGTCCGTAGCAGCCCCGCTGACCGGGCTGAGGGCAGCGACTAGCGATCCGTCCGCGAGGAGCTCGGTGTTCGCACCATAGACCGATAGAGTGGCGCGCAGCGATTCGAACAGTGTCTGTAGCCGCGCTGCCTCCTTGGGCTCCAGCGTCACCTCTTCCGCCAGCAGCTCCGAAGGGGCGGCCATGACCATGCTGACCAGGCACTGTTCGCGGCTGATTCCGCCCCCGGCCGACGCTGCGATCGCCGTCTCGACCGTCTGCTCGGGAAGCTCGCCGAGCTCCCCCAGCGCCGTGAGTAGCACGTCGGCGTTGGGGGGGCGCAGCTTAGGATCCTTGGCCAGCATGCGGCGTAGGAGCTCTGCCACCGTGGCCGGGATACGACTGTTCGGATCGCGCAGAGCGGGCGGGTCTTCAAATAGGATCTTTGCCAGAACCGCAGCAATGTGCTCGGCGACGAAGGGCGGCTCTCCGGTCAGGCACTCAAACAGCACACACCCCAGAGCAAAGATGTCGGCACCTGGGCCGATGTCGCGCTGGCCGCGGGCCTGCTCGGGGGCCATGTAATCCGGGGTGCCCACAATCGCACCGGTGTGGGTCATCGGCTGCGACAGCATATTGCGGCGTGCGATGCCAAAGTCGAGAATCTTCACGTTTGCAACTTGGCGGTGACAAAGAAACAGGTTGGCTGGCTTTAGATCTCGGTGAACCACGCCACGCCGATGAGCCACAGCGAGCGCCGTCGCGACGTGGCGCAGCAGGGTCAGGCTCTCGGTCAGCGTCAATGCCTGCCGGCACAGCCGCTGCGCGAGGTCTTCTCCCTCTAGCCACTCCATTGCCAAAAAAGGCAGGCCGTCCTCAGTCACGCCGTGCGCAATGTGCGCGACAATGCCCGGATGGCGCAGTTCCGCGAGCAGCTTTGCCTCGCGGACAAAGCGCTCCGCTTCGACGATGCCAACATTGTTGGCATTAAGCATCTTAAGAGCCACGGTAGCGCCGGTATGCAGGTCGCGCCCTTGGTAGACGGTTCCCATCCCACCGCTGCCTGCCGGCTCGCCGATGGCGAACCGCTGTGCAATAAGCCGTCCAGAGCTCAGTTGAGGTGTCATGCCCAGGGTACTCGCTTGACTCTGCATGATACGCTCTCCGAGATACGACGCGGCAACAAATTCGCAAGCTGGCACTACCCTCTAGACTCAAGACCAGTGAGCAGGTTCGGGTCAAGCGCGCAGCGGCGGGTAAGGAGACAGATCGATGGCGACGAGTCGCAAGGTCATGCCCGCATGGCAAAAATGAATCGTTCTCAACATATCCGCCGAGCGAAGCAGGACTTACATCGCGATGGCAGAGGAACAGCGAGTCCTTATCCGGGACTCGGTGCTCGACAGCTAAATGAAACATGCGTATGCGGACGCTACGCCGTAGATCCAATCCTTCCACGCGCCGTGCTTCCGCGAGCCGAAGTATCGAGCCTGCCGGCAGCTTCAGCGGATCTCGACGGGCGTCTTGGCCTGTAGGGCCTCAACGCGGCGGCCTGAATGCTGGGCCTACCGTGCTTGGCGAAACCTCTAAGCCTGTCATCGCCGTGATCAAGTAATCGTCGAGCCTTACCTCGACTAAGGCATGGTGACTTCGCTGGCTGGTAGAGAGCCGGTGCAGGCGTGGACTTCGACTGAGACTACGCTCTCCGTGCCGCGGCATTCGGCGAGTGAAGGTACCAGGGGCGGTTGTGGGGGTTCCCTGAACGAGTAGCCTGCGGCGCCGGCGGCAAGCGGGACGGGTGCCGGGGTGGGCGTTAGCACACAATCAGCCTGGAACCGGTAGACAGCGCGCAGATTTCGATGGCGAATGTAGTGTTGAGCGGATGACAGTGCTCTTCGCAGGCACAGGTCCGCGACTAGCGGATGGCCTCGGCGATGGCGGCAGCAAACACCAAAGGAAAGACGGGGGGCGCGCAGGGGGGGCATCCTTTTGTCAACGAGGAGACGATGGCGGCAGTCTATTCGTCACGTCCCCACTCGGAGACCGTGGCGGTTTAGCCCATCCCGGCTGAATCGCTGACCTGGCGACGGCGTCGCCAGCAAAGCCCACCACGAAATCACCACAAGTATGTCCCTGTACGCACGCCGAGCGCAGCACCGCATCACAGCCATGTTGGGTGGTCATCGTCGCCCCATCTTCTTCCGCAACTCCAGGGCGACGGCCTCCGACCGGAGTCGCTGCACCTCGCGCGCCTGCTCGATCCACAGCTCATGCTCGCTGTCGTGGTCCATCAGCTCGGCCTGCTGTCGCCAGGTGGCCGGAGGCTCGCTGTGGCGCTGTGAGCGAAGGTAGTAGGCCAGCCGGACTTCCTTGGCCAGCACCGAGGCCTTGGCGGACACCATGACATCGCTGTTGTCTCGCAACCGCGTGCCCGTAATCGGTAGGTGCAGGCTTTCCTGAAGATACGCGAGCTGATCGAGTAGGCGGATCTTCTCTTTGAGGAGATCCTTGAGTCCTTGACGGTCGGTCTCTTCTTGGTCTTCTTGCTCCAACGCTCGGTACACGTCGCTGGCGCGAGTTTGGGCCTGCTGTCTGGCAGCCACGGCCTGGGTCTCCAGTTTCTTCTGTTCGTCGGTTGCGCTGCGTAGCTGTTGCTCTAGCTCTTGCACCCGCTGCCGCCACGGCGTCTCGATGTCCTCTTTGGTCTGGTTGGCTGTCTGCAGCTTCCGTTCCGCGCCCTCGAGCTTTTGCTGCAGCTCAAGCTCCTTCTCGGTTGGGTCGGGCTTGGCCTTCTGCCGCGTCGCTAGCTGCGCCTGAAGCTCTGCGACTTGAGTCGTGAGTCTCTGGCGGCGCTGCCGCTCGTCTGTCAAGGCAGCTTCGATTCGCTCCGCGGCGCTGCGGGCTGCCGACAGTGCTTGATTGGTCTGGCGCTGGTTCTCGTGCGCATCCGCGAGGTCTTTCCGGAGCTGGGCTTCTGCAGGCGTCGGGTTGGACATCGCCGCCTGTAGACGGGCCACTTGGCTGCGCTGCTCGGTCAGTGCGGCGGCCAAGCTCTGTCGCTGCTCTCGTTCGCTGAGAAGGGCCGCTTCTGCGCGGTCTGCTCTACCTCGGGACTCCGACAGGTCCGTACTCGCTTGAAGCAGCTCCTTCTGTACCTGCGTGACTTGGGCAGCCATTTCCTGGCGCTGCTTCGCTGCTTCGACTCGGACCGCGTCAATGGCGACCTTACTATCGGAAAGTAGGGTCTCCTTGGTGTGCTGTTCCCGCTCTGTCGCTTCCTTCCGAAATTGCTCCAGGACCGAATTGTGGGCCGCGGTAAGTGCTTGTGTGGCGGTCAGCACTCGTTGGTTGGATTCCGCCGCGGCCCATTGGAGTTTCTGCTCCAGCTCCGTGCGTCGCTCCTCTAGCCCAGCCATTCGCACCGTTAGCGCATCGACTGCCCTCAGCGCATCAAGTCGCGTGCGTGGAGTTCCCGGGCTTACCGAGCGCGGTCTCGCTCGCGGTCGAGGCGGTTTCATCACCGGAGCCGCTTTTCGTGTGCGATGGGCTCTCACTCGGCACTTTACACCGCAGTAGCGCAAATCCCGTCGTGCGTCCGCTGGCAAGTCCGTCTCGCAGACGAGGCATTTTTGAAGACGCTGCATCGACTCCCCCCGGTGTCGAGATGTTACTAAGCTCAGTATACCCTGCTTCTGTTTTTGTTTCTGGTCAGCCGTTACAGGGGCAGACTCAAACCTCGACGGGCCGCAGGCACTGCTGTCGGCTCTCCGGTTTGTGCAGGTGTTACTAACAGACCGATCCGGCTGATGAGACTCTGCTTTTCGCCAGCCGTTTCAGGGCACGGTAACGAGTTGGACGATTAGCTGCATGAGCCGGCACAGGCAGCTGACTGGTGAACGGTGCCAGGAGCGGCTTGGTCCAGCCGGAGCGGAGCATTAGCTGCGCAGGCTAGATGTCAGCCTTGGCGCCTGCCATGACGCCAGGGCTGACATCGCGTGCGTGTTGGCTGCAGCCACCGGTCGCCCCGAAGCGCCATGGCGTGCCACCAGCGCTGGTATCCAGATGCCACCAGCGCTGGTATCCAGATGCCACCAGCGCTGATATCTCACATGGGACCGTCGGCGGTCCATGGCACCGGGTCGACAGGTTCAGGATGTCCTAGACCACGCGACATAGCGGCAGCGCTAAGCCTGAGCACCGCCCGCAGGTTGCGCGGCCGATGCCGCCCAGTATCCGAGTGTGCAAGTCAGGCGGATGCCGGTGCTGACCGGCGGTTGATACTAGACCTTGCGGGCGACCTGACGCTGGTATGACCTCGCCGCCGGCGGTGATATCACCGTAATATCACGCCGTCGCCCACGGTGATATCGCCGCAATATCACGCCGTCGCCCTCGGTGCCACGGTGATATCGCCGCAATATCGCGCCGTCGCCCACGGCAATATCGAGGCGGCGTCAAGCTAGCGCTGGCTCTTCGCTGCGCTGCAATCACTGGCCCGACCGGACCGCTCCACCGCAGCGCCGTTCCCGCGAGCGGGCGCTCGGCTTGCTGCTACCGTCCACGGCGAATGAGACCACCGCAGCGATGGGTTGCTCGGCGAAAAAAACTCTTGTCTACTTTGCGATCGAGGCCGGCAGACTATAGGCGCAGGAAATCGGGGCAGGCTACCAAGCTGAGACGGGCGCCCGCTGAACCGTTCCCAGTTTTTTTGCCGTCGGGCCCGCAAGCCTTCGCACGGTCGTAGGGAACGATTCAAACGGGCTCAGCGACTCATTTTGACGTTGGAGACAGCAACGTCGGTGCCGTCGAGACGGGGGTTTATCTTTTCCCTACACCGAGTGAATATGCGGGGAACGGAGGAAGAACTGAAGCGAACGCAGTCCCGAAATCAGGCAAACGAAGCCCTAGCGTCACGGGTCGGTCGGCGCTGCCAAATGTTGGCGTGCGAACGCTTCAGCTTTGTCAAAGTTCAGGCGCACGCCCATGCCCGAGCCGTTGGTGAACTCGATCCCACGGCGTTCCAACTCACCCGTGATTTTCGCTATGCTGCTTGGCTTTGGTACATTCTCGTCTGCCTCAAACCCTGCAATGGTTCGCTCGGACACCCCCGAGACCTTAGCCAGTTCTTGCTGTGTGATCCTAAGTAGGTCACGAGCAGCCTTTACTTGAGCGCCTGAAATTTTCATTTTTCTCTTGACTTAGTTGGAGACTTAGGTAGAACTCGCTTTTGCAGGAATTCTGCAAAATTGAACTAATTCGCTAGGTTATGACAATAGATCCCACGCCCCCGCGTTGAAGTCCAGCGCTGGGTAACGCTGAAGATTTGTCCATGAGGCAAGGTACAATGAACGTACATCGGACCTTACTGTCTCTGTTGTCGGCCTTGGTGCCAGCGGAGGGGTCCTTCGCCGCATGGGTTT
>CALFYE010000192.1 GCA_937952145.1 uncultured Myxococcales bacterium
TCGAGAAGATGCCAGCCGAGCTACGCGCAAGCGAACGCAGCAGCAGATTTGGCCAGCATGCGGGACAGGAGTTCAAGGATGGCGGGGGGGAGGTTGGGGCGGTGTTGGCGGAGGTCGGGGGGGGCTTCGAAGAGGATCTTGGCGAGGACGGCGACGACTTGTTCGCCGGTGAAGGGAGGAACCCCGGCCAGGCACTCATAGAGCACGCAGCCGAGAGCGAAGACATCGGCGGGAGCAGCGACGGAGCGCTCGCCGCGCACCTGCTCGGGGGCCATGTACTCGGGGGTGCCGACGACGACTCCGGTCTGCGTTAGGGCTCGACGGGAGCCGAGCAGCCGTCGGGCGATGCCGAAATCGAGGACCTTGACGCGGCGGATATCACCACCCGGCAGGTAGAGGTTGCTGGGCTTGAGGTCAGTCAATCAAAAAGACCTGCTGCCGTCGGTGGGGTGGAAGTTACGGAAGCCTTACAGGTAACACCATAGGCTGAAATTTAGTAAGTAAAACCACATTTCAGCCTTATGCAGGGAAAGCCTGCCGCTGCCACTTAGAGCCCGGTGGACTGCGGAACATGTGGGGCTTGCGACCGCTGCGAAGGCGGCATTCAGACTGCCGGGGCGCATGACGCTTCATGGTCTGCGCTTCCTGCTCGTGCTCGCGGCTAGGCCAGGGCTCATGGGCGGCGGTGACGTGTCCGGGGGATCTGCGACGGTCTCGCCGCCCTCGGAGCGCTTGGGATCGCGGATGTGGAGTTGGCCACTTAGGGGTATCGCGTCGAGTCGCACGTTTAGCGAGCCGTCGCGGTTTACGAACCTGTCCAGCGTTTTTTTCGCTGGGACGGGGGCTTGGTAAATTCAGCGGCTCAGGTGGCTGGATGGGGGGGTAGAGAAGCTGGTTATTGAGATGACTGAGATCATCGGCAGAGGTAGGCGCGGCTGGCTGGGGGCGCGAGGTGTGGTGGGTGAGCTGGGACATTGCGGGGAAATGATGGCGACATTACTTGGGCAAGCTGTGGCGGGCGCTTGCCCACACGGCGAGGGCTGGCATGACTGACCGCGGCTGACTTGGTGGACGCAGCTGCGTCGCTGGCTTGTGCGGTGTGCCCGGGAGCCTCGGCTGACCCGGCGGAACCGTGTGACCGCTTGCCCAGGGCCTCCGGCGCATCGACCTCAATCGCGTTCGAGCGTGGGACCTGTGCAACCAGTGCGGGATCCGGGGTGTCCGAGCCATCTGGCGACATAGCCAAAAGGGCAGCGGCAGGCGGGAACGCTGCGCCCAGGGTTCCGTCGGCGCCTCATTCAGTGGTACGTCCTATGTATGTCTGCCCCATCGCCCGAGGCCGATTCGCAGGATGCGACGCTAGAGCTGCGTGAGCTGCGCCTGGCGCTCCGGCGGGAGTATCGATCGCAGGTCGAGCTGCGCGAGTTTCTGGTCGACTATTTTCCCGACGTCGCGCGCCGCACGGGGCCCGGGGCTGATCGCATTGAGCTAGAGAATCTGCTCTTGCAGGGGCTGGACAGCGACGATATTCGCCGGCTGCGCGATCTGCTGCGCATAGATCCCGAGTTTGAGCGACTGCACGGCGGACGCGGGCGCAGCGAAGACTGGCGGCTGGAGCGGATCGAGCGCGCGGCGCAGCGTCAGCTCCTGCGCTGGCACGAGGCCGGTGGGGGCGAAAAGCCGCAGCTTCGCCGGCGACATGCGCAGGGGCTGGGCACCTTTTTTTCCGCCGAGTACCAGCAGGGCGGGCAGCGCGTTCACTTTGCCCTGCTGCTGGCGCCGCATGAGATTGACGACTCGTTCTTGCGTGCCGCGCATGCGGCGCTGATCGAGCGCGGCCTGGCCGGGGAAGGGGCCGGTCTGGTTCGTCCGAGTGAGGTCGTATTTACCGGTGCTCCCCCGTCGTCGCAGCGGGTGGAGCAGGCCCGCGACCTGGGGCTGCGGCTGCGCAGCCTGGATGACTTCGAGTGCCTGCTGGATCTACGCGAACACGTCGCCTGGCAGAGCCAGCGCCTGGCCCAGCATCCCGCCTATCCTCCGTCGCTGTATGTGCGGCAGCGCATGCAGATCAGCGAAGGCGCGAGCTTCGATTTTCAAAGCGACACCGATGACGCGATGTCGGTCGTGATGTCGTGGCTGAAGGACATCAACCGACCACGCTTCGTGCTGCTGCTCGGCGACTTTGGCGTCGGCAAGACGTTTCTTCTGCGCGAGGTGGCGCGGCGCCTGGGGCTTTGGGGCAAGCCGCCCTGGCCGCTGTTTCTAGAGCTTCGCCAGCTTGAAAAGGCGCAGGACCTTCGGCCCCTGCTTAGCTCGTACCTGGCGCGGCCCGAGCACAGCGAGACGATCCCGGTATCCGATGTCGATGCGCTGCTGGCCATGCTGGCGGTCGGCAAGGTCGTGCTGTTCTTCGACGGCTTTGATGAGCTAGCGCTGCGCGTCGGCTATGAGCGATCGACGCAGCACTTGGACACGCTGATGCAGAGCGTTGCCACCCCCGGCACGCTGGCCAAGGTCGTTGTCAGCAGTCGCTCACAGCACTTTCTGAGCATGGCGGATCTGGAACAGGGCGTCCGCCGCGCCCGCCGCACAGTGCTCGCGGACCGCTTAAGCGCGGTTGCGGTCAGCGTCGGTCGGCTGCTGCCGTTTGCCGAGCCGCAGATCGTCGAGTTCTTGCGCCATCGCCTGGGAGACGATGCGTTGGCCCAGGCGCGGATGCGGCTCATCACCGATGTCAAGGACCTGCTCGGTCTGTCGCACAACCCGCGCATGCTCAGCTTCATCGCCGATCTGCCCGAGGCCGACCTGCGCGCCGCGCTGGCGCAGAGCGGCACGATCAGCGCCGCCACGCTGTATGAAGTCCTCGTCCACAAGTGGCTGCAGTTCGAGGTGGTGCGCGCCGATGAGCGCGTGCCCGAGCCGGGGTTATCGCTGGATCAGCGCCTGGCCGCCGTTACGAGCATCGCCTTGCACCTGTGGGGACAGAGCGAGCGCTTCGTCGCGCTGGATACGCTGGGCGATGCGGTGCGCGGCTTCCTGCGCGATCACGACTGCGCGCAGCATCAGCTTGGCTCGGGCACGCTGCTGACGCGCGACGACGCCGGCCGCTTTGCCTTCCTGCACGAATCGGTACTGGAGTGGTTGGTCGCCCGCGCCGCCAAGCCCGAGCTTGCCGCGGGCCACGATACGCTGCTGGGCCGCCATGCGCTGTCGCCACTGATGGCGGAATTTCTGCGCGGGTTGGCCGGCGATAGCGTCAGCGCGGCCTGGGCCGAGCGGATCTTGCTGGCCCTCGACGAAGACCTGGGGACCGACGCTGGTGTGCTAAAGAACAACGCGCTGACGCTGCTCGCACGCATGGGCAGGGGGGCGCCCGAGCGACAGAACCTGGCGGGTCAAGATCTGCGCGGTCGCGACTTCACGGGGCAGTCGCTGGCCGGCGCTATCTTGGATGGGGCGCGGCTCGACGATGCCCAGCTATCCGGTGCGGATCTGCGGCGGAGCAGCCTGCGCGGTGCGTCGATCCTGCGCGCCAACCTGGACCGCGCGCTGCTGCGCGATGCCGATCTGCGCGGCGCCGATCTGTCCACCGCATCCCTGCTGCAGGCCGACCTGCGCGGCGCCCGCCTGGATGCGGGCACACGGCTGCGCCGTGCCCGGCTGGTCGCAGCCAAGCTCGATCCCAGCGCTCTCGATGGGCTTCCGCCGGATGCGCTGTGGGGGGCGGCCCGCAGCCTCGAACGCTTGGCCCTGCAGACCGCCCCAGGCGGGGCCGTTGCGCTGGCTTGGCACCCGACTGAGCCGATCTGCGCCGCCGCGATCGGCCAAGAGGTCGTCCTGTGGGACTGCACTCGCGCCATTCCTTTGCGGCTGTTGCGCGGACATGAAGGCTGGGTGACCAGCGTGTCGTTCAGCCCAGATGGGCACACCCTCGCCTCGGGGGCTTGGGACAAGACCGTGCGCCTGTGGCATGCGCAGGACGGCCACGCGCTGCACGTTCTCCGCGGACATGAGAACTGGGTGACCAGCGTGTCGTTCAGCCCAGATGGGCACACCCTCGCCTCGGGGGCT
>CALFYE010000193.1 GCA_937952145.1 uncultured Myxococcales bacterium
ATCTACACAGGCGAAGACACTCTTTCCCTACACGACGCTCTTCCGATCTCAACTCCCTCATCCACACATAGGAGATCGACGATGCGAGACGCATTCATCTTGGAAGCCGCCCGGACCCCGCGCGGCCGTGGCAAAGCCGGTAAGGGCGGTCTGTCCTCGGTTCACCCGCAAGAACTGATGGCTCAGGCGCTCAACAAGGTGGTCGAAAAGACCGGCGCACCGGCCGGCGATGTCAGCGATGTCGTGCTGGGCATCGTGTCGCAGGTCAATGAACAGGGCGCCTGCCTGGCCCGCAACGCCGTGCTCGCCGCCGGCTGGCCCGAGGACGTCACCGGCACCACCGTCAACCGCTACTGCGGCTCGGGCCTGCAGGCCGTGAACTTCGCCGCCATGTCGGTCATGTCTGGCCAGGCCAGCCTCGCGGTCGGCGGCGGAGTCGAGAGCATGTCGCGCGTCGCGATGGGCTCAGACGGCGCCGGCATCGACGGCAACAACCCCCACCTGCGCAAGAAGATCTTCCAGGTACCGCAGGGCATCTCGGCCGACTTGATCGCGACGCTGGAAGGGTTCACCCGCGCCGACGTCGACGCCTTTGCGCTGCGCAGCCAGAAGAACGCCGCCGTCGCCATCGCCGAGGGACGCTTCGCCCGCAGCCTGTTTGCCGTCAAGGATCCCGAGACCGGCAAGGTCCTTCTGGAAAAGGACGAACACCCGCGCGCCGACACCACGCTAGAAGGCCTGGGTCAGCTGCAGGCGGCGTTCGTCGGCATGGGCGCGATGCCCATGGGTCTGGGCGGAGAGACCGCGGATCAGCTGGCGCTGCAGCGCTATCCCAAGCTATCGGCGATCAACCACGTGCACACCGCCGGCAACTCCAGCGGCATCGTCGATGGCGCCTGCGCCGTGCTGATCGGCTCGGCCGACTACGCCAAGGCGCATGGTCTGCGCCCGCGGGCTCGTATCCGGGCCACCGCGACTGCCGGGGCCGAGCCGGTGATCATGCTGACCGCGCCGGCACCCGCCTCGCGTCGCGCGCTGGCCTTGGCCGGCATGCAGCCCGGCGACATCGATCTGTGGGAGATCAACGAGGCCTTCGCCACCGTGCCGCTGCAGACCATCCGCGCTCTCGGCATCGATCCCGATCGCGTCAACGTCAACGGCGGTGCCATTGCCCTGGGTCACCCGCTAGGGGCCACCGGCGCGATCCTGCTGTCGACGGCGCTCGACGAGCTAGAGCGCACCAACAAGGCCACCGCGCTAATCACGCTGTGCATCGGCGGCGGCATGGGCATCGCCACCATCATCGAGCGCTGCTAAGGCGCAGGCACCCCGTGCCGAAACAAACCCAGCCCGCGACGGGAGATCCGTCCCCAGGCAGCCCGGCCTCGGCCAGCGCTCGCCCGGTGGATCAGGATCTCAGCCGCTGGGGCTGGCTTTCGGTGGCCGCCGCCATCGCCACCTTCGGCCTCAAGAGCGGGGCCTGGGTCGTCACCGGCTCGGTGGGCATGATGTCCGATGCCCTGGAGTCGCTGGTCAACCTAGCTGCCGGCTTGCTAGCCGTCTATTCGCTGCGCTTTTCCGCCCAGCCGCCCGACGCTGAGCATCCGCACGGGCACGGCAAGATCGAATACTTCAGCTCCGGCATCGAGGGGGCGCTGATCGTCTTTGCCGGCGGCGGCATCCTGCTGACTGCCCTGCCGCGCTTCCTGCATCCTGTGCCAGTCACTGGGCTGGACTTGGGCCTCTTGTTGTCGACGGTGGCCACGCTCGTGAACCTGATCGTCGGTCTGCTCTTGCGACGGGTTGGCCGGCAGGCGGAGAGCGTCGCGCTGGAGGCCGATGGCCAGCACCTGCTCACCGATGTCTGGACTTCCGTCGGGGTGCTCGCCGGGCTGGCCGTGGTGCGCGCCACCGGCTATGTCGTGCTCGATCCGCTGCTCGCTTGCCTGGTCGCGCTGCAGATCGGCTGGATTGGCATCGGGCTCTTGCGACGATCGATCAACGGACTCCTCGATGCCGCACTCCCGCTGGCCGAGCAGGAACAGATCACCAAGGTGCTGCAGCGCTTTGCCGATCGCGGCATGCAGTACCACGCGCTGCGCACCCGCCTGTCAGGCCGGCGCCGCTTCGTCAGCGTCCACCTGCTGGTGCCGCCAGACTGGACCGTGCTCGCCGGCCATCAGCTAGCCGACGAGGTCGAGCAAGCCATTCGCGCCCAGCTAGCCGGCGCCGTCGTCTTCACGCACATCGAGCCCCTCAGCCATCCCGAATCGGACGACGACATTCCCCTCGATCGAGCCTAGCGACTCCAGCGCCGCTGCGGAACAGAGGCCCAAAAAACAAAAGGCCTCTCTGAATCAGAGAGGCCTTAGGTACTACACGAGCCGTGCCGAAAAAGAACTAGGCGTACGGCAGAAGCAGGCTGATTTGCTTCTCGTTGGTCTTGTGGACCACCTTGGTCCCGACCAGCTTGCGCTTACGCTTCTTCGACTCGTGCGTCAGGAGGTGGCTCTTATGAGCCTGCTTGTGCTTGAAGTGACCGTTCGCGGTCTTCTTGAAGCGCTTCTTGGCAGCGGAGTGTGACTTTTGCTTCGGCATAACGGGAATCCTAGCAGTCTTTCTCGAACGTTCAGCGAGATTCTGCGACGAGGGTTGTAGGCGCGCGCGGGCTTGAACCGCGGACCCCTACCGTGTCAAGGTAGTGCTCTACCACTGAGCTACGCGCCTTCAGCAACGGGAACCAACACTCTCTATTCCATCGGGGTCAGACAAGTCAACACAATTTGATGACTGATTTTTTGTTCTGACCAGCGAAGGAACGGACGAGCGAGCGAGCCCTAGTGAGCCTTCTTCTCGCGCGCCTTCACCGTCGGAGCGGCAGGGGCGGCGGCCTGAGCCTTGTGCTCAGCCCGCGCGACACGGCCAGCAGCGCGGCGACGCGAGATGCGTGCCTTCAAACGTGTCTGCGCCTTGCGACGGCGCATCTTGGGGCTATTGCGACTATCACCACGACCCATCGAAATCCTCCTCGAACAACGCTTTCTTCAAACCAGCACGGCGCATAACTCTGCGCGAACTCGCGGCGCGGTGTCAATCCTCTTTCCTGTCTCTTTCTCTATCGTTGCCAGCCGATCCCTTCACGTCGGCGCTCGCAGCGCGCCCCGCCCCCACGCGACCCCACAGCCGCTTCATCGCCGATGCCGCTGGTCATCACGGGTCCTCGTCTGCAGCGAGGAGCCAGGAGTTGCGACGTCGCGCGAAGTGCATGGATAATGGCCGCGTGAGGTCGAACTCGCCGCTGCGCATTGACTGGCTGCTCGCCGACGCATCCCTCGGTGGACAGCCGCTCATTGAAGCGCCGGGACGGGTCGCACTGTCTTCCTGTCCTGGGCGTACGGAGGTCAGCGGCGACGTCGAAGAAGACATCGCGTGGATCCAGTCAGTCGGGATTGGCCTTGTCGTCTCGCTGGTCTCTGACGCTGAGATGGCGATGTACGGCGTCCTGGGTCTGCGCTCGGCACTGCGCATGGCCGGTCTGCGTAGCGTTCAGTACGCCATCGAAGACAAGCAGCCGCCGATGGATCTGCGCGCTACGCTGCTGCTCTGCCGATCGCTCTTGCGCTCGCTAGGAGAGGGCGAAAATATTCTCCTGCACTGCATCGGCGGCTGGGGTCGCTCCGGCACGATCGCGGCCTGCCTGCTCTTGCATCAGGGCTTCGATGCCGATACCGCCGTCGCGCTGGTCCGGCAGGCGCGCAGCCCCTACTGCGTCGAGACAAACCGTCAGTTCGCCTTCGTTCGCCGATACGCGCAAGCGCTGCAGGATCCGCAGACCGGCAGCCAGCGCTACTTCTGCATCGTGCCGCGCAGTCAGCTCTCGACACGACTCAGCGGAGAGGCCGCCGCCCGCCTGCTCGCCCCAACAGCAGAGGCTGAGCTGCTCTCAGCGACCGCACTCAGCGAGGCGATGCGCACCAGGCTGGCTTCCGACCAAGGCGGCGGTCAAGAAGCTAAGCTCGTCGTCCTATCTGGCGAGCGCAGCCGCGATAGCAGCGATGGCACCCAGCTGCCGCTCGATCGCGCCCTGGCCTATGACGGAAAGCGCTGGCGCGCGATCCCGTTTGCGCAGCTCTCGTCCACGGCCAATCGGATCTCCGACTAAGACCAGCTCGCCAGGCTAGGCAGTGGGCGGCGACGGCGATGCGGCCGAAAGCTTCGCGCCACAGCCCTTGCAAAAGCGAGCATCGGCATCATTCGCAGTGCCGCATGCGCTGCAGCCCGGAGCCGCGGTCGTGGTGGCCTTTTCCCCCGCAGCCGCGCCGCTTGAATCGGGCTGAGTCGCCTTCGCTGAGGCATCGGCAGCAGCGGTGGCTTCCGGCTCGCGCGACTCTTCCGTGCTGGCTGGGGTCGCGTCGGCCGACGGGGCTGGCGCTTTGGCCGGCTTGCTTGGGAGACCGCGTGCCACGCGTCGAGCCGCGAGATCGGCTTCGATCTGCGCCCGATACGACTCGCCTTGATCCAGCTGTCGCAGGACGCGCACCGCGCGCTCGCGATAGCGGGTGCGAATCTCGCCGTAGTCCTCGGCCGAGACCTTGCCCATGGAGTGATCGAGCTCGAGCTCTTTGATGGCGCGCTTGAGGATGTAGTACTCGCGCTCCAGCTCTTTTCGGCGACGACCACTGGCGGCCACTGCTTCGCTCTTTTCGGCCGCGTTGCTGGTCGACACCAAGGCTCGCGCGGACTCGAACAGCAGGCGTCCCACCCACAGCAGGGCACCGACCGACAGCGATAGCGCGATGCCGGGCCCGGTCAGACGACCGCCGCCAATCACGGCGCTGAAGATCGCCAGCGAGCCAAGGATTCCGACGAGATAAACGGGATAAAAGGGCAGCCTAGAGATC
>CALFYE010000194.1 GCA_937952145.1 uncultured Myxococcales bacterium
CCAAGTCGTATCTGTCGCCGATGGGCTGGATTGGCGTTGGCACCGCAGGCTTGGGCCTGGCGGGTCTCGCCACCGGTTCGGCGTTCTTGGGCCTCGCCTATCAGCAGGCGCAGATCGTCTCGGCGGACTCGCGCTGCGAAAACTCGAAGATGCGCTGCCTGTTCTACGGGCCGAACGATGACCCAACGCTGAACAAGGCCCCCAAGGACTCCAGTTCGGAGCTTGAGTCGCGCGGCCTCTTCTACGACAAGCTGGGGATCGGCTTAACCGTCGCCGGCGGTGTCGTGCTCGCGGCAGGCGGGGCCCTTCTGGCCACCGATCTGATTCGCAAGTGGCAGGCCGAGCGGCCCAAGCCCGTCGTGCCCAAGACGCGCAAGGTCAAAAAGGTCATCGAAGTCGAGGAGCCCGCTGTCTCGATGGCTCCCGTCGTCGGCCCGGCCTTTTCGGGCCTGGTGGCGGCAGGTCGCTTCTAAGAACGCTTAGCAAACACGGTTAGTGAGGGGCTTACCCATGCGTGTCTCCCAAAATGTTTGGCAGGTTGTCCTGGCTGGCGCACTGGCGCTGGCCGGTTGTTATAAGCCGCAGTTCGCGTCGGACCCCGATGCCGGCGTGGGCTTTCGCTGCCACGCGTCTGACAATCCACCTTGCCCGCTCGGACTGGTCTGCTGCGCCGAGGGCAAGTGTGGTGATGATCTCTTGAATTCCAATCAGCCCAACGCCGAGGGCTGGTGTGTGCCGCCGCCGGCTCCGATGGACATGTCGGTCACCGCGATGTCGTTCTGGCCGTTCGGCACCAAGACCGAGTACTTCAAGGGCGAGGTCATGCCGATCCCGCTCTCGGGCTTCGACGAAAACAACGAGTGGCGTTGCAAGCGTGACGACGACAACATGTCGCCTGCGCCGTCGATCGCTCGCATGCTTGAGCCGAATGATTGGCCCGAGAAGGCGATCGGTCTCACCAATCCGCTGCCCGTCGATCTGCCGCCCTCGATGCTCGGCTCGGCTTACGAGATCTGCCCAGACAAGTCGGCGCCGATGGTCCCCGACGTCGACGTCTTTAAGTTCCGCGTGCAGACCCCCAGCAAGGTCATCGCCGAGATCCGTTACCGGGCGGTCAACGGTGATCTCGACTTTGCCGTCTTCCGCGTCGATACCGACACCGAGACCGGCACCAAGAAGCCAGTGGTCATTGCCAAGGATCTGACCCCGGTCGACAACGGCTGCATCGAGATGCCGACGCTGATGCCGGGTACGTACTACGTCGTCGTGCGCGGCACCACGACGCCTGAGATGCCCGGCATCTACACCATGAACACCTACAACATCCGGGTATTCGCGGTCTCGTCGATGCCCTACACCTGCGCCAAGAAGGCCGACGGAGGCACCTAGTGGCCGCCGCCGCCGCTCGCTTTCTGAGCCTGGCCGATCAAGCAGACTTCTCGCCGGAGAAACTGAAGAAGGTCGGGCTCTGCGAGACTCCCCGCTTGCTCTTCGATCTGTACTGCCTAGAGCCAGGACAGTCGCAGAAAGTTCACCTCCACGACGACATCGACAAGGTCTATCTGGTGCACAGCGGTCAAGTCACCGTGCAGCTAGGAGACGAGGCCCGGCGGCTGTCACCCGGTGAGGCCGCTTGCGCTGTCGCCGGCGTGCCACATGGCGTCAAGAACGACAGCCCCGAGCCCGCCATCGTCGTGGTCTTTCAGGCTCGCGGCAAGCGCTAAGACCCATGCCTCCGCGTCGACGATCGGCCACTGCAACTCTGCCGCTGCCGTTCGCGGAGCCCGCTTCTGCAGACGGAGTTCCAACGTCGCATTCGCCGCTGCACCCGCTGGAGCTAGGCCTAGACGAGGCAGGCCGCGGTCCCATCCTGGGACCGATGGTCCTGGCATGTGTTGCGCTGACCACAGAGGCGATGCACGAGCTTGCCAGCCTTGGCGTCACCGACAGCAAGCGCTTTGGTGCCGGGCCTGCCGCCCATCGCGCCCGTCTGCGGCTAAGTGAGCGCATCTACGAGCTAGCAGCGCACGTTGGCGTCGCCGTCATCGACCCCCGCGAGATCGACTCGCGGCCGGGTCAGCTCAATCACATCGAGCGCGAGCACGCCGCCCGGCTCATCGCTGCCGCCCCACCCTGCGTCCGCATCGTCGCCGATGGCGCTCGCCTATTCGCGCCGCTCTCCGAGCGCTTCCCTCAGCTCCTGGCTCAGGATCGCGCCGAGTCGGCGCATGTCTGTGTCGCAGCGGCATCGATCGTCGCGAAGTCCCGCCGCGATTCGCTGTGGTTTGCGATCTGCGAGCGATACCAAGCCGAGTTCGGCGCGTTTCTCGACGGCCATGCCGGGGGTGGCTACCCCAACGAAGCCACGCGACGCTTCCTGCGCGCGTATTTCAGCCGTTATCGCCGCCTGCCTCCCGAGGCACGCAAGACCTGGCCTACCGACTTCCTGGCCGATCTCTAAGCCGGCTGGGCACACGCTGATCAGCGACAAGGGTTCGAGACGCGCGCCCCCGGCTGTACCGAGTCGGTCACAAAGGCGTTACCACCGATCACCGCTCCGCGCCCGATTACCGTCTGCCCGCCGAGGATCGTGGCGTTGGCGTAGATCACGACGTCGTCTTCGATCGTTGGATGACGTTTGTGCCCAACCTGACCGCGGACCGATCCACGTGGCAGCGACAGCGCGCCCAAGGTCACACCTTGATAGATTCGGACTCGAGCGCCGATCTGTGTGGTCTCGCCGATGACTACGCCGGTGCCGTGGTCGATGAAGAAGCACTCGCCGATCCGGGCCGCCGGATGGATGTCGATGCCGGCCTCGGCGTGGGCCTGCTCGCTCATCATGCGTGGCACCACCTGCGCACCAAGCTGCCACAGCGCATGCGCGATGCGATAGATGGTGACGGCATAGACCCCGGGATAGCTGAACGCCACCTCATCAAGCCCCGTCGCTGCGGGATCTCCGTCGAAGGCGGCCTGCACGTCCAGCAGCACAAGGCGCCTTAGCTCGGGAAGCTGGTCTAAAAAGGCCGCAGCGATCTGACTGGCTTGTGCCTCGCAAGCCGCACAGTCGGGCTGCGAGCCAGGCCAGCGATAGTAGATGCCACGGAATAGCTGCTGTACCAGCTTGACGCGCAGCGTCGCGATCTGCCCCTCGATAAACGAGTGCAGCAGCCCTCCGCGCGGCCGCGGCGTCCCGGTCGATCCCGGCAGCAACAGCTCGCGTACCGCCGACAGAATGGCGTTCACCTCTGGGGGCGAAGGCAGGTCGCGACCGCTCCCCGAGAGCGCATTTTGCCTCTCATACGACGCGACGAGCTTCGTCGCGAGCTCGCAGTTGCTCTGACCGAAAGGCCCCGCGGCGTCATCGCCCGGGCGAGGCTCAGACTGGCCCGTAACGTCATTCATGCCGTCACTCTAGCAGGCAGAGCGGAAAGGCTGCAGCGCTGCCCCCACGCCTGAGAGCGAGTGGATCATGCGACTAGAGGCGGACGGGATGCGCAGACAGAGTGGCCAGGCCACAAGGAGAGGGGGGAGCAGGGGCCGACTTGGCCCACGCACAGAGCAGCGGAGTGCTTACTGAACCGGCTTGTTCGCCTGGACAAAGAACTTCGTCGTGCAGGCTTTCATCGTGCACGTCGGCATGCCGGCAATCTGCGAGATGTCCGAGATGTTTTCCGTCAGGTCAAGCTGGAAGGTGTTGGCCGCAACCATCGTGAAGTTCGACTGGTCGGTGACCTTGTAGTTGCAGCCACCGGTCTTGAAGAACATCGAATAGCTCAGCACGCCCTTGTCACAAGTCACCTGGCCGGAGCCGTACTCGAGGCCACTGCTCACAGAGGCGACCGTGATGGTGCCAAGCGCCGTGTTGTTGGTCACCGAGATCTGCTTGCCGCGAAAATCAGCAGCCGTCAGCGGGGGCGAACAGGTGTCCTGAACGGTGATGGTCGGTGGCTCCATCACCGTGTAGTTGCCCATCTGCAGCTGGAAGGGCATCGTGACACAAACCTGGGTGCCCATGTCTGAGCTGCCGAAGATGTCGCCGCCGCAGGCCGAGGCCAGAAGGACAGGCGCAAACAGGAACGCGAGGCTCTTGAGAGAGGTCTTCATGCTAGGACTCCTTGGTATGGAAGGTGCTGCGTAGGTCAGCCGGTTGTCGCCAGGCTGGGAGGCATCCGCAGTGGAGACAAGCGCCACATTGGATGAGTTAGGCGTAAAACAGCGCATCTTCTCTGTCTAGCAGGTCCGGCCCAACCACGCTCCCCGAGCCAGACGCTGTGCCAAAGAACGAGTAGCGCGCGGGCTGGCGGATCCTGCCGACGGCAGAAGAGGCCTAGAAGCGATCGCGGCGCGAGGGCGGCGCGGCAATCGGGTTCTCTTGGCTGCCCACCGGCTTGCTGGCGTCCACCTTCGGCGCTTCCGGCATCTTCTCCTTCGGAGCGGCCTTCGGAGCGGCCTTACCACCGCCCTTGGCGGCGGCCTTGGGGTCGGGCGCAGGCGCGGCAGCCGGAGCGCACTCGGCAGCCTTCTTCTCGGCGTCACCGAGCTTGGCCTTCGCCTCGTCCACGTCCTTCTTCATGGCATCCATCGACGACTGCATCGTCGTGACCTGGCCCTTGAGCTGGTCGCGCTCGGACATGACCTTGGACAGCTGGTCCTTGGTCTTCTCAAGCTCCTCCTTCGAGGGATCACAGCCACCACTAAGCAAGGCGGCGCCAATCGACATGGCCATGGCCGTCTTGGAAACCGTGCTGAAGAACTTCATTGCGTGCTCCTTTACGTACTTTTGAGGGGATTCTGCGGGCCACCGGCCCGATGGTATTACCCAGGTATCACGAGTCTCACGAAAAGCCAACTTTTCCCGATAGGTACTCCGCAGAAGGGCGTACCTACTCACCGGCAATCAGCGTCCGCTCGATCGTGCCTCCTGGGCGTGGCACGGCTAGTAAACGCGCTCATGCGGCAAGTGATCTCTTGGCGATCGGAACAGTTGGAACGGGGAGTAGGCCAGAAAATTCGATACGCGGCTCGTATAAAGGCAGGCGTAGTCCTCAACCTGCTCGCCAATCCGGGAATTCTCGCTGCCCTCTTTGAACAGCGGGCCCCAGTATGGGTTGAAGGTGTGCTCGATGTCGCGCTCTAGCGCATAAACATCCTCTAAACAGCCTGCGAGATCGTCCCGCAGCTCACTGAGCCGCCGCAGCAGCTCTCCCCGTCCCTGCGCGAGCAGCTCGCTGCGGATCTCGGGGTTCGACAGCAGCTCGTCCATCTCCGCACGATCGCCCCCGCCCAGCTCACCCATCGATGCCGAAAGCAGGGCGCTGGCGCGCTCAGGCTCCGAGGCCACCGCGTCTAGCTGCTGCAAGAGGATCTGCTGATAGCGCTGCTCCGCCTCCATGCGATGGCGCTTGCGCTCCAGCGATTCGAGCGTGCGCAGCGAGTCTTCCACCTGCGCATGGAGCTCCAGCTCCGTCTCCAGCTCCTGAATGATCATCGCCGTCCGCCAGACCGATGATTTCTTGGCACGCAGCATGTCGCCATAGATGTGATCGCCGACGTAAAGCACGCGATCGGCGGGCAGCGCAAGCAGCTCACTTAAGGCCTGCACGTTGCCGCCTTGACAGAGCAGCGGTCGCTGGGCGGACAGTTCGCCACCGGGCAACGGAACACCGCGCTCGTCGAGAAACGCCATCGGCCGATCACCCAGAAAAAACTCCGGCTTCTTGGCATCGACGACGACGACATCGAAGTAGCTGCGCCAGCTCGGATAGTTCGACAGCTGCCCATCGAGCAGATAGGACATCACGCAGTCGGTGTAGGCGTAGCCGCTGTTGGTCAGCAGAAACAGCCGCCGTCCCGCCGAGCGAAAGCGATGCAGCGTCGGGGCCAGCTCCCTGTCCTGCACGATGTAGTCAGACAGTGCGGCGGTGATCTCGCCCTTTATCGATCCGTCGCGGTGGGCCTCGTCAATGCACTCGCGGATGTCGGTCCACAGCTGGCTGTAGCGAGCCGCCCGCGAATCGGCCGACGACGCGAGGAATGCCGGATCGCGATCGAGATACTCGACGACGTGGCTATACAGAACCGCTTCCGGCAGCGCGTAGAGGGTATCGATCCAGGCGTAGCGTCCACCGGTCAGACGCAGCTTCTGCTCACGATAGAGGTGCCGTCGCTCGTCGCGGCTCAGCGCCCGCGTCCCGTGCATGGCGCGACCGACGTAGCCATAGCGATCCATCTTGAGGATGTTGCCCAGCTTGCGATCCACCGCGAGACCGCGAATCGCCATCGTCGAGTCGTAGGGCAGCTCGGTGATCTCGGCTGGGTAGCCGCGTCCGACGAGCTTGGCCGTGGTGAAGTGCAGCGACAGGCGCTCCATCTTCGGCTGGTGATACAGCGCCAGCGTGTAGTCCATGTCAAAGCCGAGCACCTCGACACGGTCCATGCGCACGGTGCGATTCACAAAGACCCGGCGGGTGCGCTGGGGTTCGGCGGCCGCCTTGGGCGTTGCACGGCTGAGAGCTTCAAGCAGGCGGATATGGGCAGAGCGTAAGGACATCGGCTGAGGTAGCGGTGGGCGCGAACGAAAGGTTGCCAGTATAGCGCCCCTCGCTGACTGCGGGCGAAGCTTCCTGCCGTTCGACGCCCCGACCGGCGGGCGCTAGGGCTACCTTTACCGCAGGCGGTGCGACAGCTTACGATTGGGCTTCGGTCTTGTGTGCACCGGTCCCGCCTCATGGGCCTAAAGGAGCAGTCGCTGATGAGCCAAGCCCCCTCGTTTGAGCTGTCCGATCTCAACCCGACTGAACAGGCGGCGCTGGTCGCCCTCGTGAAGATCGGCTCGCGCAGCGACAACACCGTCAGCCGCACCGAGGAGCTGATGCTCGAGGTCCTACGCGATCGCCTCGGAGCGGAGACGTATACCGAGCTGGCCCTGCATGTCGACCGCCACATCGTGGACCAAGCCAGCCTGCGCCGACTGCTCCAGTCAGTCACCCGGCCCGAGGCGCGCGAGCTGATCCTCGGCACGGCCCTGCAGATCCTGTCGGCCGAGACCGTGAACTCGGCCGAAGATCGCGTGCTCAGCCTGGCGTCAGAGACCTGGAATCTGCAGCCTAAGTTTCTCGATTTTCCCGAGGGCGATGACGAGCCAGTCGGCCCCGCAGGCGAAGGCGGAAGCGCAATGGCGTAAAGCGCCCGTTTTCGATCGTCTGTCCCCCGCGGGAGACCGCGCAGGTGTCCCCCGCGGGAGACCGCGCAGGTGTCCCCCGCGAAAGGCCGCATAGGCCCTCGCGCACCCGGCGAGATCTCGTAGTAGGCTGCGCCGATGCATGCCGTGCGTTGCCCCGTCCGAGCCCCTCGCGCCATTGGCTGGCTGACCTCTTTTTTCAGCCGGAGCGCCGCCTTGTCCCTCGTGCTCGCCGCCTGTGGCGAGCCGGCGCCGAGCCCCCCTGCCCCGCCGGTGGGCAAGCCGTTTTCTTATCCCAGCGACGACGTGCTACGCCTGCACCACATCCAAGTGCGCGGCACGCACAACAGCTATCACGTCGACAGCTACAACAAGAGCTTCGCGCCGTGGTCGTATACGCACCGCCCGATCTACGAGCAGCTAGACCGACTGGCCATTCGTCAGCTGGAGCTCGACGTCAACTTCGACTCCGAGGCCGGCATTGAGGTCTACCACGTCGCTGGCGTCGATGAGGGCTCGCGCTGCCGCCGCTTCACCGACTGCCTGGCCGAGATCCGCCGCTTCTCGGACGCCTACCCCGGGCACCTGCCGATCTATGTCCAGATCGAGCCCAAGAGCGACCTGCCGACCGACCAGATCGAGCCGTTCTTCGACCTCTTGCATCGCAACATTCTCGATGCCTTCTCGGCGCCCCGCGTCATCACCCCCGATGAAGTGCGAGGTGAAGCGCCGAGCCTACGCGAGGCCCTGCTGACCCACGGCTGGCCAACCCTCTCGACGCTGCGGGGCCGCGTGCTGTTCGCCTTCGACACGACGGGCCCGATCCGCACGGCCTATACCCACGGCGGAAAAGATCTCACAGGCCGCCTGCTGTTTGTCGATTCGGCGCCTAGCGATGCTTTCGCGGGGGTCACGGTCCTCAACGATCCGCCGCCCACCGGAGGCAGCGACGCCTATGACCGCGCCTTCTTCGGGCACCTTCTGATCCGCACCCGCGCCGACTCCGACACCGACGAAGCGCAGATCAACAATCGACAGCGCGGCGATCACGCTCTGGCTTCGGGGGCTCACTTCATCAGCACCGACTTCCCCGAGCCAGACCCACCGCTCGTCTATCGCTTCGAGGTCCCCGGCGGGACGCCAGCCCGCTGCAACCCCAAGACCGCCCCCGCCGAGTGCACCTCACTCGCCCTGGAAAACCCCGCCTTCGTCGGCAGCGCTGGCGAGCGCTAGCGGCGCGTCGCAGGAGTGCCTTTTGTTCCGACTCCGGCGCCGGAAGTCCCACCAGGCACGCTCCCCCCATCGCGCAGGCTTGTTGCGCAGGCTGCGTCGGAACCGTGATACAGACAAGGGACCATGGAATCCGCCCCCGCTGCGCCGCTGCGCCTGACCCGCTTTCACTTTGGGGAATGGGAACCGCTGGGCGGCGAAGTCACCCTGGACCTCGCTCTGCGCTGCACCGTCCTGGTTGGCAAGAACGGCGCCGGCAAGTCGCTGCTGTGCGAGGGGCTGTACTTGGCGTTGCACTACCTGGACGAGCTGGCCGATCCGCCCGTAGGCCCCCTCCGCTTTGCGTTTGAGTTCGGCAGGACAGAGATGGACGGCTATCGCTTCGAGCGCACGATGCCCTCGGATGATCGTGGTGCGAACGGGGGCGAGTTCTTGCTGACAGAAACCGGACCCCATGAGCGCGTCTCGGCGTTCGCCGAGCGCTTCGCACGCGCCGCAGGCGAGCCGATCTGGGAGGTCCGTCAGGGCACATTGGAGTTGTGTGCGCAGCGCTGCCCGTCGTTTGCGGTGCTGCAGCAGTTTGTGCAGCGTCACTACAGCTAGCCGGAAGCTAGGCCCGACGCGCCGCATGCGAGGAACGCGGGACGCAGGGCCCTATCCTCCCGGCTGCCGAAGACTGAGGATCAGGCGGCCTGCTGGCGGAGGCTGGCGATCTGTCGCGCTAGGGCCTGGGCTTGCGCCTCGGCGGTGGCGAGGGCCTGCTTGGCATCCTTTCGGGCGGCTTCGGCGGCGGCGGCTTGCTCGACGCGGGACTTGGCTGCCGCTAGCTCCGCCTGGGCGTCCTTCAGCTGGGCCTCGGCCCCGGCCACCAGCGATTCCGCTTCGACCAGGGTGAGCTCGCTGCGGCGACGGCGCGGGGCGGCGCGGAAGAACGAGCCGGCGAACTCAGCGCCATGACCGAGCTTGGTCAGCTC
>CALFYE010000195.1 GCA_937952145.1 uncultured Myxococcales bacterium
GCCCCAGCCTTACGGGGCCCTCGACGGGAGAGATAATATGTAAACACCTTCTAAGTCACAAAGACTATGCTCGTTGCCATTCAGCACGCACTCGCGTCCGGCGGGATCGAGTTCATTCCGGAACAGGGCGGCGTGGGGGTTGGGTTGAGGCTGGTAAGCAGCACGGTTCACTGATTGGAGGATGAGATGGCAAAAAAGGCAGCCGAAGCTTTCGCAATTGCAGAGCGACGCATCGAAGAAGAGCGCCGGGCGCGAACTGGGAACCTAATCCTCGCGGATCTGGGGCTATCACATCTGCCGGGTTCATTATGGCAACTAACACACATTAAAAGACTGCACTTAAATGATAACGAATTGATTGAAATTTCCGATTCTATTGAAAATTTAACTAGATTACAATTTCTCGGGATTGCACAAAATAGACTAGCATTTTTGCCGAGCTCAATTGAGAAATGTGGCGATTTGAGGCATTTGTATTTGGATTATAATCAGCTAACCGATATTCCTCATGAAATCGGGAATTTGAAGCATCTTATAACGCTGGGTCTGTGCAGTAATAAACTGGTTCTTCTCCCTGACTCGCACCCACCTTTTGAGTCGAGGGCAGCCGAGATGGCGCACCGGCGTGGTGCTGCAGCGCGAGGGCTGCCGCGCGCTGGCCAAGGCGGACGTCGCCAGCTTTGCGGTCCTGTCGCCGCCTGAGCAAAAAGGCCGCGGGGCGCTGCAAATGGAGGCAGGCCGGCAAAGAGCGATGCCCAGCTGGAGAGCGCCGACATCATCCTGCTGCTGGTGAGCGTCGATTTTCTGGCTTCCAAGTACTGCTATGACGTCGAGCTGGCACGGGCACTGGCGCGACATGCGGTATCGCAGGCCAGGGTGATTCCGATCCTGGTGCGGGAGTGCGACTGGACCCACGCGCCGTTTTCAGCGCTACAAGCGCTGCCCAAAGACGGAATCCCGGTCAGCTGCTGGCCGACCAAGGACGCAGGATGGAATGATGTCGCGAAGGGAATTCGGCAGGTCGCGGATGAGCTGACGCGGCGCGCTACGTGATGTCGCCGTCCGGGGCGACGGTGAAGCCGAGTCGGGCGCTGTATCCCCAGAGTCGGTCCCAGTACTGCCGACGGAAGGCGCGGATCGCCTCGGTGCCTTCGATAACGAAGTTAAACTCGGATAGCGGGGATGGATACATATTGTCCGAGCCAATCATGACCAGGGCAGTGGAGTCGTCTTCGCCTTCCGACACACACATTACCTTAGCGTGGTTGCCGGGGCCGAACTTTAGCTCGTTGCCATCGGCTTTATTCCAATAGCGCCCATTGGCATAGAGTCCGCCCATCATGGAATTGACGTATTGGGCATCGGGCCAGACATAGCTGCCGCGATCGCGGGTGGTGCCGCGGGCTTCGCAGAAGGCGAGCGGGGCCACGGTGCAGAAGCTGGGATCGCTGCGCCTTACGATGGCGTGGGTGGGGGCCGAGCCGGGGTTCGCCTGCAGATCGAGGATCTGTAGACGCGGCGGCAGGTCGTCAATGTCCGAGGACTCTTGCCCCGCGCCGACGACGGTGTCCGAGATGCGCTCGGCGGCCTCGCGCGGGCCGTCGCCGTAGCTGTAAGCCAGGCCTTCCGAGTTCTGGGTAAAGCGCGACGAGACGACGACCTGGATGGCAGTCCCGCGCGGGGTCTTGAGCAGCCGCTTGCCGAGGATCTCGCAGATGGTGTGCTTGCTGGCCTGCATGCCGCCAAACTTGCCGGCGTTGACCAGATCCTGCTGCGACATGCGGATTATGGTGTTCTTGGTGTCATTGATCATATGCCGCTTAAGATAGTCGCTGGCATACTGACATGCATGGTGGGCGGGGATGGCGGTATTGAGCTTTAAGCCACCCGTGCAATCCACGCCAAAGACCTTGGTATCCCCCCAGCGCCCAATCCCCATAATCGCAGTCGCGGGGACAGATCCGGGCGGCGGATCGTGTGCGGCCACCGCCGGCAGGGTCTCCATGGGGTAATACCAATATTGATTGCGTAATACGCCGGCGACTTCTTTTTGATCACCTAGCTCGTAGGCCCACCAGTTCTTGGGGGCCCAGCGCTTGGTGGCCTCGGTGGAGAGATCTTCGAAGGAATTCTTCTGCCAACTGAAGCGGTGCAGCCACAGGCGGCCGCTCTCGGCGGCTTTTAGGAACAGGCTGCCGGCAAAGGCGTTCGCGGTGCGCGCTCCCGGCCCGGTGACTTCACAGGTGATGTCGTGAATGCAGGGCGCGCGGTTCGAGCTGACTTCTTCGCACATGTTGTGCCCACCGACGACCGCGTACTGGCCATCGCCAGCGACGATCTTCGAGTGGTTGAAGTTGGCCGGCTTGCGCCCCATGTCCGATCCGTACAGCACGACCGGGGCCTGGGCTCCGGCCTGCACCACGCGAGCAATATGCGGTCGCAGGGGCTTTAGGGTGCTCTGCAGCTCGTTGTAAAACTCCTCCCAGTTTGTCGGGTTCTTCGGAATCTGGGTGGCGCTCATTCCGAACATCAGACGAATCATTAGGAATGGCGCGGCGCCCGGGTTCTGTCGCGCGTTCAGAATCCAGCGCTTGAGACACGTTGAGATCCCGCGGCAGATTCCGATCTGCGCTTCGCTCCCCGACACCGGCGCGCTCAGCGAGGTGATGTCGACCAGATAGCGAGACTGCGCGATGACCGCCTGCCAGCGACTGACCAGCTGGGTCCAGGCTCCGACCTGATCCATCTTCCACTGAACTTCCGATTTGGTCGCGATGTCGGCAAACAGATCTTCGTCCCCACCCAGGACACCGTTCCAGTCGAGTCCGATGTGCTGCTTGATGTAGAGACGGACTCGCCCGACTTCCGAGCTGGTAAGGCCGCCTTCGGGATTGATGCCGAGGACGGCGCAGGCATGCATGACCGAGCTGTACAGGCCCTTGCTCATGCCTAGGTTCTCGTCGCCAAAACCCCAGATGGCGGGCGTGTCGTACCACTTCACGAAGTTTTCCGCCCGCGGGTTGCGCACCGTCGCCATCGTCCACTGCGGCGTGCGGGTAAGGACACTGCCAGAGACCAAGAGGCCTTGTTCAAGCGCGGCCTTGCCCGACACCGAGACGCCCCACACGCCGAGGTTATAGGCACCCAAGAATCCGTCGTAGGGCGTGGTGCCGGTCTGCCACAAGGCACTCATGTAGCGCTCGACCTTGGTCAACTGCATACGCTGCTCCTGTTCCGTGTTCGCAGAGAGAGGCCCGGTCATCTTAGCGCGGCCAGCGCGCCGAGTGGGGGGGCAGGCTTTTGCGAGGGAGAGAGCGGCGGTTGGGGGCGACTGGCGGCGGGGTCGCGCGCCTAGTGGTAAGTGATCAAGGACTGGGGGGCGGCGCGGCGGCGGGGCTGGGCTCGTCGGGGGACTGCAGGCGCAGGAAGGCCTCGCGACAGGCGAAGGCCAGGACGGGGCCGATGAGCAGGCCGAACAGGCCAAAGCTCAGCAGGCCGCCCATGATCGAAAGGAAGATCCAGGCGATGGGTAGCTCGACCTGGCCGCGCAGGAAGAACGGGCGCAGCAGGTTGTCGATGGTGCCGGCGACCAAGGCCAAGACCAGCATGGCGATGCCGGCGCCGACCCGGCCCTGCGAAAACAAGTACAGCGCGGCGCCGACGGTGACCAGGCCGGTGCCAACGACGGGCACGAAGGCCAGAAAGAACGTCAGCACGCCCAGCGACACGGCGCGCGGGATGCCGGTGAAAAGCAGGCCCAGCGTGCACAGCCCGGCCTGTACCGCCGCGACGGCTAGATTGGCGACGATGAGGCCGCGCAGCACGACGCGGATGGCGCGCCCCAGGATCTCGCGCGGGGTGGCCCAGGGGACCAGCCAAGGCAGCGCTTCGGCACGTAGGCGCGGACCTTCGAGCGCCGCCAGCCACCACGCGACGATCGTGATCACGGTGTAAAGCGCCGCCTTGGGGGTCGCCGCCGCCATGCTGCGCAGCGCGCCGAGCGCACTCTGGAGGAGCGGCAGGGCGGCCTCGCGCAGCCGATCGCCAAGCGCACTCACCATGCTGGCCGAGAGCGTCAGGCCCCAGGCCGATAGGCGCGCCGCCAGCCAGGTGTTGATGGTGTGCGTGAGCTGAGACAGCGGGTCGATCGTTCCGCCGCCGGTCAGCTTTTCGGTGTCGAACGAGGAGAGGAGCTCGTGCAGCGCTTGATAGATGGCGAAGCCGACGGGCAGCAGGAACAGCAAGAGGACGGAGGTGATGAAGCCGGCCGCAACCAGCAGCCGACCGTGCGCGCCGACCCGCAGGCGGCGGGACAGGGCAGCGACGGCATCCTCGCTGAAGTAGCCGAGCACCAGGCCCGCACACAGCGGGCGCCACAGCGGCGCCAGCACCAGCAGCGAAAGCGCGAAGCAGACGTAGAAGAACAGGCGCTGATGGGGCGCGGAATAGGCGGGGGAGGGGGGCTGCCGCAACATCTCGCGAGTATCCCCGCGACCGAGGATGGCGGCCATCTTTTGCGCCGCCCGACGATCGCGAGGACGAGCTAGGGACTGGCCGGCAGCGCGCTCGACAGCGAGGCCAGCGGCGGTCGGTGGCCGATGTCGTCGGCCCCCGGCGTGGGGATGGATCGCGGCGGCGGCGCGCTGTGCAGCCCGGGTCGCGCGGTGCTGGCCAGGCGCGAAAACGCGGTGCAGAAGGCGGGCAGCGACCACTGCCCGAACAGCGTCGCCGAGCCCTCGTAGCGCTGCTCGGCATATTCCTGCGGTGTCGCGACGTAGCCGGCGTAGGCGTTGGCGTAGCCGTTGACGACGACCTGCTCGCGGCGCAGAGCCAGCGCCTCGGCGACGGCGGCGGCGATGCGGCGACCACTCTGCACCGTCGGTTCCATGGGCAGCGCGGCGATGCACAGCGGACCCAGGATCAGGATTTGTACCGGCAGATAGCGCGGCACCCAGGAAGAATACGCGGCATCCGACTCGACCATGGCGCGGCGGAAGTAGTTCACATAGGGGTTTCTGACCAGGCCCAGCAGGCGGCTGTCGGCGCGGAGCAGTCCGCACAGCCGGTTCTGTCGCCCGGCGAAGAGCTGGACGAACGGAAACTTGCGGCCGTGCATCGCCAGATCCTCGGCTGTAAGTCCGTCCTCCGTCCGCGCAGATTCCGCGTCGGCGTCGGCGTCTGATGGGGGCGACGACAGCGGTAGGGCGGAGAGGGCCAGCGGGCGGCTCCAGCGCGATAGGAGCGTCGTCAAGCGATGCACGCGCTGAAACGGCCCGGGCCCTTCCAGCGTGCCGGCGGTATAGGCCCAGCCCAGCACCGGCTTGCTGCTGCGTCGTCCGGGCTGTCCGTCGGTAAAACGGGGATCGGCGGGGGCGGAAAAGAAGTCGACGTAGCGGATGGCGGCGGCAAAGGGCAGGGCGGCGATGGGGGGCTGGCGCAGCGCGGACTCGGCCAGGGCGGCGGCGTGCTCGGCTTGCTGCCGACCCAGGCGGGCGGCGCTCTCTAGATCGTCGTCGGCGGGGCCGGTGTTGAAGCCGCGCGCGGTGCTGAAGCGCACGTTGGGGGTGACATCGCCGGGGGCGGTCTGGGCAAAGATGGCGACGTAGCCGGGCTGTCCCGCAGCGGCAGCGCGATCTTCCAGGAAGGTCGCGGCTTCGCCCTTGTGATCAGGATGGATGACCTTGCAGTCGCGATGCACCGTCGTGCAGTGCACGCCAAACCACGACACCAGGCCCAGCGGCTGGCCGGACTGGGCATCGACGCGCAGCACGGTCATGCGTCGATCGACCGCCGCTGCCCGATCTTGGCGCGCGACCGGCGTGACGTCGGGATTTTGATTGTACGAACGCACGGCGCGATTGAAGGCCACACCGGCCTCGACGGGCAGATCGCCGCCGACGACGCGTAGCTGCGCGGGCTGCAGCGCCGCGACGGCCTGACGAATGGCAGCGACGACGCCGGCGACCAGCCGGTCATGCACCGTTCGCGAGAAACCCGGCCCCGACAGGCCGTAATACAGATACGTCGAAAATCCCGACGGGCCCGAGTGTGTATGGGTCGCGGTCAGCATCACCTCGGCCTCGCCCAGTCCTAGATCGGCAACCTGCGGCAGGACGTGGGTGCGCATCGACTCGGCGATCATGCCGAGGTCGCAGCAGACGTAGACCATTGCCCGGCCAGTTTCGATGTGTTCGACGGCCAGCGCCCGGGCATACAGCGGCTTGTGGACGTGCGTCGGGTGATTGTCGGGATGACCCCAGCCGAACAGGCACATGGCGGGATCGAAGGCGGTGATATCGACGCGCGCGAGCCCAGCCGCAAGGGCACATGGCTCAGCAGGCAGCGACGTCTGGAAGGGGGGGAGCATGCCTACCCTTAACAGCTTCCGTCCGACGCTGTCTAGGCTGGCCTGCCGCCGCCGCACACCGCCGCGCTGCGCAGCCCTTCCTTTGTCAGTGGGCTCGCGATACTACTGCCGGCGATGACGACCGACATGGGCAGGATTGGGATGCGCAGTGCACGACGGCAGGGCAGAGGTTTGCTGCTGGCCGGCTTGAGTGTGCTGGTGGGGCTGGGGCAGGCTGCAGGGCGCGAGACGGCTGGTCCCGGCGCAGCAACCCCGGCCAGCAGCACCGTGGCCCGCGACGCCAAAGAGACGAAAGACGGCGTGGGCAAAAAGCGCCGACCGCGGGCCCGCGAGTTAGGCATTCCGTTTGAGGGCACGCCCGGTCGCTACAACGCCATCACCGACGTACCCGGCGTCGAAGTCGGTCACACCACGCTGATCCGCGGCGAAGGCAAGGCGGGTGCCCGCGGCGTGGTCCGTACCGGGGTGACCGCTGTCTTTCCGCACGGCAAGGCCAGCGCGCGTCCCTGCGTCGCCGCCGTCGTGTCGTTAAACGGCAACGGCGAGCTTACGGGCAGTCACTGGGTCAACGAGTCGGGCTTTCTGGAAACGCCGGTCGTCCTCACCAACACGCACAGCGTCGGCGTTGTCCGCGACGCGGTCGTCGCCTGGGGCAATCAAAAGTTCCCCTCGCACGAGTTTTTGGAGGAGCCGTTTTCGCTGCCCGTCATCGGCGAGACCTACGACGGCTTCCTCAACGACATCCAAGGCCAGCACGTGCGGACCGAGCACGTCTTCGCAGCGCTCGACGGCGCCAAGGGCGGGCCCGTGCCCGAGGGCAGCGTCGGGGGCGGCACCGGCATGGTGACTTCAGAGTGGAAGGGTGGCATCGGCACCGCCTCGCGCGTCGTCGTCATGCCGCCGGTCGAGGGCGGCGCGCAGGGCCGTTTTACCGTCGGGGTGCTGGTGCAGGCCAACTACGGTCGGCGCGGCGATCTGCGCATCCTGGGGGCGCCGGTCGGCCGTGAGCTTGCGGATCTAATGCCCGTCGGACCCAAGGTGCCGGGCGGCGTACCGGCCGAGCCCAGCAAGGCCCGCGAGCACGGCCGGCAGAAGGACGGCTCGATCATCGTGGTGGTTGCCACCGACGCGCCGCTCCTGCCGCAGCAGATGGCGCGTCTGGCGCGGCGACCGGCGCTGGGCCTGGGCCGGCTGGGGGCGGTGTCCTATCAGTCCTCGGGCGATCTGTTCATCGCCTTCGGCCTGGCGCTGCCCGAGCCGGATAGCCGCGGGCTCTTGCACTTCACGGCGCTGCCCAACGACCAGCTAGATCCGCTGCTGCAGGCGGTGGTGCAGGCGACCGAAGAAGCGGTGGTCAATGCCCTGGTAGCCGGCGAAACCATGGCCGGGCTCGACGGGCGCACGGTCTATGGCCTGCCCACCGAGCGGCTGATGTCGGTGCTGCGCAAGTACCGCATCGTCAAGTAAACGCGACATCGTGACAGGAGAACTTTACATGGCTCGACGTTCTTTGACCTCTGCTGGCCTTCTGGCCGTGCTGGCGCTGCCGCTTGCGGTGGCCTGCGGCGATGTCGCTTCCGACGGGACGGCTGCGGTGCGAGTGCTGCCCGCAAGCGATACGGCGCTGCCCGCAAGCCAGGTCCTGTCCGGGGCCGAGCTGGATGCGACCGGGCGCTATACGCTGCTCACCGGCAGCGGCCTGTGCTTTCACCGCACCTCGGCCCCGGTGCACGGCCTACGCCGCCTGGTCCTGGGTGACACCCGCAGCGACGAGCTAGGACGGCGAGGGGTCCGCGACGAGAGCGATGGCCTGGCGACGCCGAGCGCCTCACCCCCGGCTCCCCAGCGCGGCCTTGTCGAGCTGTATCTGTGGCAGGAGGAGCAGCCCGATGGCACGCAGCGCGCCTTCTATGCCTATGCCCGCGATGGGCAGGAGCTACTGGGGCGGGTGCGGCAGACCGAGTACAAGATTCGCCTCGCCGACCAGGCCTTTGACCCGCTGCTCTCCACGCCTAGCGAGCTGCCCATGCTGGCCGCGGCGACGATGGACGGCGGATCGCGCGGGGGGCTTTTGCTGGTGCAGTTTCACGCCACGCCGCTGCCCGCTTTTGCCCAGGCCATCGTCGAGCGCGGTGGCAAGGTGCTGCGCTTCCTGTCTGACCACACCTACCTTGTCGAGATCCCGGCCGCGGCGCGGGCGTCGGTGGCGGGTCTGCCCTACGTCCGCTACGTCGGCCCCTATCTGGCCAGCTTCCGCCTAGAGCCAGCGCTGCGCGATGCGATGGCCGCCCCGACACTTTCGCCCGCGCTACCGACGCAGCGCTACTCGATCATGCTGGGCGAAGGCGGAGCGACCCGCCAAGCCGAGCTAGCGGCGCGCATCACCGCGGCGGGCGGCCACATCGACCTTATCGAGCCCGGCGGCATGCGGATCGAAGCGACGCTATCGCCCGCGCTGCTCATGCAGATCGCCGGCGAGGACAGCGTGCAATACATCGATCGCTGGGGCGGTCCCGGCGAGACCGACATGGACCTGGTGCGCGAGGTCGGCGGCGCCAAGGCGCTTGAGACGATGCACGGCTGGACCGGCCAGGGCGTGCGCGGCGAGGTCTTCGACACCGAGGTGCGTCAGGATCATCAGGAGTGGGCCAACAAGCCCATCGTCCACAGCACCGGCGCCACCAGCGGCAGCCTGCACGGCTCTAGCTGCTTTGGCATCAACTTCGCACAGGGCAAGACGCCGGGCGCACGCGGCATGCTGCCGTCGGGACAGGGCATCTTTTTCCTCTACACCCAGTCCACCCAGTTCGGCGGCACCAAGTCGCGCTACGACATCAACCGCGAGCTGACCGATCCGATGGGCAGCTATCGCGCCGTGTTCCAGACCTCCAGCGTTGGCAGCAGCCTGACCACCGCCTACACCACGCTGTCAGCCGAGACTGACGACTACCTGTTCAAGCAGCCCATCCTCAGCACCCAGTCGCAGAGCAACGCCGGCAGCCCGATGTCGCGCCCGCAGGCCTGGTCCAAGAACATCGTCTCGGTCGGCGCCGTGCGGCACTTCAACACCCCCGGTCGCGAGGACGACACCTGGCGGCGCAGCGGCAGCACCGGCCCGGCTGCCGACGGTCGAATCAAGCCCGATCTGGCGCACTACTTCGACTCGATCAACACCACCGCCGGCAGCACCACGTCGAGCTACACCATGTTCAGCGGCACCAGCGCCGCCACGCCGATCACCGGCGGGCACTTTGGTCTGCTGTTTCAGATGTGGCACGAGGGCGTGTGGGCCGGACACGGCAAGGCCGCCGATGTCTTTGCCAGCCGCCCGGCGATGGCGACGGCCAAGGCCCTGATGATCAACACCGCCTATCGCTACGACTGGCTAAAGGGCGGCCCGAACGGCGACATCGATCGCAACGTGCAGGGCTGGGGCACCGCCGATCTCAAGCGCTTGCTCGGTCGCGCTCGATCGACCCTGGTCATCGATGAGAGCGCGCCGCTTAAGCCACTGGGCTGCCAGCGCTACGTCGTCAGCGTTCGGCCCGACGAGGCCGAGCTAGTCGCCACCCTGGTCTTCACTGATCCCATGGGCACCGTCGGCGCAGCGCAGGCGCGCGTCAACGATCTGTCGCTGCGCCTGATCGCTCCCGACGGCCGCATGTACTGGGGCAACGCCGGGCTGCGCGATGGCAACTCGTCGACCGCCGGTGGCGCTTCCAACACTATCGACACCGTCGAAAACGTCATCATCCAAAGCCCGCTGCCCGGCCGCTGGATTGTCGAGGTCCTGGCCGACGAGATCGTAAAAGATGGCCATCCCAAGACCACGGACGTCGATGCCGTCTATGG
>CALFYE010000196.1 GCA_937952145.1 uncultured Myxococcales bacterium
TTACGCCCCGCCGATTAAGCATCTCCGTCGAGAAAAAGAAATTTCTTGATCCGATGGTCAAATCTCGATATTCAGCGCGACATGCGCACACATCAGCCACCACATGCCGCCAAGACCGCCATCGGATACGTTCGCGTGAGCACACAGGAGCAGGCCACCGACGGGGTGAGCTTAGACGCACAACGCGATAGGCTAAGAGCCTATTGCAAGCTCAATGTGATCAAGCTCATCGACATAAAGGCTGACGAAGCTTATTCGGGTAGCACTCTTGAACGGCCAGGGCTGCAAGCGGCGCTACAGATGCTGCGCCGCGGTCGGGCGAACACGCTCCTTGTCGTGAAGCTGGATCGCCTGTCTCGTTCGCTGCGCGATGTCTGCACGCTCGTCGAGGAACTATTCAGCGAGGAACGGAATCACCTGCTGTCGCTGTGCGGTATGGTGAACACGCACACCGCCGCCGGACGCATGGTCCTGATGAACCTCGCCAACTACTGCCAGTTTGAGCGCGAGATGATTTCCGAGAGAACCCGCGACGCCCTTTGGCACATGAAGGCGCAGGGAATCCGCCTCGGGCCAGCCCACTACGGCTACACGCAAGGGGATCAGCTTGATGAGCACGGACGTCGCGCGCTGGTGCCCATCGAGAGCGAGCAAGCAGTCATCGCCAAAATGGTCGCACTGCGCACCGAGGGCCTGAGCTTCAGCCAAGTGACCCAGCGACTGAATGACGAGGGTGTGCCGGCACGACGTGGTGGGCCATGGCGACTAAACGGTGTCCGCAATGCGCTGATGCACAACGGCAAGCACACCGCTCGTCCCACCAAGCGCCCCGGCCCGCGCCTGCCGCTGCGATACGACCCCGACGCTGCGACCGAGCGAGCGACCGAGTTGCGCACCCAAGGTCTGAGCTACCACGCCATCGGAGTTCAGCTTCGCAGGGAGCGCCTGACCCCGCTGCGCGGCGGCATCTGGCACCCCGCGCAAGTCAGCCAGCTTCTGCAAGCCGCTACAACCAGCGACCGCGAAGCCACCACGCGCCGCGCCGTCGAGCTTCGCGCCCAAGGCATCCAGCTTCGCGAAATCGGCATCCGCCTGGCCACCGAAGGATTCCGGCCCCCAGCGGGTGGTCTGTGGCATCCGTCGCAGGTGCATGCGCTGCTGGCGTCGGCACAGCAGGAAGCAGAAACCTAACCACTACGCATGCGGGTCGGGCGCAGGCGGGGTGTCCGACCGCACGCGGCGCCCCACCGGCAGCTCGGCCTGACCGATGCCAAAGGCCAGCCAGCACACCGAGACATTGAGCGCCTTCGCAAGCTGCTCCACCTTCGCGATGTTCGGAACCGTCGTGCCGGTCTCGGTCAGGCGGACAAAGGTGTGCGACGTGCCCGACAGGCGACCGAGTTCCAACCCCGATAGGCCGCGCTCTTGACGAATCGCAGATAGACTCTGCGGTAGAGCAGCAAGCCGCGTCCTCGTCGGAGATGGCAACTCGACCCCATAGGCCAAGTAGCACGGCGACACGCCCAACACCTTCGCCAGCTTTTCCACAGTATCCACTCGCGGAACGCGCCCACCCCCTTCAAGTCCCGATGCGGCCGCTCGGTGCATGCCGACCGCAACCGACAGACTTGCGCCGGTCATGTCGGCTGCCTCTCGGGCGCGAGTGAGCCTGAGCGCAAAGCCAGTGTGCAGGGGGTTTCGACGGCCACGGCACGCCAATCCACGTAGCTTGACTGCCGCGGCCCGCTGCTATCCCAGCTACGACGCCCTGTTCGTGGGAGGCGACACCAGGGCCCTCTTCACCACCGGGGCCACGGTCTCTTTTGTGATGCCTCGGCTCTTGCAGTAGCCCGACTCTAGCCAATCAGACAGCAGCTTCGCGCCCTTGCTGGCATTGCAGGAGATGCAGCACCTCGCAATGTTCTCGCGCGTCACGATTCTCTGATCGTTGACGATGTGTTCCCACGATGGCCTGTTCGTTCGCGATGGACTAGCGATGAATGAGACCCGGCAGTAGACACATTGAGCGTCTCTGGTGAGCACCTCGCGTTCCAGCGTTTCGGGAATCTTCCAACGGTTCACTTGCCGTCGATGCCTTCGCCTTCGTCCGTCTAGTTTAGCCAGGTCTGCTGCGGCTGCGCAGCAGTGAGCGCGGTCTGCGTGGGCGGATCCGTGGCGCACTTTCTAGCACCCACCGTCCACCGTCGCACAGCAGGCGCTGGTGGACCCCGTGAACAAAAGGAACCGTCGTCCTCAAGCCCGCTCCGCGATTGGTGAAAAGGGTGCGCGTTGCCAGCTCCTGCGATTTCTCCGACGATGGGGGTTCCAACCATCGCGACAGAGGAGCAGACCCATGAACAAAATGGCACTGGCGGCTGTGCTTTCAACCCTGGTGTTCGGTACCGTGTCCGTCAGCCTCGCAGCGGAGGCGCCGCACGACTTTGGCGTGACAACCCAGAAGGGGGACGGGCCGCAGGGAATCCATAAGGGTGGCAAGAAGGACATGAAGAAGGACATGAAGAAGGAGAAGAAGGACATGAAGAAGGACATGAAGAAGGACATGAAGAAGGACTGCGACGGCGACAAGTGCTGAGGCGGCGAGAAGGGTTGCGGCGGCGAGAAGGGTTGCGGCGGCGGAAAAGCTATATGAAGTAATCCGCCGTTATCGGTCCAAGCTCTAGTGGGTCGATCGGTGTGCGCGGGTCGGCGGCGGGGCGCTGCGCTTCGGCTTCGAGGGGGGCTAGGATGCAGAGCGCGCCCTCCCAAGAGCAAGCCGTACCGCTGCCGCCCGCGATGGCAAACACACCCGGAAGGGACTGCGCGGCGGCTTCGTAGTACGTCAGGGTGCGCTACGCTGACCGCGGTCTGCGCGGGTGGATTTTGGACGTCCATCTGACGTCCAGAGGCGGTCGCAAGGGCCAGCACGGTGCCGTCGCAGCTGCGTGCGGCTTGCACATCCAGCGACGTGGCCATTGCGGACGTCCATTGGACGCTTTGCGCGGCTGCCTAAGCACCTTTCTGCAAGCTCGCAATGCTCTCCGACGAAGCAGGCGCAGGTTGCAGGGGAACGGCAGAGGGAACCACAGGAGGGAGCAAGTATCCTCCTAACGATCGCGAGTCAGCAGCAGTGAAGCCAGCTCAGCCCAAGCCAGAGGTTCGGCAATGGCGACTGGCGGCGCGGTCGTGTGCTCAATGCCCATCGTGATTCAGGAGGGGGCCGCGGTGATATTACGACCCACGATGGCGATATTGCGGTGATATCACTCCGTCGCCCACGATGGCATCGCCATGATATCGCGCGTCTGTCCGGCGACATCACGCAGGCAACCTAGCGGACGAGCCAGGGAGTGCTATCTACAGGCCCCTCATGCCAAAGTCCTTGAAGCCTGGCCCGGCCGGCGTATCTTTAGATTACAGAAACGCGCCACCGGAAAACCCCGTCGATGCTCGCAAATGGATTCAAGAGGCGGTTCGCAGCAGTCGCTACACCGCGACCGGCCATGTCGGCCAGCGTCTCGCGCAGCGGCGGCTCAACATGGACGATCTTCTGCACGCCATCGAACACCCGCGCAAGGTCGAGCCCTACCCGGACATGCCACGCCATGGCGGAACCTGCTGGCGCTTGTTCGGGCCGGACGTGGATCAAGAGCAGGAAATCGGCGTTGGCATCGAAGCCTATCTGGATGACCGCGGACGCTGGGCCGTGCTCTGCACGATTTTTGCCGTGAAGGCTTTGCGGTAAAGGAACGACCATGAGTCCGAAATGTGAATGCGGCGGCACCTACCGCCGAGTCAAACTGGAACGGTACGACTTCTCGGGCTTTGCCGGGCTGCCAGCCGAGCTGCACGGCGCTCCCGGTCTGCGCTGTAACCAGTGCGACGGGGTGATGATAGAGGGCGAGATCATCAACGCCGCACTCCTTTTTCTGACGCAGCAGATCCTGCGCTTGCCGCGTGTCCTTTTTCCCAAGGAAGCCACGTTCCTGCGCAAGCGCCTTCAGCTTAGCCAGAAGGCGCTGGCCGAGCGCATGCACATTCAACGTGAGACGGTCGCCGCGTGGGAATGCGGTCAGAAGCCGCTGTCGCCGCAGCACGACTACATTCTCCGCGGCCTGCACTTCGGCGCGCACCTACCCGTCGGGGTGGAGCCGTTTCCACGCGACCTCCTAGAAGACGCGCTGGGCCGCGTCCACACCGCTGAGCAGCCCCTGCCCACACCCGAGCCCTTCATCATCGCCGCCGAACTCAAGCAGCTTCGCAACATGGCGATTCACGCATAGCGTTCGCCGACATCAGCACAACGAACGCGCAGCACAGCGCGATATGGCACCCCGTATTGTCAGCAGGGTGAGGCGGCACTGTCCCGTCGGCTAACCGACAGATGTGCGTCGATGGCGGGCGCGAGTCCGCAGGACAGACCTGTCATCACACGGGCTGCGACCTTTGTTTCGTTTCTGCCGCATGATCCGTGCAGAGGCAAACAGGTCAGAACGGCAGTCTTACGCCCCGCCGATTAAGCATCTCCGTCGAGAAAAAGAAATTTCTTGATCCGATCCTGTCAGAAACGGAATGCGCGGCGACGGGGGCAAGCTTAGTTCTGGGGGATAACGAACGGACAGACTTGGGAATCGATGGATCGGCCTGGGGTCGATTCGACGGGGAAGGTCAGAGAGGGGCGCGAGCGATGATGTGCGGCACGGGGAGAAAGCCTTCCGCGCAGGCATCCGCGAGTTTGCCTGGGCGGCGTCCTGGCCAGGAGAAACTGGGAAGAGGCTGTGCGCAGCACGAGAGATCGGAATCTGGCCGCGGCGAGCAGTGGAGCGCTCAGGCGTTGGCTTTTCGTTTCTTCTGGGCGTAGGCCGCGACCGCGGCCCCGATGGCACAGAACAGCAAGCCGGCCGATGCCATCGACCAGGGTGAATAGTCTTTCACGTCGTCAAAAAGATAGACTTCGTCCTTCTCTTCGGGCACGAAGATGACCTTTACCGAAGAGCCGAGCGAGAGCTGCTGAAAGAGTCTGCCGTTGATGTTGACGGACGCTTGCTGGTCGGCTCCGGTGTTGCGCTTGATGGTGAGGCCGTTGAGGATGTCGTCGACGGTCTTCTTCTTTTTGGGCGCCGCCGTGGCCTGCTCATAGGGGATGGCGTCCTTGGTTGCGTATGCGACGTTGACATAGAAGTTTGTCGATGAGCTGCGGCGGCTGCGACGGGTCTCTTGGTGTTTGTCGGTCACGAAGGCATCGACGACTAGGCCGTGATCGCGCAGAGCGTTCTTCCGCGGCATGTCGACAAACAGGGAGAATCCGGTGAATCCGAGACCAATAAGGAGTGTGATGATCGCAAGGACCAGGTAGAGGTCGCCTTTGGCTTTTTCGTTCATCTTCTCAGGATACCTTGACCGCTAGCGGATCTGGGTCGGGGTCGATGCGGTCTGTGCATCCAGAGACATCCCATCGATCGCCTACACGCCGTCCGAGATGCAGACGCGTCCTGGGGGTCTCTACGCCGTTGCGTTGCCCGTCGTAATGTCGCGGTGGGAATCCTTGTAGGGGCTCTGCGGTGCTGTCATTACCGCTCCCTCCGTAGTCTGCTGTCGTTGGGAATGGGAGCGGTTTAATCGCATCAGACCATCGTCCCCCCATCGCCGACGATCCAGATCTCGCTGGGACTTGGGAATGCGACAG
>CALFYE010000197.1 GCA_937952145.1 uncultured Myxococcales bacterium
CCGCTCGCTATCGACTGGCTTCGGCGCTCGGTGTTCAGCGGCCCTGTCCCGACTCGATGATCGGTGCGATGGCGTCGCTGCCCCTGCCGCCGCGCTCGCCTACCGAGCGTTCACCCAAGACCCCGGTGCCGCCGCACATCGATCCGCTGCAGGCCGTTCTTTACGAGAGCCATCGCATCCAGGTTCCGGTCGTGCCGTGGAGCGGCCCGGCCACGCGGCTTCTGCGCATCTCGGCGCAGTACTACAACGACGAGAGCGACTATCAGGCGCTGGCCCAGGCCGTGCTGAAGGAGCTTCATCCCGTCGCTGCGTAGTGGGCGCTGAGCAATGAGCAGACGCCCGCTCAGCGCCTGCCAATGCCGCATTGCGTCGAGCCGCATCAAGCCAGCGGATCTGAACGCTTCTGTCAGACCCGTCACCTAGCCTGTCGATAGGGGCTGGACTTGCAGCGAAGAGAGCGACGATTCTAGCCAAGTGTGAGCCAGGGAATCGCGTGGCGCGATCCCCTGTTGCAAGGTTGCTGCAGCACCGGGACCCCAGCGCGGCGTGACCGCGACGGACCCGCAACCAGGGAAGTGAGGCGCATGCGACAGAGCACCGAAGGTCTGCAGGATGGGATGGGACGCGGCGAGGCCGAGTCCGGGGCGGCGCTCACCTCTGTCGATCGCATGGCGCAGGTGACGCTGGCCGATCTGGAAGCCATGCGCTTGCTCTTGCACGGCAGCTCGGTCATCGACTGGCATCAGCTGGCGTTCACCGAGCTGGCGCAGGTGCATCGCTTCCTGCGGGTCAACGAATTCGATCCCGAGTCAGCCGAGGACATGGATCGCCTCGAAGAGCTGCGCAGCGAGGCCGTCGAGTACCTGCGGCGCCACTTCGGCTATCGTATCCCCGATGAGATCGCCGAGGGCGTGCCGGTCACCGATCTGCTGCTCCTGGCTTCGCGACGCGAGCGGCACCAGACCTATGCCTGCATCGTCCTTAAGGTCATGCTGGTGCTGCATCACCTGGATGGGCGCGAGCGGCTGATTCGCATGCCGGTGTCCGATGTGCAGCTGTTCGGCTTGGTCGAAGCCAAGGTCGTGCAGATCGTCGACGAGCTACGCGGCGCCGGGCTGCCGATCGTCGAGTTCGCGTGGAGCCGCAAGGAGCGCGACAGCCTGATCACCAAGCTGCTCGCCAAGCGCGACTCGATCGCCGCCCACGTCTACGACAAGCTGCGCTTCCGGCTGATCACGCGGCACTACGAAGATCTGGCGCCGGTGCTGCGCGAGCTCCTGTCGCGCTTGGTGCCGTTTAACTTCGTCATGCCGGGTCAGACGGTGAATCGGCTGCTGCCGTTTTCGCGCATCCTGCGTGATTTCCCGCTCCTGCGTCGGCATCAAGACGGGCTGCAGGCCGGCGAAGACATCAACCTCGGCGAGACGGCGGATAACTCGTTTTCTGCCGATACCTATCGCGTCATCAACTTCGTCGCCGATCTGCCGCTACGGGTATCGCAGGTGATGCGTCACCTCAACCTGCCGAATGTCGAGAGCGAGCAGTTCGATCCCGGCGGCATCATCTTTGTGCTGACCGAGTTTCAGGTGATGGACGCTGCGACGAACCTTGCCAACGAGCAAGGCGAGTCCAGCCACCAAGCCTACAAAGAGCGCCAGCACATTGAAGTGAAGGCGCGCCTGACCCGGGGCATGAAAGCCCGGCCGCAGAAGAGCTCGTAAGCCGGCGGCGTTCGATCGGGGGTCCGATCGGGGGGAAAAGTGTAGTGGCCGCGGGGGGCGCGGCAACCTGCGAATTCCGGAGAAATTTTCCTGGCCGACAGGAACCTACCTTGCCCGCCATGGTCTAAGTCCTCGTTTTTCCTGCCCTTTTCGTCTGCCCAGAAAAATCTACGGTTCTAAAAAAAGTTTGGAACCACACAAGAAAAGAAATGTCTGAAACTGTGAACGGCTCCCCAGACTCATTTGCCGCGAGCCGCACGGAGGACATTTATGGGCAGCGGAGTTGCTATCCCCATCACGATTCAGGTCTTCAAAGGCGCCAGCGTCGCCCGCACCGAGAAGCTGAATCTCGAACAGATCAAGATCGGCAAGATCGCATCGAACTCGCTTCAGCTCGACGACGACTCGGTCAGTCGCATGCACGCGATGATCGAGGTCTCGCCGACCAAAGAAGTGGTGCTGACGGATCTCGGCTCGACGAAGGGCACCTTCGTTAACGGCCAGAAGATCACCAAGCAGAAGCTGAAGCCGGGCGACGAAGTGCGCATCGGCGACGTCAAGCTGATGGTGAACTTCGAAGCCGGAGCAGAAGACGAGATCTCGGAAGCGGCTGAAGCAGAGCTGGAGCCCTCGGCCGTGGCGGCCCCACCGCCGAAGCCGGTTGCTCCACCGTTTGCCGCGCCGCCGCCGCTCGGCATGCCGCCGCGGGTTGCGCCGCCGTTTGGCGCCGCCGCTCCGCCGCCGGTCGCCGCCCAGGCGGCAGCGCCCGCCGAGCCGCAGAAGTTTTCGATTCCGCCGGCCTACGGCAACAAGGCCTTCTTGCCGGTGGTTCCGCCGCACATCTCGGAGCAGGTCGAGACCCGCGATGGCTCACGCGCCGTCGAAGTGGCCGCGCTGTTCGAAGACGCGGTCATGACCGTCAAGCACTTCGACAACCCGCAGTCCGGTCAGGTGTCGCCGGCCACCAAAGGCATCCTGGCGGTGGGCTTCGGCTCGCTGGCGGTGATGTTCCTGCTGTTCCTGCACAGCTACATCATCGTCTCGCGCGAAAAGGCCGAGTTCGAAGAGTGGGAGAAGCAGAACTCGGCGCTGGCGGCGATCGGCAAAGACAAAGAGAGGGCTGAGAAGCCGACGGTCAAGCGCGAGAGCCCAGCGAAAGACGTCGCGGCGTTTGGTCTCTTGGGCATCGGCGGTGTCGCCCTGCTCATGGGCCTGCTGCGCAAGGCGACCGAGGAGCGCGAGAACGAGTTCACCATCGGCAGCGATGCCAAGGCGACCTTCCAGCCGCCGGCCGGTGTCGATCTGCCGTCGCAGCGCTTCCCGCTGGTGCGCTCGAATGGCACCGACTATGAGGTGCTGCTGACCGCCAAGATGACCGGCGAGATGAAGCAGGGCGAGCGCACCGTGCCGCTGGCCGAGCTCATGGGCCAGGGCCGTCCGGCGAGCGATCTGCCGGGCGCGGTTGTGCTGTCGGTGCCGCAGGACTCGCGCATCAACATCCAGGTCGGTGAGAACACCTTCAACATCAACTCGGTGGCGAAGCCGCGCACGTACCCCGTGCCGTTCCACATCGACTGGCACACGCAGTCGTACACCATCGGCGTGTTCACCGGCGTGGCGCTGTTCATGGCCCTCATGTTCTCGGTGCCGCCCGATCCGAAGTCGCTGTCGCTCGACGCGTTCATGAACGATCAGCGCCTGGCGAAGTTCCTGGTGAAGCCGGAAGAGCAGAAGCCGGAAGAGATCCCGGACTGGCTGAAGAAGGCCAAGCAAGAGAACGAGAACGCCGGCGGTAAGCGCGCCAAAGAGACCGAAGGCAAGATGGGCAAGAAGGACTCGTCGGCGAAGAACAAGATCTTCGCCATCAAGGGTCCGCCGACCAACACCGATATCAAGATGGCGAAGGAAGCGGCGAAGGATGCCGCCAAGAACGCCGGTGTCCTCGGTGTCATTCGCTCGGGTATGGCCGGTAGCATGGCCTCGATCTTCGGTCGCGACTCGGCCCTCGGCCGCGATGCGGAAGACGCCATGGGTGGTCTCGTTGGTACGGAAGTCGGCGATGCCTACGGCGCCGGTGGCTTCGGCCTCGTCGGCAGCGGCCGCGGTGGTGGTGGCACGGGTGAAGGCACGATCGGCCTTGGCAACCTCGGCACCATCGGTCGTGGCTCGGGCGCTCCCGGCGGTGGCATGTACGGTGCCCGCGCGGGTGCCCTCAAGGCTCGCAAGGCCGGCGCTCCCGAAGTCGTGCCCGGTACCGCTGAGGTCCGCGGCTCGCTCGACAAGGAACTGATTCGCCGCATCATCCGTCGCCACCTGAACGAAGTGAAGTTCTGCTATGAGAAGGAACTCACCCGCAACCCGAACCTGCAGGGCCGCGTCATGGTGCAGTTCACCATCAGCCCGACTGGCTCGGTGGTCGCCAGCATCGTGCAGTCCTCGACCATGGGTAACCCGATTGTCGAGCAGTGCATCGCCGCCGCAGTCCGTCGCTGGGAGTTCCCCAAGCCGCAGGGTGGCATCGTCGTCGTCACCTATCCCTTCGTGCTGAAGTCGGCGGGCGAGTAAGCCCACTGGGCAGCCCCGGCTGCCCGGCTGTTGACCGCCCCTCTCGGCCTCGTTTCTCCTCGATCTTCTCCGTCCCTCCCCGAACTTCCCAAACCGGCGAGCGTGATATCCTGCCGCGGTGTCTGTCGCTGCGCCGTCTGCTGCGTCGCCTCTGGTGAGCAAGCCGGAAGACCCGCTGACGTCGACTCCGTTGGCGACGCGACGGCGCTGGCTTCTGCTGTACGTTTTGGGGATGGCGGCGGCGCTGCCGGTGTATCTGCTGCTCGCGACCCCGCGGTTTTCTTCGCTGGCCCGGAGCATCGCTTGGCTGGGGCTGGGGCTGTCGCTGCTGCCGCTTTTGTGGCTCTTGGCCAAGGCGGGGGCGCGACGCTGCACAGTGGTGGCGATTGGACTGTGGGTGACTCTCTATCACCACCTGGCGGTGTTTCACGAACGCACGCTCCTTCTTCGCTGGGGAGAGGCCCGGCTCTCCGATCGTGCCGTCGAGCTGGCGACGCTGTTGGCCGCGCTCACGGTGCCGGCGATGTGGGCTGGCTGGAGTGCGGGGGCTGCGCTGTTTACCTCGCGCTGGCTGCCGCAGCCTCGCTTGCGGGTGGCGCCTGCCGTGCTGCGGGTGGCGGGGACGGCGATCGTGCTCTTGTGGCTGTTGGCCGATTTGCTGTGGCTGCGCGGAGAGCTGCCAAATGAACGCACTGCGGTGAGCCTCATCGCCTGGCTGACCCCGGGCGAGCTGGGCTTTGCCATGGTGCTGATCCCGACGCTGCTCGACGAAAAACCGCGCGGTCTGGGGCGCTATCTGTTCTGGGGGCTGTTCGGCCTGGCCGCGGTGGTGGCGCTGATGCGGGGTGTGCTGACGCCGCTCATCAAGCCGCTCTTGATCTATCTCCTTGGCTGGCTGTTCGCGCGACGGCAGCTTCGGCTGTGGCCGGTGATCGCCGCGCTCCTTGCCATCGTCCTGCTACAACCCGTCAAGGCCGAGTTTCGCGCTCGCGTCTGGGATCGCAGCACGCGCCTGGAGCTTTGGCAGCGTGCCGAGCTGTTCCTCGATCTGACGGCGCAGCACTGGCTGGGCGACGGCCCGGGACAGAGCCAGGACAAGGCGCAGTCGCTGCAGGTCGCGGCAGCGCGCACGGCCGGGGCGCTGCAGCTTGCGCACGCCATCGAGATGACGCCAGCCGCGGTGCCGCATCAGTGGGGGGCGACCTATGTCTACCTGCGCCATGCCTTCATTCCGCGCGTGTTCGATCCCGAAAAACCCATCGCGCAGTGGGCCGACGTCTGGGCTGCCGTTATCTACGGCTACACGACGCCAGCTGGCACCGCGCACGTCATGGTCGGGCTGGGTCAGCTCCCCGAGAGCTACATCAACTTCGGCTTTTTCGGGGCGCTGCTGCTCTGGGCTTGCGTGGGCCTGCTGTGTCGATTCGTCGATGACCTGTTCGCGCATCCGCAGGCCGGCCTGGGGGCGCTGGTCTTGCACCTCTACTTCGTGCAAAACCTGACCACCACCCTCGAAGGATCGCTAGCCCAGTTCTGGGGCGGAGTACCGCAGACGTTCTTGTTCTACGGCGCGATCATGGCGCTCTTGGGCAGCCTGACGGCGCGGCGCGCGGGGCGTGGTGCGGTGGTGATGGAGGCGGCCTGATGGAAGCGCTGCTCGCTGCAGTCGGCCAGGCTGGGCTGTGGCTCGACGGGCCGACGGGAACACAGCTTGAGGCCGGGGGCTTCGTCCTGCATCCCACGCTGTGGACGGCGATGGCGGCTGAGACCGCACCGATGCTGCTTGCCGATGTGCATCGTCGGTACCTGCAGGCCGGCGCGCAAGCGATCACCGCCAACACCTTCCGCACCACGGCCTATGCCGCGGCTGCCGCGGGTGTACCGATGACGCAAGCTCGACGCTGGACCGCCGATTCTGTCGCCATCGCGCGCCGCGTAGTGGCGGAGTTTTCGACGCTGCGCTGGGTCTTGGGCAGCCTCGCTCCGCTTGCCGACTGCTACCGACCCGAGGCCACTCCGGCCGACTCGATCGTCGAGCGTGAGCACGCACGGAGCGCGGACTGGCTGCTGGAAGCCGGCTGCGATGGCCTGCTGCTAGAGACCCAGGGCTGCGGACGCGAGGTTCGCCTCGCTCTGGCTGGCGTCCGTCGGAGCTATCGCGGTCCGGTGTTGGTGAGCTTCCTGCCCGACGAAAGCGGGGAGCGTTTGCTCGATGGGAGCGATCTGCAAATGATCGCGCGGGCCTGCGCGGAACTGGGGGCGAGCGCGCTGCTCATCAACTGTGCCCACGCCTCGGTTGCGCGGTTGGCGCTTTCGCAGCTGCGGCTAGCCGTCGAGACCAGCGTGCCTGGGCTGCCGCTTGGGGCCTATCCCAACGCCGACCGGCTGGTGTGTCGCGACGGGCAGCGGATCTTTGTCCCCGATGACGAGCGGCAGATGCGTCTCGTCGAGCGAATGCGGCAGCTTAGGCAGGCAGGTGCCAGCATCCTGGGCCTGTGCTGCGGCTTTGGACCGGCAGATCTGCAAGAAGTGATCGACTGCCTGGAGCCTCGGGGAAGTGGTATTCAGAGCTTGCGATCATGATCGAAGTAGATGGGCTTACGGCGGGCTATCGACACGGCCGTCCGGTGCTCAGCGACGTGTCCTTTCAGGCCGGGCGGGGTGAAGTGGTGGGTTTGCTAGGGGCTAACGGCGCTGGCAAGACCACGCTCCTGCGCGTCCTGGCGGGGCTCCTGCATCCTGCGGCCGGACGGGTGCGCGTCGCTGGCTTCGACGTCACCAGTCAGCGGCTGGCAGCGCAGCGCTCGCTGGCCTATCTGCCCGAGGAGGCCGCGCTCGATGGGGAGTTCCGCGTCGAGGAGTATCTGCACAGCCGAGCAGCGCTCAGAGGCCTGTCGTCCGAACGGGGCGCTGCGCGTACGGCGGAGGTGCTGGCGCAGGTCGGGCTGGCCGACTCCCAGCGGCGGCTGATTGCCCAGCTCTCGAAAGGTTACCGTCAGCGACTCGGGCTGGCGGATGCTCTGCTCGCTGCCCCGAGCGTCCTTCTTCTCGACGAGCCCACCGATGGGCTGGACCCTCGCCAGCGAACCGAGACACTGCAGCTCATCGCAGCTCTATCGGCTCAGCACACGGTGCTGTTATCGACGCACATCCTGCCGGAGGCCGAGTCGATCTGTCAGCGAGTCCTCATTCTGGAAGCCGGTCGGGTGAGTGGCTTCGGCCCACCGAGCGCGCTGGCCGCGGCGCAGGTCACTGCCCCTGCGATCGTGGTGCGCTGTCGCGGAGATCGCGCAGCGCTTCTGGCGGCTCTCAAGGCCGTGCCGGGTGTGGCTGATATTGTCGTCGCGTCCGAGCCAGATGCTGATACCCCCTCGCTGGAGAGCGCGCAGGCCAAGGCGGGTAGCGATGCCCCCTGGAGCTTGACGGTCAGGCTTGCGGCGGAGCACGTGCCCCAGACCGCCGATCGCCTCGCACGAGCGGTACTTGAGGTCGGTGAGCTCTGTGCGCTGACGCCGCAGCACACCAAGCTAGAGACCCTGTTCCGTCACCTCAGTCGACCGGTCGCGTAGCCGTACCCAGCGACCGGGGCCGGGGTGTGCGGATGTCCCGCGCAGAAGCGCTAAAGATGCGCTTAAGATGCGCCATGCAAAACCCTCTGGTATCTGATCGCGATGTCGATTTCCTGCTCTACGAGGTGTTCGACGCGCCGTCGCTGTGCGCCCTTCCCACCTTCGCCGATCACGAGCGCGCCACGTTCGATCTGGTGCTGCAGAACAGTCGACGCTTTGCGCGCGAGGTGCTGTTTCCGACCTACAAGCCGATGGATGCCGAGCCACCGCACGTCGAAAACGGCCGCATCGTCCTTCATCCGCTGTGGAACAAGATTTATCCGCAGCTCATCGGGCTCGATCTGATCGCCGCGAGTCGGCCCTACGACGCCGGGGGACAGCAGCTTCCTCTGCTGGTCACGACGCTGGCTTCGACGTACATCATGGCCGGTAACCTCGTCGCCGCTGGCATGATTGGCCTCACCGCCGGGGCGGCGCACCTCATCGAAGCCTTCGGCAACGAGACGCTGAAACGCGAGTTCATGGCCCGCATGTATCGCGGTGAGTGGACCGGCACCATGGCCCTGACCGAGCCGCAGGCCGGCAGCAGTCTCGCCGACATTAAGTCGCGCGCCACGCCGACCGCCGATGGCCACTACCTGATCCAAGGCTCGAAGATCTTCATCTCGGCCGGCGATCATCAGCTGACCGACAACATCGTGCACATGACGCTGGCCCGCATCGATGGCGCTCCCGCGGGCATCAAGGGCATCTCGCTGTTCGCTGTGCCGGCTCGTCGGCAGGTCGGGGACGCCTTGGTCGACAACGACGTGACCGTCGCTGGCATGATCCACAAGGTCGGCTGGCGCGGCGGCCCTAGCCTGGCCCTCAACTACGGCGAGCGAGGCGACTGTCACGGCTGGCTGGTCGGTGAGCCGGGCCGCGGTCTGGCCTGCATGTTCCAGATGATGAACGAGGCCCGATTGATGGTCGGTGCCAACGGCGTCTCCACCGCCTCGGTCGCCTATCACCAAGCGGTCATTTACGCTCGCGAGCGCACTCAGGGACGGCCGCCTGCTGCCAAGGCGGACACCAGCCGCCCCCCGGTGCCGATCATCGAACACGCGGACGTGCGGCGCATGCTGTTGCGTCAGAAAGCGATCGTCGAGGGCGGACTCTCGTTGCTCGCCGTTACTGCGCTCAACAGCGATCTGTCGCACTTCGCCGCTACGGCCGAGGAGCGTCGTCGCGCTGGGCTGCTGCTCGATCTGCTGACGCCGATCACCAAGACCTTCCCGGCAGAGCGAGGCTTCGAGGCCAACGCGCTCGCGCTGCAAGTACACGGCGGCTACGGCTACAGCACCGAGTTTCTGCCCGAGGCGTGGCTTCGCGATCAGAAGCTGAACACCATCCACGAGGGCACCACCGGCATTCAGGGCCTCGATCTGCTGGGTCGCAAGGTGGTGCAAGAAGGCGGTGCGGCCCTATCGATCTTGGCCGGCGAGATCGAAACCACCGTTGGGCAAGCCGAATCGCAAGGGCTGTTTCCTGCAGCTTGTGCGTCGCTGCGAAACGCCATCGGCCAGATTGGTGAGCTGACGATGTACCTCGCGCAAAAAGGCCTGATGGGCGATGTCGAGGGCATGCTGCTGCACAGCGCCGACTATCTCGACCTGATGTCGATCGTCGTCGTCAGCTGGCTGTGGCTGCGGCAGGCCGTGGTGGCCGGCAAAGCCCTGCCGGGTGGCAAGGACTCCGACTTCTACCAGGGCAAGCTGTGCACGGCGCAGTACTGGCTAGCGACGGAGCTACCTCGCGTGCCGCAGCTGATCGCGCTGTGTCGTCAGGGCGAAGACTCCTACGCGAGAATGCAGCCGGCTTGGTTCTAGCGAAGGCGCCAGGTTGCGCGCGGTGCTCGGCCTGGCCTTGTGACCCACCCCGCGACCGCTCGGCCGCCCCGACCCCGACAACGGATCGATGATGCGACTTCCCCGACAGACCGCGCAGACGACAGAGGACAGCACCGGCTTGCGGCACTACCTGACGCCGCACGGCCTCCTGCCGAGTGTAACTAGCATCCTGAGCCGGACTTCGGCCTGGGCTGGGCAGGGGGCGTCGCCAGCCGCCATGGCGGCGCGGGCTCGCGGGCGAGTGTTTCATGCCGAGATGCAGGCCCGCTTGGAGCAGGGAGAGGAAGGCCACTCCCCCTATTTCTCATCGCTGTCATCGTTCTGGCCGCGCCTTGGCGAGATCTGGCTGGTCGAGGGCCCGCTGTGGCACTCGCAGGGCTTCGCCGGCACCGTCGATTGCGTCGCCGAAGTCGACGGCGTGCTGAGCGTCATCGACTGGAAGACCACTGATGAGCCCCGCTCGCCCGAGATCGTCATTGATCCGCACCTGCAGGTGGCCGCGTACCGCGCCGCGCTGCGCGAGATCTACGGCTTGGATGTGCCGCAGACGCTGATTGTCTTCGCGCCCGCCGTCGGTAAAGCGCAGGTCATGCCGGCCGACGATCCCGACGCGCGCTACGCCGACTTTCTGGCTCGCCTAAGCCGCTTTCGCCAAAAGTTCGACGTGGCAGTGCGGCCTCGTGCAGTCAGCCGAGGGCGCACAACCGGGGTGGTCAGCCGCGGTCGCAGCTAGCCACAGAGCGCACGGAATTCCGGCGGCACCGGGATGCTGCGGATGCGGCCGGTCTGGGGGTCGCGGCAGGCAAACACGCGTCGCTCTTCCCCGACGGCTAAAAGCTCGCCATCGCGCTTGAGCTCGTGCGTTTGACAGAAGACCTTGGCTTCCCAGCTGCTGATGTGGGTGTGGACCTCGACGTGATCGCCGTAGGTCGTTGGCTTGATGAAGCGCGACTGCGCTTCGACAAGCGGGACACCGATGATGCCGTGCGTCTTTTCCGTCTCACGCCAGGGCGGCAGGCCGCAGCAGTCGAAGAAGTGCCGCGAGGCCGCGTCGTACCAGCGAAAAAAGTTGGGATAAAACGCGATACCGGCCGGGTCGCAGTCGCCGAAGTGAACTTGGAAGCGGAAGATCTCTATTCGCGGCATCGTCGAGGAGCCCTCGCTGGGCGGCTCCCTTTACCATGCCCGCCGATCGGGGGTCAACGCGGGCTCGATGCCGCAGGCAGGCAGAGGCGGAAGCAGGTGATCGGTGGGCCGGGCGTCAAAAGCTCAATCCGGCCGTGGTGCTGCTCGGCCACCGCGGCGACGATTGCGAGGCCAAGACCACTCCCCCCGCTGTCGCGACGCGTCGTGACGAAGCGCTCGAACAGCCGCCCGGAGACGCTGGGCTCGATGCCGCGGCCGTGATTTTTCACATCGATGTACAGCAGCTCGCCGGCCGCTTGCAGCGACACGCAGATTGCCGGCTGCCCATCCGCGGGCGGGCTGGCAAAGGCCAGCGCATTGTCGATCAGGTTGTCGATGGCTCGACGCAGCCAGACGGCATCGCCGCGCGTCATCAGGCCCGTCCGACTACCCAGCCCACCGCGCTGAGCGCTGGCACTCGGTGCGTCCAACATCAGCGAGAGCTGCTTCTGGGCTGCTCGATGGGTGTGGGCATCGAGCGCCTGCTCCACAATAGCGAGCAGGTCTACCGGATCATCGGCCACACCGCGTGCCTGTAGACGAGTGAGGGCCAGGAGGTTTTGCACGATGCTCTGCAAGCGCTCGGCCGCCTCTAGGATGCGCTCAACGAAGCGCTCGGCGGTGGCTGGCTCCTCTAGCGCACCGTCGCGCAGCACCTCGCCAGCGGCGCGGATGGCGGCGACAGGGTTTTTCAGCTCGTGACCAAGATCAACAGCCAGCCGCTCGGCCAGATGGTGGCCTTCTAGCTCGCGGCGCATCGACTCCAGCGCCTCGGTCAGGGTGCGTACCTCGCGGCCAAAGGGGCGGGGGAGGGCAACGTGCTGCTCGCCCTTCGCAATGCGCGAGGCCGCCTGCGTCAGTCGCTCGATCGGCTTGGCGATGGCACGTCCGATAAGGGCTGCCGCCAACGCCGTCATGACGATGAGCAACAGCGACAGCGTCGCAGCTCCAGCAGCCGCTTCGCGCAGCGTCCGTGACAAGAGCTCGGCTCCCGCCTGCGAAAATAGCCCCTGGCTGCTCAGGCGCAGGGCCCGCGCCTCGAGGCGGTTGATGGCATAGACGCTGAGCACCGTCGCGAAGCCTCCCGAGAGCACGGCCATGCCGACGAACACCTGCATGCGTATCGAGAGACCACGCCTGACACTGCGCGCGAGTCGAAAGAGCACAAAGCCCGCGACGGCGAGTAGGCCAAACAGTGAGAGCGTCGGTAGGCTGAACCACGGCCAAGGCATGGCGTGCAGTGTAGCCACAGAGAGGCCATCCTCGGATATGCGGCAGGCAGCCACGGGCAACCCCAGCTCTTATGGGCGCTGGGGCAGAATGCCACGGCCTTGGGGTGCTATTCCCCGTGTAATGGCCGAACCGGCTCTGGCAAGCGGGGCAGGTGTCCGAGCGCGCTCCCGACTTTTCGGCGGAGCTGCAGATTTTCCAGTCAGTTTTCACTTCCTGGCACTGCCCGTGCTTGCGTAGGATGCGAACAAACCAACAGGCCACGTTTGAGTGGCCAAGAACACCGCTTCAAAGAATCGTTCGGAGGTCTAGAGACATGTCGATCCTAAAGGGCTTGGCGGATGCGTTCCACGAGGGTGGTTGGCCGATGTGGCCGATCCTGCTGCTGATGATTATCGCTTGGGGTATCTCGATCGAGCGATCGATCTATCTGAAGAAGGCTGGCATCGATAAGGACAAGCTGCTCTCGCTGCTCAAGAGCCAGATCATGGCCGGTAACATCCAGGGCGCCGTCAAGGTGTGCAGCGGCAACCCGACCCCCGTGACGCGCGTGATCCAGGCTGGTCTCACCAAGTTCAACCGTCCCGATGCTGAAGTTCAGGCTGCGATGGATGAGCAGGCGCTGAAGGAGATTCCGAAGCTCGAAGCCCGCACCGGCTACCTCGCTATGCTCGGCAACGTCGCCACCCTGGTCGGTCTGCTCGGCACCATCCTTGGTCTCATTCACTCGTTCGCTGGCGTCGCCGGCGTTGATCCCTCGATGAAGGCCACTCTGCTCGCCAAGGGCATCAGCGAAGCCATGAACTGCACCGCGTTCGGCCTAATCTGCGCCGTTCCCGCGCTGCTCTGGTTTGCCATCCTCAACGGCTGGACGCAGCACACGCTCGACGACATGAACGAGCTGTCGGTGCAGGTTGTGAACCTCGTGGTCGGCCACAAGTCGGCCATGAAGTCGGCTCAGGGCGGCGGCCAGGCGTAGTGTCGGCGTCGCGACGCTCCCGCTTGCCGGCTTCGGTTTAGCCCGTCAGCAAGCGGTCGCGAATGCGATGCTAACGCCCCTACGAAGGAGATAACCAATGGGTGGTGCAGCACCAGCGCCCAGTGGCAAAGGTGGTAAAAAACCGCTCGATGCCGCGATTAACCTAGTCCCGTTTATCGACCTGTTGTCGTGTTGTATTTCGTTCCTCCTGATTACGGCCGTGTGGACGCAGCTTGCGCGCATGGACGTGACGCAGAAGAGCAAGGCTCCCTCTGGTGCGGTCGATGAGCCGCCGACTCCGACGGTGAACCTCACCTTGTTTATCAACAAGGATGGCTACATCTTCTCGAAGTCCACGGGTGAGTCGACGCCGATCGAGATGCAGGGCGAAGACTACAACTACGCGAAGCTTGCCGAGATCATGACGCAGGCGAAGAAGGACCACCCGGACAAGGAAGACATCACCATCAAGTCCGACGATGCCGTGATCTACAACAAGGTCATTCGCACCATGGACGTGGTGATCTCATCCAAGTTCCCCAACGTTTCGCTTTCAGACAAGGGCGGCCAATAGGAGGCGATTCACATGGCGACCAGCGCACTACAGCGCCCTGGGGTTATCAAGCCCCCCGGCCCGCGTCTGCGAAAGTTCATCCCGCTCAAGTTCATCTCCAAGGGTGGACTGGGTAAGAAGTCCGGGTATGCCGAGCTGAACCTGACCTCGATGGTGGACATGCTCACCATCCTCGTCGTGTTCTTGCTCCAGACTTTCTCGGCCTCAGGCGAACTTCTGACCGTTTCGAAGAACATCACGCTGCCGGAAGCCGTGAACTTCCGCGACCTTGAGCAGGCGCCGATCATCGCCGTATCGCGCGACTCGGTGACGCTCAACGGTGATCCGAAGGCCGACTCGCAAGAGCTCTCACGCGAGAACACGGTCGACTGGAAGATCCCGCAGCTTCACGATGACCTCGTCGTCCTGAAGAACAACTTCAAGCTCCTCCACCCCAACCCGGAGGACTGGAAGGGCATCGTGATCGTTCAGGCCGACAAGAACATCGACTTCAAGGTCATCAAGAAGGTCATGTATACCTGCGCAGTGGCGGGCTACAACAACGTCAACTTCGCAGTCCAGAGCCGCGGCAAGGGCAGCGGCAGCTAAACGTTCCGCGCCTTCCTTCCCCTCTTTCTTTCCCCTCTCCAACTTCATAGAATCAGATAAATGGACGGTCGCTTCGACGAGAACCGCCGTTTTGCCCGACGGAAATGCGGGCAGACGCGGGGGCTCGTCGGGCTGCCGTCGCCGACACCATGATTGGGGCCGCGTGCCCCAGGAGTTAGCCATGGCGAAACCGCGAGGCAGTCTGTGGGTACGTTCGATGTCGCTGGGCCGCAACCTTGGTCTGGCTTTGGCTCTGGGCACAATCCTGTCAGCGAGCGGTTGTGTCGATGATCCCCAGGACGTCAAGACCTGGATCAAGAAGATCGACGACATCCGCGAGCAGAAGGATGCTCTGCGCAACATTGAGCGCCTCGCGACCGCCAAGGAGCGGCCGGCTAACATCGACGAAGCGGTGGCCCCGGTCACGGCCCTGTTCAAGAAGTCGAAGGACCCGCAGCACCTCAAGACGCTGACCAAGATTCGTTCGGAGAAGGCGCTCGACCTGTTCATCGAACAGCTCGATTACTCCGACGAAAACTTTGAGAACGCCTCGGTGGCGGCGACGGGCATCCTGGAGCTAGCTTCGCTCGACGACAAGGGGCGCGAGGCGGCGAAGAAGGCCGTGCCTGAGCTGGTGAAGGCGCTGGACAAGAAGCTGCCGATCAAGACGCGCGCCAACGTCGTCAAGGTCGAGGCGATGAAGGCGCTGACGGCGATCAAGGATCCCGCCGCCGTGCCGGCCCTCATGAAGGTCGTTGAGGTCTCGGCCGATGAGCAGGACTTCTTCCTCAACCGCGAAGCGGCGAAGCACCTGGGCGAGTTCGCTGACGCGCGCTCGGCGCCGACGCTGGTACGCGGTCTGTTCATGACCGGTCGTGGCGGCGATATCTTCGTGCCCTGTCGTCTGGCGCTGGCCCGCATCGGAGAAGCCGCGGTGCCGGCAGTTGTCGAGGCGATGCAGCGGGGAAACAAGGCGATCGAAGAGGATGCCAAGAAGTTCGACTTCATCCCTGGCCTCATCGTTCAGAAGATGTCGATCATCCTCGGTGACCTGCGCAGCAAGAAGGCGCTGCCGGCGCTGATCAAAGAGCTCGATCGCAAGGACGACGGCATGACGCCGGACTGCGTCAAGGGCGAGAAGCAGTGCGTGTCGGGTCACCAGTCGGTGCTTTTGGCCATCGGCATGACCGATGTCGAGAAGACGTCGGCCAAGACGCTGATCGGCATCGTGAGCGATGTGAAGCGCCATCCCAAGCTGCGCTCGGCTGCGGCGGAAGCGCTGAACCTCATGGGCGCGACCGATGGCCTGCCGGCGATCCTGGCCGCCGCCAAGACGCAGTTCCTCAAGCCGCCCAAGGAGAAGGACGATCTGCCTGAGCTCGATCAAGAGAAGGCGGGTCTGGCGGCTGGCGCGATCACGCAGTTTGGTCGCCTGGTCGACAAGGACGAGACGGCGGCGGTCGATGGTGCCCTCAAGGCCCTGAACCTGCCCAAGGAGCTCCTCGAAGCGGACATCGGGATCGCCTTCCAGAACGCGCTGGCCCGAGCTGAGCTGGCCCGCGACTGCAAGAAGGACGCGGCCTGCTACGGCAAGGCGCTCGATGAGATGGTCAAAGAGATGGACACGCTGGAGGGGTCGAAGAGCGGCAAGGACGATCGCGAAAAGATGCTGCTCGACATCCGCAAGGCTCGCTCGGCCGCCAAGGCTGAGAAGGCCGCGTTCATGCTGAGCCGCATGGGCCGCGAGGCGCTTCCGCAGCTCACCAAGCACATCGCCTACAAGGACTCCGCAGCGCGCATCGCCATCATGCTGGCGCTGAGCCGTCTCGCCACCAAGGCAGACGCCGAGATCCTAAAAGGCATCCAAGCGCAGATCGACATCGATCGCAGCAAGGACAAGGCCTCGCAAGGGCTCGCCGACGAGATGCGCATCACCCACGCCATCATCGCTAACCGCTAGTTCCCGCCTCTCACGCTGACGCCTGCATACAGGCGCGCCTGCTCCTCCCCCCACCACTTTCGGCGTTATTGCTGATTTCCCCAGTGTGACCGCGGCGCTCGTGTCCCGGTGACAAGACCGCGGTCGGTGACATCACTTTAGCCATGCGATCCGTTCCGCCGCCGTGCGCCCCACCATACAGGGTGGGTTTGTCGGCCAGCAGCGTGGTATATCCGCCGCGTGAATCACGATTTTGAAGTCTCCGACGGAGAGTCGGGGCAGACCTTGGCTGCGGTGCTGCGCGGCCGTCTTGGCTTGTCCTGGAACGCGGCCCGCACGCTGTGTGAGCGCGGCAAAGTAAAGATTGGCGCGCAGCTGATTCTCGATGGTGCGAAGCGGGTTCGGCGCGGCATGGCGATCGCGGTAAGGCCGCAGGCCCCGCGGCCGCTGAGCGAGCGCGCCACCATGGCCCTGGCCTCCATCGTCTACGAAGACTCGCAGGTGGTGGTCATCGACAAGCCAGCCGGGCTGCAGAGCGTGCCCTACGAGAACGATGGCAGCGACACCGCGATGGACTTCATCCGCGAGGCCTGGCGCCACGGTCGGCGAGATGGCCGCTCGGCTTCCGAGATCCCGCTCCACGTCGTGCACCGCATCGACAAAGAGACCTCGGGCCTGCTCTTGTTCGCCAAGACCAAAAAGGCGCTGCGCGAGCTGCAGCTGCGCTGGCGAGCCCACGACATCGAGCGGCGGTATCTGTGTGTGGTGCATGGTCGCCTGCTTGACCGCACCATCGAGTCCTACTTCGTGGATGACCGTGGCGATGGCCTGCGCGGCTCGCTGCGTCCCCGCTATCGCGACGATGGCATGCCGCTGCCGCTGCCGCCGGGGCTGGGCAAGCGAGCGGTGACGCATGTGCAAGCGCTCGAATTCATTGACCGCACCGCGACCTACTGCGCCATCACCATCGAAACGGGCAAGACGCACCAGATCCGCATTCATCTCTCGGAGACTGGCCACCCCGTGGTCGGCGAGCAGGTGTACATCCGCGACTTTCTGCGGGCCGGGATAGAGCCGCTGCGCTCCCCGCGCCTGCTGCTGCATGCCGAGACTCTGGGCTTTGCTCATCCGACAACCGGGGAAGTCATCCGCCTGCACCGCCCGCCACCGCCGGCGTTTCTCGGCACCCTGGCACAGCTACGGGCTATACAAGCCCCCGCATTCTCCATATCCTAGAAATTGCACGCTGCGTCTTTTCTCCGTCTGATCTAGGTCTCTTTTTGGCTTTTCTTGGCTCTTGGGGGGGCCTGCCGGATGCAGCTTGCGCCGTGCAGAAAGGAATGAGGCTATGGGAAAGCGACTTTATGTTGGCAATTTGCCGTATAGCGTCGGTGAGGCTGAAATTACGGAGTTCTTCCAGCAGGACAGTCCTCGTCGAGTGCAGCAGGTCAAAATCATTCACGATCGGGATACCGGGCGGCCGCGAGGCTTTGCATTCGTCGAGCTAGCGGACGATGCACAAGCCAAGTCGGCCATTGCCGAGCTGCATAACAGCAAGTTCGGGGGGCGTACGATCGTCGTAAACGAGGCACACGAGCGACCGCGCAAGAGTGTCTAGGATCCTCCCGCCGTCCACCCCCCGCCTCTCTCCGCCGTCTGCTGCCTGATCTTCTGCTTAGCTGTGATCCGTCGCTGCGCCGCCGTCCGCTGGATTTTGAAGCTCGATCCAGTCGGGGCTTCGTGCGCGGATGGCGTAGGTCTCGCAGTCGTGCGGTTCGGCGATTTCTAGACGCGAGCCGGGCTGCAGGCGGATGTGGCGGGGGACAGCGATCGTCGATGCTTCATCGGGAAGCAAGCCACGCAGCATCAGATCGCACACGAAGAGCATGACGTCCCGCGCTCGGACCTCGGCCGCGTCATCATCCCCAGGCGGGCGCGCCGACGCTGGTGTGCTGGGTAGCATCACTGCGATGTCGGGCAGTGCCAAGATCTCAAGACCGCTCGACACCAGGCAGGGGCGGCCTTCGTGCTCGCCGCGATTCCAATCGATCCAGGCGACAAACGGAATCTGCTCACCGGCGGATTCGCCCAGCTGATTCAGCGCGATCTCGCGCGACTTGAAGGCCTTGCCGGCGCGATTGAGGACCATCCCCGGCGCCTCGGGATGAGCCAGCAGTAGAGCCCGCGCTAGATCAGCAAGGATGCGAGCCGCCTCGTTGGTCACTGCCACTGGCGGCTGATCGTTGCGACCGCTTAGCTGAGCTGCGATGCGTGGCGTATGCGGGCCGCCGACAAACAGGCCGACATGGGCGCGACCAGACTCGCTCTCGCCCCCGTAGGGCTGCGGTCGATAGAGCAGGAAGGCGCGATGCGGGCCTGATTGCAGCTCGGCAGAGAAGCCCGGCTCGGTCTGCTTGTTGCGCACCAGGGGAATGATGCGCACGCTGGGGTGCCGCCACACGCCGCAGGGACCTGGCGCCCCATCCGACGAGTCCACAGAGCCCAGGCTGAGCGCGGGCGGGGGCGACGGATCGATGAGGCGTGACAGGGCAGCGGCGTCCTGCGGAAGCTCCCGGTCTAGCACGAGGGTCAGCGTGAAGAACGCATCGTGGGGGCGGCCGGGGCCCGAGGGCTTCCGACCCGGGCGATTCTTGCCGCGGGCCCACGGCGGCTCACCGGGAGCCGACGGCCCATCGCGCTCACCGGCTCCTCGCAGCGCACGCTCGACCTGATGGATGCGCAGCCGGGCGGCGTACTCGGACTCGCTGCCGGGGAACAGGTGGATGCGGCTGGCCCAGAGTCCGGGGAGCTCATCGGGTGCCTCGCGAGCCTCCTCATGAAACGACTCGGGCGGGACGCTGGTGCCGAAGATGGCCACGCGCAGGCCCAAAAGCGGCGTGAAGTCCTCGCAGACCTCGGCGCCAAAGCCGATCACCGCGCCGTCGCTGAGCGTGATGACGCCGACCCGCGTTTTGGCGTTGTAGTCGTCGATCGTGCCCGCCAGGATCTTCGTCGCCTCGTGGTCGGGTGAGGTGGTGGCGCGGGCCTGCGTCTGGCTAGCGCTGTCGTCATAAAGCGCGTCGGCCCTCTCAGCGTTCGACGACGACGCGGGAGCTGACGGATCATCCGCCGCAGCGTCCTTGGTCTGTGGTGCCGCCTCGATGTCGACATCCGCATCGGCGGGGTCGGATTGCACAATCGCCTGCCAAGCCGAGCGCAGACGCGAGAAGAAGCCCATGCCGCGATTATCGCGCAGGCCACCGCGCATGGGGGAGGGCAGGTGTGTGCTGGCCGGCCCGAAAAATTCTTTGATCGGCAGGGACACTTTGGACCGGCGCCGGTGTTTCACCCGCAGAACCAAGGCGGTCGTCGGGAAGCGAGAGACGCTGCGACGCCCGCGCCACGCTGGCCCTTAGGAGGAACCCATGTCTCGCCTAATCTCGACGTTTTCCCGCTTCGTGACGACCTCGGCACTGCTCGTTGGCCTGGCTGGCCTGTCGGGCTGCTTCAAGACGACGGCCATCATCCCAAACCAAGCTCCCGCCGAGACCCACACGCGCTGGGCCCACGGCTTCTTCTGGGGCGCGGTTGGCGGCTGGGTCGACACCGCGCAGATGTGTGGCGGGCGTCCGGTGGCGCGCATCACCACCGATCGGTCGATCGGCAACGTCGCGGTGCAGTGGATCACGCTCGGCATCTACACTCCGACGCGAGTGCGCGTGACCTGCGCGCAGCCGACGGGCGGGGCCATGCCCTACGGCTACTGGTCGGGGGCGCCTCCGGTCTACGGCGGGGGTGGCGGGTATCCTCCGGGCCCCTATGGCTATCGCTAGCCGTCTTCCCTCTCGCGACGATTCTGTTTGCCGTCGGGCTCGTCGGTACGGTATGTGGGTGCAGGTAGGGAACTGCTTTGCACAACATGACCAGCCTACCTCGGGCGCAGCGCTGCCAGGTCGCGCTCCGCGGTGGCGGAGGGACGCGCCAGATGCCCAAACCTTGCTTCCGTTTCGTGTCGCTGCTGTCGGCTCTTTGCTTGCCAAGCTTGGCGGCGCCGGCGCTGGTCTGGGCCGGTGGCTTTGAGCTGGGCGCAAACGGGACGGAGGCACTCGGCCGCGGCGGCGCGTTCACCGCCAAAGCCGACTCTCCATTGGCGCTGGAATACAACGTTGCGGGCTTGGCGCAGAGCCGCGGCACCCGCCTGCTCTACGACAACAATCTCGTATTTTCGCAGTACGCCTTCGCCCGCGCCGGGGGCGATCGCATTGGCGCCTTCCCCGAGATCGCCGACAAAGCGAGCCTGCCCTTCTTCGCGCCGTGGTTTGGCATCAGCACGGACTTTGGCTACTTCCAGCGTGTCACCTTTGCCATCGGTGCCTTCGGTCCCTCGTCGGTGGGCAAGCGCAACTTTGGGCTGTTCGCGGCCAGCGGGAGCGATCCGCGACGCCCAGGGCCGGGCCGCTACGACGTCGTGGCCACCGATCTGCTGATCGTTCAGCCGACGCTGGCGGTGGCCGTGCGGGCGCATCGCCTGATCGACCTGGGTTTCTCGGGCCAGTTTGTAGCGGCCCAGTTCAACCTATCGAGCGCCACCTACGCCCCGCAGGATCTCGGCGGGATGTATCCCAAAAGTGCGGCCTGCGCGACGCAGTACGAGGTTGCGGACTGCGACGCCTTTACTCGCGTGCAAGTGCAGAGCTGGGACAACTTCGCGCTGCAGCTAGGCGCGCTCATGCACCCGTTCGCTGGCCTGCACATCGGGGCCAACCTCAAGACGGCGGTGAACCTGGGGACCAAGCCGATTACGGCGACGGGGACCGTCTCGGCCAGCGAGCCTGCGTCGATCGCTGGCTTTGGCGTCGGCGCCGATCGCATGGATGCGCGCTTCGTCGCTCGTCTGCCCTGGGTGCTGCGGCTGGGCCTGCGCTACGCCTGGAACAAAGGCGGCCGTGAGCTTGCCGATGTCGAGTTCAACGCCATCTACGAGTCGTGGGGACAGTGGGAGGGCAGCGACAATCAGCTGACCTTGCTGAACCCGCCGGTGCTGATCAACGGCGGCATGCCCATCGATATTCGCTTGGCCCACAACTACCGCGATACCGTTGGTCTGCGCCTGGGTGGTTCGCTGCGTCAGGCCTTTGGTGATGCCGCGGCGGCGACGCTGCGCCTGGGTCTGTACTACGACAGCAGCGCGACCGCCGATGCGGACATGCGGCTCGACTTCGACACGCTGGCCAAGGTCGGCGGCACGATCGGACTTGGGCTGTGGCTGCGCGGCATGACGCTCAACATCGCCTATGCCTATCTGTACTCGCTGCCTCGCACGGTAAGCGACGGAGCGCTGCGTCCGATCGACGGCCTGACGGGCAAGCCACTGGCCTTGGAAGGCGGACCGTCGCCGGCCATCAACAACGGTGACTACCGCGGGCAGAACCACATTCTGTCGTTTGGCCTGACCGTCCTTTTCGAAGAGCTGGTGCGTGGACGGAACTGGCAGACTCGCCGCGGTCTGTAAGCGGGCCGGCTGCCGTCGGGGCTGGCCGGCGACGAAGGCCTAGGTCAATAGCAGGGCGCGCTCTTCGGCGGGGACATCGAGCAGCCGCCACAGATACCAGCTCGCGACGCTGGCGTAGGGTGAAAACTGCTGACCCGCGGACTGCATCTGGGCGGGGGTCGGCAGGTCGTCATAGGCGTGCAGCAGGCGCACGCCGTGCTTGATCCCAAGATCTCCTTCGGGCCACACGTTGAGCCGGCCCAAGTAGAAGATCAGGAACATCTGGGCCGACCAGCGTCCGATGCCGCGCACCGTCGTCAGGCGAGCGATCACCTCGTCATCGGGGAGCGCCGAGAGCGCGTCGAGATCGAGCACACCATCCGCCACGCGCTGGGACAGATCGCGCACATAGCCCAGCTTCTGCCCCGACAGGCCGCAGCCGCGGAGAGCGCTCTCGGGAGCTGCCAGCAGCGTGGCGGGCGAGGGGAAGCTGGGCCCCGGGAAGAGGTCGCGCAGCCGACCGAAGATCGTCGAGGCCGCCTTGGTCGCCAGCTGCTGAAAGACGATGGCTCGCACCAGCGACACAAACGGCCCTTCCGGATGCCCGGCTTCGAGCGTGAAGTCGCCCACCCGATCGATGACTCGCGCCATGTTGCGGTGCGAGCGGCGCAGGTGTGAGAACGCCGCCTCGGGTAGCGCGATTGGTCCTGTGCTGTAGCCGCGTTTTTTGCGGCCGGTGGGGGTGCCGCGCTTGCTCGGCTTCGCGGCGGGCTTTGGCTTTGTCGGCCGGCTTGGCTTCACCACGGGCGAAGGCTTGGTGGTGACTGTTTTTTTCGTCACGCGGGCAGGCCTGGGTTTGGAGGAGGCACTGGATTTTGCGGGCTTGGGGCGGGCTTTGGTTGGCATGGCGGCACGGTACTCAAGGGGTCTGAAAACGTCGCAGGTTCGACGAGAAAACAGCGATATACTAGCTGCGATGCCGGGCCCACAAGCGCCTCGCGAGCGAGCAGCGAACTCAGCTGGACGAGCTGCGATCGAGCGTCGCTTGGTTGAAGATCACATCCCGTTTGTGCGCTCGCTGGCGCGCAAGCTGCGCGATCACGTCCCGATGGTCGAGTTCGACGACCTGGTGGGCTTCGGCATGCAGGGGCTGATCGAGGCGGCACAGCGTTTCGATGACCGTCATGGCGTCGCGTTCACGACCTTCGCCTACTACCGCGTGCGCGGCTCGATGTTCGATGGGCTGCGCTCGATGGGCTGGCTGCCGCGTGGTGAATACGCGCGCCTGCGCATGGAAGAGCGAGCGAGCAGCTACGCGCAGAACCTGGCGTCCCGCACCGAAGAGACACCACCCCCGGCGGGGCAAGAGGGGGGCGTCGAGCATCGGGTGCGCGAGATCTCGACGGCGCTATCGAGCGTCGCCACCATCTTCGTCACCCTGCTGGCGCGCGAGGACGAACAGCAGCTCTCCGATGATCGCGCCGCGCCGCATGAGCAGCTTGAACGACATCAGCTGGCCGAGCGGGTGCGCAAAGCCATCCGCAAGCTGCCGGACAAAGAGCGCCGCCTGCTGGACCTGTACTACTTCCAAGATCAGACCTTGGAACAGGCCGGAGCGGCGATGGGGCTCTCGAAGTCATGGACCTCGCGCCTGCACGCCCGGGCGATTGCCCTGCTGCGCGAGATCCTCGAAGCCGAGGGTGTGAGCTAGCGCCGCGGGCCTGTGCCGCAGTCACTGAGCGAGCTTCGCCCGGTGACCGCCTACCAGCGGAACTCGACGCGGCCGAGGATGGCGTGGCTGATCACCGTCGGGAAGGTCTCGACTGCTCCGCCCGGCTGACGATCGGTGATCAGCGCAATCAGCCGATAGTCGGCGACGACATACAGCGTGCGCCAGGGGTTGAGCGTGGCTAGCAGGCCAATCTCATGCGTCATGCCGCTACGTCGGCCGTAGCAGGCGTTGAACGGCTCAGTGACCAGACATGCCTCATCGGTGGCGCCGACGATCGGCCCGCGATCCTTGGTGATGGCGGCAAGGTAGTTGAGCGTCACGCCGATGCGCTCGTGCCAGAAGTCGCGACCGATATCGAAGTTGATGACGTGGTTGGTCGAGCGGTAGTCGCCGATGAAGCTGTAGCTCAGGCTGCCGCGCAGACCAGCCAACGATCCGGTGTCGCGCAAGCCGATGGTGCCGTCGCCGGCGATGCTCTGCGCAAACTTGCCGTAGATGTCTTTGTTGCCGTAGACGTCGGCGTCACTGCCGCCGTTGAGCAGGCTGCGGAAGCGGAAACGCCCTTCGACGAAGCCACCCAGGCGACGAACCAGGCGAGCATCCAGCGTGACGCGTCCTTCGGCACGACCCGTGCGCAGGATGGTCAGGTTGTTTTCAACGAAGCTCAGACCGGAGGCCGACAGGGTGCCGCCGCTTAAGCGGTTATAGACCAGCCGGTTTAGGTACATGTTGACGGCCAGCGAGGACAGGTACGATGCGCCAATGCGCATGGTCAGCCGGTCATCGCGCACCAGCCGCACCGTGCCCAGGAGCACCAGGCGAGTTAGCTGCGGACCGGCAGAGCCGTAGGCATCGACCACCAGATCGCTAAACAGGTCGAAGCGCTCGGCGGGCCGCCAGGAGTTAAGCCAGGCGAGAAAGACGCGCGGTGCATCCAGCGCGCCACTTGCCGGCTGTAGGTTGCCTTGGCTCAGCGGCGGCGCCGGCGTGTTGGTGACTGGGGTCGCGTTGCCATCGGCGACGACCTTGCCGCCATCGCCTTCTCCAGCGAAGAACGAGCCGACCAGCGCGAGGCTGCCCCACAGCCGATCGTAACTGTAGCGCGCGCCGACCCCCGCACCGACGCCGAGCTGCAGCCCAGGGGCGATGCAGGGACCGCTGGTGGCGGGATTGTTGAGGTCACCGGCCACTCCATTGCCGCAGGGCGGGGCATAGTCCGAGAGCAGCGAGCGCGAGTAAGGGTTTGGATACCCACCGGCGAAGGCCGTGCCCGTCCAGTGCGGCCCAAAGCGTCGCCACAATCGCAGCGCGTCGAGCTTGATGTTGTCGGCTTCGCTTACGAACATGCGGCCGAGCTGAAGGCCCATGCTCTCGCTGAAGCGGACGTTGACGTAGGCCTCGCGCAGGTCGTACTCGGGGCCGCCCAGATAGCCGCGCGCGCTGAGGCCGAAGTTGTTGAACGCATCGCGCTTGGTGATGAATTCGTCGGTGAACTTGCTCTCGAAGTCGAAGTTGCCGGTGAAGCGCAGGCGAACGTCGAGCCGAAAGTCGATTCGCTCCTTGGCGATGCGGCGGGCATCGACCGTGGCGCGAAGCTCGCCGAAGCCCAGCTTGGAAGCGCTGGCGATGCGCTGCGGAATCAGCGTGTCATCGTTCTTGATGTTGAGCCCATCGTCTTCTGTGTAGAAGAAGCCGGTGAGCGCGACCTTGCCGGTATACACGCCCTTACTCTGTCCATGGGCAGCGGGGACCGAGAGTAGGGCCCAGACCGCAGCGCCGACGGCTGCCAGGCGAGTGAACGACCTCATCGGCACACCGAGTCCGTGCCACCAAAGAAGCGCGGACGGAAAGACGTTGTGTTGTGACACGTGCCACAGCCGGCGAGCTGTTCGTGCAGCACTTGGTTCGGGCCGGACACCCGCAGATCAGGCCGCAGCACGGCGGCGCGCATCGCATCGTCGCGGTGGCAGCTGACGCAGGCCGCCGCCAGGCCGGCGTAGTTGCCGCCCTTGTGGCAATCGACGCAGGGCAGGACGCGGTGGATGCCGGTCAGCAAGCAGCCGACGCGGTCGTGGTTGAAGCGAGCCGCAGCGAACATCTGCTGCGTGTGGCAGTCGCTGCAGCGCGGCCCCAGCGAGTTGTGGTGAATGTCATCCCGCTGGTGGCAAACGATGCACATCTGCGCCATGCCCTGCAGGATGCGGCCCTCCAGATGGCACTCTTGGCAGCGTACGCGGTCGTGCGCCCCGCCGAAGCGGATGGGGAAGATGTCGTGGCCGGTGTGGATCTTCTTCCAACCCGCGGGCTCGTGGCAGCCGGTGCAGCGCGTGCCGAGCTCGCCCTTGTGGGCCTGCGGATCGGCGTGGCAGTTCTCGCAGATCGTCGGGGCCGGCTTGTACTTCTGGTTGGGGTGGCAGCCGATACAGCGCACCGCTTGGTGCTTGCCATCGAGCTTCCAGCGATCCTTGGCCTTCGGATCGTTGTGATCGAACAGCACCTTGCCAGTCGGGCTATGGCAGCCCTCGCAGGCATTGCCGAGCGCCTTCTCGTGAGCGTCGTCCTTCGAGTGGCACTTGCTGTCGCCACACTGCGTCGGGGTTGGCTTGTAGGCCTTGGCCGGGTGGCAGGTCTCGCACTTGACGTCCTTGTGCTTGCCTTCCAGTGGGTAGTTGCTCTTGTCGTGATCGAACTTGGTGGCGGGCCAGCGCGCACCTTCGTGGCAGTTCAGGCAGGTGTCCTTGCCAAGCGAGCCCTTGTGCAGGCGATCCTCGTGGCAGGCCACGCAGTTCGTCGGCGTGTCGCGATAGTTGTCGTTCTTGTGGCACTTCTTGCAGTCGGAGATCTTGTGCCCTTCGAGCAGCTGGAAGGGCTTGCCCGGACCGTGGCCGATCTTGACGCGCTCAGCGAAAGACCGCGGGTCAGCGGTCTGCTTGGTGTCGCCGGGGCGCGCGTGGCACTTCAGACACTGATCATCCGTGAACTGCTTTTTGTGCACGTTTTCGTGCGTGTGGCAGCCCATGCAGGCGATCTTGACGACCTTGTTGCGGCCGGCGCCGGCGACGGAGACCAGGTTGTCGAAGTTCTCGTAGTCGGTGGGGCCCTTGCCGCGGTGGCAGGCCCGGCAGTCAACGACTTCGTGGCGCCCAAGCAGCGTGAAGCGCGTCAAGCGGCCGTGCTCGAAGCGCAGCTCGGGGCCCCAGGTGGTGTTGAGGTGACAGGCGGCGCACTCGCCGACCTTGGTGAAGCGACCGGCGTGTGCGTCCTTGTGACAGGTGTCGCAGTTGCGCCCTGGGGACTGACGCGCCGTCGCTGTGTGGCACGTGGCGCAGGGTTTGCGATGCGGCCCATCGAGCGCGAAGCGAGTCTTGTGCGCGTGGTCGAAGTCGACGGCATTCCAGGCACCGCGCGCGCTGTGGCACATGGCGCAGCGCTTCTGGCCGAATAGCGACTCACCATGGACGTTCTTGTGGCAGGGCGTGCAGTCGGCGCTCCAGTTGGAAAGCCGGAACATCGAGCGCGGGTGACAGCTACTGCACGGCACCCCGATATGTCGGCCTTCCAGTGCGAAGCGCGAGTCACGGCTGTGATCGAACTTCATCGGATCGAGCGGCCGCCAAGACTTCGCGTCGTGACAGCGATCGCAGCTAGCCAGAGTGTCGTGTAGCTCGCCGTGCGGTGACTTGTGGCAGCCCTGGCAGCTCGTCGGCGCGATGAGGAACGACGGCCGGCCAGTGGCGGTCTTCTGCTTGTGACACTGCGCGCACTCGACGACCGAGTGGCGACCGGTGAGCGGGAAGCCGCTGAGATCGTGGTTGAACTTGCTCTGCCCGCCAAAGGTCTGCCAGGCGAAGAGGTCGTACTCGGGCCCTTTGTGCTCTTTGTGGCAGAGCTCGCACGGCTTGTTCAGGGCCTTGGGCGAGGCGTGCAGGCCCTTTTTTTCCTTCACGCGCTGGGCAACCGCCTGGTGGCAGTCCAGACACTTGTTTGCGTCCAGATCGCGCTTGCCGGTGACGTGGCACTTGGCGCAGTTACTGGGGCCGTCTATGTAGGCGTGCGCGCGGGCCAGCTTGCCGGGCGAGTTGTCGAAGAAGCTTGCCCATGCTGCCGTCGGTAGCATCAGTGTGATGGCCACGAGGCCAAACAGCGCGGGCAACGCACCTTGACGTGCAGCCAGGGTCTTGCGCTGCTGGGCTCGCAGCATCAGAGACAGCCAGGTGAGCATGTCATGACGAGGGGCTTTGCGAGTCACTGGGCAACATCATATCGCAATTCGCTTTGCGCTTGGGGCTCGCTCCTTTGGCTGCTGTAGAGACAGGGCCGCTACCCGTTTTTAGCGCGCGCACCGCCCCCTATCTGGCGGGCGAATGAAGTGCCTCTGGTCGGCGCCGGACAGGGGATTCACCATCGGTGAGATCCGGTTACCCAGAGTGCCGGAGAGGGGACCTCGAGTTGCCGCATGGCGGCTGCAGTGGGCCGGCCTTCGGGCTCCTCTCGGGCGCCTTCGGCGGGGCCGGTCGATCCGCAACGAGCGCAGATGCGTCAATTTTTTTTTTGATTTCCGCTACTTGGCGCTTGTATGCGCCGACACACTTGCCTATGCTCCGTCGAGTCGTCGCTAGACGACGAGGAATAAGAAGGAGTTCGTTCATGCCCGTAAAGAAAGCCGCAACGTCGAGCAAGGCCAAGTCCAGCGCCTCCACCAAGGCTCCTGCCAAGGCCACGAAGACCACCAAGCCCAAGGCCGCGAAGGCGCCCGCTAAGAAGGCGCCAGCTAAGGCGGCTGCCAAGAAGGCGCCCGCCAAGGCTCCGGCCAAGAAGGCTGCAACCAAGGCTGCCCCGGCCAAGAAGGCGCCTGCCAAGGCTCCTGCTAAGAAGGCTCCTGCCAAGGCTCCCGCCAAGGCTGCTAAGCCCTCGACGGCCCCGTCGTCGGCCAGCAAGTCGGGCGCCAAGCCCGCGGCCAAGAAGTAACTCCTCCCTCCCGCCTTCTTCTTCCCGCTCAATCCCAAGCAGTTTCGCCGTGAGTTCCTGTCGCCTGGCGACGGGAGACATGGCGTTTGTCCTCGGTCGTCTACACCCCGAGTGTGCCCTGCTCTCCTCGGGGTACTGCGTGCCGGGGATTGCCCTATTCGGCGCTGCCGGGGCTCTTGGCTTTCGGGGGCGTGGTCCCGCCGCCTGGGTGCTCGCTGCCTTGCACCTCGCGCTGAGCGCGATCGACGGCGTCCTTGGCGACCTGTTTGGCGCCGGTCGCCAGATCTTTGGCTTCGGGCGTTGCAGCGATGCGGCGTAGGTGACCCCAGAGAGTGTGCTTACCAATCGGCACGCTGACGGCGAACCAGATCACGATGCCCAGCACCAGGGTCGAGATGATGAAGCGCACAAGACGAAACATGCCCTCATACTAGTGCCCTGGGCAGGGGGGCGTGCAAGTCCGCTGCGGCTCTCCGTGGCAGTCTGTGGGCGAGACGGCCAGCAAACTATGTTATAAGCACGCGCATGCGAAATCCTCATGCGTCTGCGTCGACAAGCAGGTCGACGCTGTGGTCTAGCTTGGTGCTCTCGGCCCTCCTCTGCGGCGGGGCCGCCAGCTTGGTTTCCCTGTCGGGCTGCAAGCAGAACGATGGCGAGCGCTGCCAGCTAAACGAAGACTGTGCCTCGGGGCTGTGTGAGTTCAGCGGCAACACCCCGCTCATGGGCGGCTACTGCAAGTCGAGGACCGCGACGAACAGCGTCGACATGCAGGTTGTGGATCAGGCCACGTCTGCCTCCGATATGTAGGGAGGCATGTAGGCCAGTTCTCGCTCATTGCCGCTACGCGCTGCGCGTTGACCTCGCTCCGCCCCTCACGATACCGTGGGGGAATGCCTCTCTCTTCTTCCCTGCGTCCTAGGTATCTGTATGTTGCGTTGGGCCTGGCGTTGGCCTCGCATACCCACTGTGGACGCGGCAACACCGACCCCAGCTTTAAGCTGCGCTTGGCCGGCTTGCCGCAGACCCGTGGCTGTGTGCAGACGAGCGACAGTCAGCCCATCGAGGCCTCGGCCTTGCGAGCGGGGGGCAGTGTTCGGCTGACCGTGGTGCGGCGGATGAGCGACGGGTTTCGCCAGTTTGTCTGCGATGCCGTCGGCAAGGTGCCGTCAGATACCCTGAATCTTGATCTCGGGGCCGGCGACCGCAGCGGCCTTGAATTCTACGGCGAGTATCTGGACGAGGCGGGGCAGCGACTGGCCAGCGGCTCGCTGACATCGTTGTCGGCTGCCGATGCGGTGACCCCAACGCTGCATATGTATGCAACCGGGGCCTGGAGCTGTCCGCCAAGCAAGCTCGCTCAGCCCCGAGGCTTCCATTCTGCAACGGTGCTACCGGGCGGTGAGGTGCTGTTGGTCGGCGGAGTGACGGCCCTCACCAGCTACGGTCCTGACGTCTTTGGTCTGCTCGCCAGTGCTGAACTCTACGATCCGCGCACTGGGACCTTCTTGCCGCTCTCGGTGCAGACCGGCAGTCTCAGCGCGCGGGCGATGCACCAGGCGGCGATCGTCAGCAGCAGTGGCAGCCGCACCGTCATCGTCGCGTACGGTGGTCTCACTGGAGCGGCCGGTCAGCCGGCGCTCTTCGTCCCCGACTCGCCAACCCAGCTTCGGCTGATGCCGGGCGGTGTGGCGACGCCTGGTGGTGCCGAGCTGTGGGTGTATGACGCGCAGACCCGCAGCCTGTCGGTAAGCAAGCTCAGCGTCGGGACCCATCAGAGCGGCCTGCTCGGTGGAGCGGCGCTGCCGGGTGGTGGCTTGCTGGTCGCCGGTGGGGCGCTGTTCAGCAGCCGCCTGCCGTTTTCGCGGTCAAGCCCCGCTCAGCTCAGCGCACTGGCCGAGCTGGGTAGCTTTTTTCCGTCTGGCAATGACCAGGATGGCGGCACCACATACGCGTTCGCCACCGGATCCGCGACGGCACCGTGGCTACTCGCGCCCTCGGTAACGCCGCTCAGCCCGACGACGGCTCTGATCCTGGGCGCCAAGCAGCCCGCCGATACCACGCCAGCCCCGCAGGCGCAGTATGTGACGGGCCTACCAGCCGGAGCCTCCTACCCGACGGCGGTCGCTGCCATGGGACCTTCGACGGTATTTCACACAGCGACGCGCCTAGGTCTGCCCATTAGCGCCATGTCGGCAGCTAGCTCGGCCCAGGTGCTGGTGACCGGAGGTTTTGTTCAGGACAGCCTGCCGCCAAACACCACCCGTCAGCCTCCCGCGACGGCGGCAGTACGCTTGTACAGCATCGCGAGCCCCAGTCAGCCCAGCGGGGCGCCGACCTACCAAGCGGTGTCGCCTGCTTTTCCCAGCGGCACCTGCGGCATGTCCGATGGCCACTACCGATCGGCGGGATTCGAAGCCGCAACCGCCACGCTGTCGGGCCAGCAGGTCCTCATCACCGGCGGGACGCCCAGTGTGCCGACATCTGGCTGCAACGAGTGCGATGCCGATGACCCCGCGACCAACAAGCTGCTCTGCACGCTGAAGCAGGCCGCCGTCTTCGACGCCGCGACGCAAATGTTCGCGCCCATCGACGGCCTGGCCCTGGGGCGGCTGGGTCATCAGCAGGTGCTGCTTCCCGACGGAAATATTCTGGTTAGCGGCGGCCTGGTCCGCCAGCGCGCCAGCGGCACCGAAGCCACTGACGAGGTGGAAATTTACAACCCGCAGAGCAAGTCCACCTCGGCCACCGATGCCAACGATCCCCTGGCGAGTCTGCTCAAAGATCGGCCCCGCTCGGGCGCCGCCGTCGCCATGGCCTGTCCCCGCCTCTAGTCACCCCGCTCGCTCAGAACATCTTCGCCGTCCGTCCTCTGCCCCCCCTTACGCTGTCGCGTCGCTGGCGATGACGCCCACCTGTGGGCAGCATCTCGACGAGCGACGAGGCTGGCTTGGCCCCACGGGAGGGCGGCGCTCGGTGCGCGAATGCGTTCTTTACAAGTTGGGCGGCTTTTTGCACATTCCGGAGATGCGTACACCATCCCTTGACTCGTCGGTTGGTCGCTCCTCGTGGTTTCGTCTGTCGCTGGGCTCGGTGCTGCTGGCTTGGCCCCTGCTGACCCTGTCCGCCTGTGGCGGAGAAGAGGAGGGCAGCGTCGATGACGGCCTGGAAGAGAGCGAGGCCGATTCTGACGACGGCGAGGAGACGGCGAGCGAGTCGGAAGAGCTGCGCAGCCCGGACAGCCACCCCCGCCTGAAGGCTGACCCGACGCTGCGCTTCGTCGCCATGGGCGACACCGGCAAGGGCAACCAGGGCCAGAAGGATGTTGCGGCGGCCATCGCCGCGCACTGTGCCGCCCGCGGCTGTGACTTCGTGCAGCTTCTGGGTGACAACATCTACGACAGCGGCGTCAAGAGCGTCGACGACCCGCAGTGGCAGACCAAGTTCGAGATCCCCTACATGGCGATCAGCCAGCCGTTTTACGTCGTGCTCGGCAATCACGACTACGGCGGGGACGGCGCGGGCTGGGAGTTTGGCAAGGGCGCCTTCGAGATCGCCTACACCGCGAAGTCGATGAAGTGGAAGCTACCGGCGAGTCACTACCGCCGCACGGTGGGCAACGTCGACTTCTTCGGTCTCGATACCAACCTCATGATGTTCAACCGCGACGTTGACAAGCAGAAGGCTGCGCTGGCTGGCTGGCTGGCTTCGTCCATGACGACGTGGAAGATCGCGTTTGGTCACCACCCGTACTTTTCGAATGGCTCGCACGGGAACGCGGGCAACTACGACGGGCTGTGGTACGTGCCGATCGCCGGCGGGCAGGGCGTAAAGAAGTTCTTCGACGACAACGTCTGCGGCAAGGTCGACCTGTACATCTCCGGTCACGATCACAGCCGGCAGTGGCTGACCGATACCTGCCGCGGCACCGAGCTTGCGGTGTCCGGCGCCGGAGCCAGTGCCACCGACCTGCCCGGCCGCAACAAGACGCGCTTCCAGTCGAAGGAGCTCGGCTTCTTGTACGTCAGCATCGTTGGTCGCGCCCTGACCGCCGAGTTCATCGACAAGACCGGCAAGTCCGAGTTCACGCGCACGCTGACCAAGTAGGCGTCGCGATCGTGTGACCGCGGGCCGGCTCGCACGGCCTCGTTCGGCTAAGGGGGGGGCTGGCTGGACGGGCCGCTCGGCTCGGCGGCTTCGGGGTAGGTGGTCTGCGGGGGAAGGCCGCCGCGGGCCGACAAAGCCCGCAGCAGCAAGCGGTACATCACCGGCAGCACGATCAGCGTCAGGAGTGCTGCTGAGAGCGTGCCGCCGACGATGACGATGGCGATCGGACGCTGCGTCTCGGCGCCAATGGCGCGCGATATGGCCGCCGGGATCAGGCCCAGCGCGGCCAGGGCGGCAGTCATCAGCACTGCACGCAGCCGGCTGTTGGCCCCTTGCTCGATCGCCTCGTCGAGGCGCGCTCCCGCCCGGCGCTTCTCTTCGATAGCGGACACCACCAGCACGCCGTTGAGCGAAGCCTGCCCGACGAGCGCGATAAATCCGACAGCCGCCGCGATCGACACCGGCATGTTGGCCAGCCACAGACCAATCGCTCCACCGATGAGCGCGAAGGGGACGTTTAGCAGCACCAGCAGCGCCAGCGCGATAGAGTCAAACGCCTTAAACAGCAAGGCCAGCGTCACCAGCAGCGCCACTGGCACCACCAGCCGCAGCCGCTGCATCGAGCGCTCCTTCGACTCGAATTCGCCGCCCCAGTCGATGACCATGCCGGGCTTGAACGGTACCTGCGCCCGCACCGCTTCCTGCGCTTCTTGCACGAAGCTGCCCAGGTCGCGACCACGTACGTTCATGCGCAGACCGATGTAGCGGCGACCGTTCTCGCGGTTCAGCGTGGCCCGTCCATAGTCGACATTCACCGTCGCGACGGCTGACAGGGGAATCAGCGCGCCGGTCTTGGCCGGGATGCGCAAGGCGCTGATGCGTTCGATGGTATTGCGGGCCGACTCTGGCAGGCGCAGGACGACGTCGAAGTTGCGCTCGCCTTCCCACAGCGTACCGACCGGGCTGCCGCCGACCGCGACGGTGATGAAGTGCTGCACCTCGGCCATGCTGAGACCGAAGCGGCCCAAGAGCTCGCGCTGCGGGTGGATCTGCAGCTGCGGCACTGGTGCGCTCTTGACGATGCCGAGATCGGCGACGCCGCGCACCTTGCCGATCACCAGCTTGGCAGCCTCGGCTGTCTCCTGCAGCTCGCGCAGATCGTTGTGATAAATCTTGAGCGCGATCTGGCCCATCTGGCCATAGACGCTCTCGTTGACGTTGTCGCGGATCGGCTGCGAGAAGTTCACGTCAAGGCCCGGAATGACAGCCAGCGTGCGCTTAAGTTTTTCGATCAGCGAGCCCAGGTTTGGTGTGTCGCGTGGCCAGCGATCCATGGGCGCGAGCTTGACGAAAAACTCCAGGTTGCTGGGCAGGGCGGCGTCGGTGCCGTCTTCCGGGCGACCTAGCTGCGATGACAGCGCTTCGACCTGGGGAAACTGGCTCAAGAGCTCAGTCATGTCCGGCACGATCCGCCGGCCTTCATCGAGTGAGGCGTTCGAAGGCAGCGTGAACGTTAGGTACAGCGCGCCTTCGTTGATCTCGGGCAAAAACTCGCTGCCGCGCTGCGACAGGATGTAGCCGGCCACGAACAGACCACAGAGCGAGGTGAGAATGACCACCAACGGCCGCCTCAGCGCGGCACGCAGCGAGGGACGGTACAGTCTCTCGGCGAGGCGCAGGACCGGCGACTCGCGGTGCTTGGCGCCGCGGTGATAGGCGAGGGTGGCCAGCACCGGGACCAGCGTCACTGAAAACAGCAGCGATCCCAGCAGCGCCGCCACGACGGTGTGGGCCATCGGTGCGAAGATCCGTCCCTCGACTCGCTGCAAGAGGAAGATCGGCAGGTAGGCCGCGCTGATGATCAAAAGGGCGAAGATGGTTGGGCGCGCCACTTGGCTGACTGCCCAGCCGATACGTCCGCGAGGGTCGGTTGGGGCGGCCTTGGGTGGGTGATGTAGCGTGCTGACCACGTGCTCGATGATCACCACGGCACCATCGACGATGACGCCGAAGTCGACCGCTCCCATCGACAGCAGGTTGGCCGACATGCCGCGCGTGTACAGGTAGATGAAGGCGACGCATAGCGAGAGCGGAATGGTGGTCGCAACAATCAGTGCTGCCTTCACATCCAGCAGGAACACCAGCAGCACCAAGATGACCAGCACCGCGCCTTCCAGCAGGTTGCGACCGACGGTCTCTAGCGTCTTGTTGATGAGCTCTGTGCGGTCGTAAAACGGCCAGACGCGGACGTTCGGCGGTAGGGCACGGGCGTTGATGTCCTCGATCTTGGCGCGCACGCGGGCCAGCACGGCCGAGGGGTTTTCACCGCGTCGCATCAGCACGATGCCTTCGACCGCATCGGTGTCGCTGCCGCGGCTGTAGATGCCCTGGCGCGGCGTCCAGCCCTCTTCAACCGAGGCGATGTCGCGCACCAAAAGCGGCGTGCCGCGACGGGTGGCCACAGCAACCTTGCCAATATCACTGGCGCTCGTGAACAGACCCTCGCTGCGGATGACTAGCTGTTCAGCACCGCGGGTAAGCACACCGCCCGAGGCATTCTGCGAGGCCCCTTCGAGCGCATCTTCGAGATCGCGCAGCGTCAGCCCCTTGGCAGCAAGCTGCGCGGGGTCGGCGCGGACATGCATCTCGCGCACCAGGCCGCCGTAACTTACGACGTCGGCCACGCCGTCGACTTGCAGCAGACGAGGTCGCACCACCCAGTCCTGCAGCGTCCGCAGCATCATCGGGTCGCCGTGCGTGGGCTGGCCTTGGGCATCAACCGGTCGCAGCGAATAGCGATAAATCTCGCCGATCGGTGTCGACAGCGATCCCAGCTGCGGGGTCACGGCCGGCGGAAGCTCAGCCAGTCTTAGTCGCTCTAGCGTCTGCGAACGCGCAAACAGCACATCGACGCCATCGCCGAAGGTCAGTGTCACAAACGACAGGCCAAACAGGTTGAGGCTGCGGACCTTGGTCAGGCCAAAGGTTCCGTTCACCGCTCGCTCGATGGGGATCGAGACCTGACGCTCTAGCTCCTCGGCGGGCTGGCCGGGATACAGCGTGATGATATTGACCTGGGTATCGGTGGGGTCGGGGAAGGCTTCGATCGTAAGCTCGCGGAAGGCATACAGGCCCCACAGCATGCACAGCACGGTGGCGATGAGGACGGCAGCGCGGCTGCGCAGGGCAGCGGCAATCAGCGCGGTGAACATCGTTTAGCCCTCGACGTCCAGAGCATTGAGCAAGAGCAGGGCACCGCGGCTAACGACGCGATCACCCGGCTTGAGGCCGGCTCGGATCTCGGTGACGCGCGCATTCTGACGACCCACCGTGACCTCGGTGCGGCGGTAGTGGCCCGGCTCCACGAGCAGGAACACCACGGTCTCTAGACCGTCGCTGACCACGGCTTGCGTCGGCACCTGTATGACGGTCTTGCCAGCGCGCGCACCCGAGCTGATATGCACTTCGACAAAGGCGTTGGGGCGCAGGTGATGCTGCGGGTTTTTCGCACGGGCGCGGATCGGCACGGTCTGCCGTTCGGGATCGACAACCTGCGAGATGTTTTCGATCACGCCGCTGCCTAGGCTGTCGTTGTCCCCCGGGATGCGGATATCAACTGGATCGCCAACCTGCACCGACGTCGCGTCGTGCGGCCGCAGGTCGGCCAGGACCAGGACCTCTTCTAGATCGGCGAGCGTCACCACCGGTCGATCGCGGCTGGGCCCGACGTACTGGCCTGGTGTGGCATCGATCTGCGTCACGACGCCGCCACGCGGGGCGAGCAGCCAAAACAGGTTGTCGCCGGCCGGCGCGATCGACAGCGACTTGAGTCGCGAGTCGGCAGTGTGGGCCTGAAGCTCGGCATCGCGCAGATCGTTCTTGGCCACCAGCAGATCGTTTTCCGACGCGCCGCGGGCCTCGACCAGCACCTGCATGCGATTGGCCAGAGCCCGCTTGGTCAGCGCCAGCGCCGAGCTCGATCGCAGATCACGCAGCATGCTGGCCAGCTCGCCGCTGCGCACCAGGGCCAGTTGTGTACCAGCCGCCACCACCTCGCCTAGCTTGACCACCACGTGATCGACCCGGCCTTCGAGCGGGGCGTAGGCGGGAGCGGTGTTCGATTCGATAGTGACGATGCGGGCGGTGATCGGGGGCAGCGGCAGTGGTGCGCCGAGCTGCACGACTTCGGTCTCAAAGGGGATGGGCTGCTGGATATGTGGCGCTAGCCGTACATCCGGCTTGCCCACGGTAAAAGGTGGCGTCGCATCGCGTGGTGGAGCCGCCCCGCGCAACCACAAGAAGAGGCCAAAGCCGAGGCTCGCGAGGCCAGCGCCGATCAGACCTGCGCCCAGCGAGCCGCTCTTCGCGGCGCTACCCCCGGACTGGTGCGCGTGGGATGGGTGATGCTCATGGTGGGAACTAGACATTTCCTCCCCCTAGCTCGATCAGATCGACGCCGAGACGAAAGACATCGGCGAGCGCAGCCGCTTCCTGCAAGAGCAGCTCATCGAGCGCGCGGTGTGCTTGGTTGAGATCGGTGAGTGGAACGGCTCGCGCCTCGAACGCCCGACGGATGGCGTTGAGGATGGCTTGACCACGCGGCACCACTTGCTGCTGTAGCGCCAGCAAGCGCTGACGCTGGGTGGCCAGGGCCAGGCGCAGGGCTTCGGCGCGCACCGTCGCTGCCTGTGTCGCCAGCTCGCGCTGCGCGGTATAGCGACGGACACGAGCCTGCGCGGCCTGCATGCCCGCCTGCCCATGATCGAGCAGCGGCAGCGGCAGGCTGAGCGAGACCGAGAGCGAGTGCTGCTGATTGCCCGATGCGATAAAGCGGTCGTACATGTAGCCGACGCGCAGCGTGGGATCGGGCAGCCACTGTGCTTGCGCCAGACGTGCCTCGGCCTGCGCTCCGGCTTGCAGATTTGCGAGGGCGCGCAGATCGGGCCGCCGCCCAATCTGCAGATCGCGCCGCGGTGCCTGGCTGGGATCGGCGCGCTCGGTCCAGCTGGCGAGAAAGCGCCGGGCTTCGTCCTCGCTGGTGAAGCGGGCGCAGCGCATTCCCAAGATCTCGGCACAGGTGGCTTGCGCCGTCAGTACGTCGCCTTGGTCGGCAGCGACTTGCTGCTCCAGTCGCAGGAGCTCGATCTCGGCGCGATCGGCGTCAAGGGGCGGGCCATAGCCGGTGCGTACGCGATCGCGAGCCAGCGCCAGGGCCGAACGCGACTGCGCTGCCAGGTGCTGGTCGGTGCTCAAGCGCAGGGCCGCGAGTGCCAGGTCTCCCAAGATCCGCAGCAAGCGCAGCGCCTCGCGTCGGACGGCCGCCTCGCGACTGGCTTCGGCGGCCTCGCTCTGTCGTTCGGCTCGGGTGATGCGAGCGCCTCGCCGTCCCAGGTCGGGGTGCAGGCTGAGCCCCACCGCGTAGTTCGGGATATTGCTCAGCGGATCCTGAAGCTCCGGCGGATTTGGCGTGCCGAGCGGGATGGTTCCCACCGCCCCGTCGAGAACAGGGTTGTCAATGAGGTGGCTCTGCCGGGCTTCGGCGGCTTTGACGTCGACCTCTAAGTGATCGGCTTGCAGCGCTGCGGACCGATCGCGCACGGCGGTCATCAGCGCGGGCAGATCGATCGCCGAAGTGGGAACAAATTCGGCTTGCGGTTGGGCCCGTGCCGAAACCCAGAGCCCAGGCAGAAGGAGGGCGAAAACACCAGCTAGCAGCGTCGGGCGACTAGCGAACAAACCCAGCATGGGGCAGGCATAGCACGCCCACCTGAAGGCCGGAGTTTAAGCTTTTGTCATGTCCTATTCGCTGTGGTTGTCGCTAGCCAGCAGGCGGGCAATGACCGTGTCCGTGGCGACGCCCCCCGCCACCAGCTGCGATAGCGCGCTGCACAGGGGCAGACGCAGACGCAGCAGGCCCGCCAGGCGCACGGCTTCCTGAACCATGCTCGGACCGTCGCAGACTCGCCCAATCTTGGCCTGCGCTTCGGCCACCGAGTGGCCGGCCATCAGCAAGCGGCCGAGCTCGAAGTCGGCCGAGCCGCGACCATCGGTAGCCACCACCATCTCACCAATGCCAGCGAGCCCGAAGAAGGTCTTTTCGCTGGCGCCTAGCGCAACCCCAAGTCGGGCTAGCTCAGCGGCTCCGCGGGTGATCAAGATGGCTCGCGCGGCGACTCCCAGGTTCATGGCGTCGGCGATGCCCCCGCACAGCGCGACGATCGCCACGCTGGCTCGCGCCACCTCGACGCCGATCAGGTCATGCGTGGTGTAGATGCGCAGCGTCGGCGTATGCAGGGCATGGCGAGCCGTGGCGCAGACGTCATCAAAGCGACTGCCACACACCAGCGCGGCGGGGCGTCGCTCTTCCAGATCGAGTGCCAGCGCGGGGCCCGCCAGCGCGCCGACCCGGCGAATCGGCGTCTCGCTGCGAACAAGCTCTGAGATCGAGTGGGCACGCAGCCCGGCATGGCCGCCATGACCCGACCTGCCCGGATCCCCGCTGGGCGTCGGCGTTGAGCCGGCTTCCGGCGTCACCAAGTTGCCGATGGCGTGCACCAACATCTGTCCGCCGTGCAGCTGCAGAGCAGCGCTGCGCAGAAGCGGTCGCGCTGACACCGCAGGCACTGCCAGCACGATGAAATCGATCTGCGACAGGCTGCTGAGCTCTTCGGGCGAGAGGCCGGAGCTGGCCGACATGTGGACCAAGCGGATGATGCGCTGCGGTTCGTGATCGGCGACCAGCCGCAGGTGCCGAGCGAGGGCCTTGGCCCAGCGTCCACCGCCAAGGACCGCTACAGAAACTGGCGCGGCAGTCATGGCAGCACCCCCAGCGAGTCGATGCGATTTTGGTAGTAGTACAGGATCTGGCGGTCACCGAGCGCGAGCTTACCGTCGGCGGTGCGCAGGATCGCGGGCTCGCTGTGGTAGCTGGCAAAGGCGCTGAGCGCGGCCTCCAGCACCTCGCGAGCCGAGCCGCGGGCATGCGGACCCAGCAGGTGACCGCGGGCCCGCAGGCGTTCCTGTAGCTTCTCGATGTCGGCTAGCACCGCGCCTTCTTCCAGTGCCAGATCGAGCGGCTGGCGCAGCCGGCGATACAGGTCCAGGCCGGGCAGCGCGACGTCGAGATAGCGCCACGCGACGGAAGCTAGGAGGTGCGTGGGCATCAGCACGGTGTCGCGCCGATAGCCGCGCGTGATCGCAAGACCGGTGTCGTTCATGTATTCGGCATCGCGCTGCGGCACGATCTGCGGCACGCCGCGGACCCAGAAATAGCGCGCCAGATCGATCGGTTGGCCGTGCGGTCCCAGCGAGTGCCCCTCTTCATCCACGGGATTGCCCAGCACGTCGAGCGGAGCGCCAAAGCGAATCACCACTGCGCCCGCGTGCGTCACGGTCGAGCGCACAAACTGCACCATGCGCTTGAGCTGCGTGGACTCATCATCGTCGATGATGAAGCGCGACTTGCCAGTCTCGCGCAGGTAGTCAGCGATCAGCGTCTCGGCTTCCAGCACGAGCTGCATGTTGATCGTCACCGGCACGATGTAGATCGGCGGAATCGGCGGGCCAGAGGCAGCACCGGTGATGCGGCGATAGCGCTCGACCGTCGCTGACAGCGTCGTGCCCAGCAGCCCGAGCTTCAGATGATGTTCTACTCTGCCGGAGCGCGAGCGCGTGCCGCCGGGGAAGAACATCGAGTGATAGCCGCGCTCAAGGATGACCTGCGAGTAGGTCTTGAGGACGTCTTTGTACACGTCGTGACGGATGCGGCGATCGACGCGATACGCGCCGAGGTTGCGCATGAAGAACCCGAGCACGGGATTGGTAAACAGGTTCTTGCCCGCGCCGTAGGTCGTCGGGGGCAGGTCGGCACGCTGCAGCGCATAACCCATGACCGGCGAGTCGAGGTTCGAAAGGTGCGTCGGCACACAGACCAGCGTGGCCCGCCGCGCAAGGCGCTGAAGCTGCAGCAGCGCACCTTCCACTTGCAATCGCTCGTGCAGAAGGGCCAGGAGCTTGCTCGGCTGCACGACGTGCGAGGCGATGTCGCGCACGCTCTCAGGCGTCAGCAAGAGCCCGAGCACCGGTGGCAGGAGCTGCGTCGCTACGCCATACACGGGCGGGCTGAAGCCGCCGGCGACATCCTCAGTGAAGCCATGCACGACCTTGGCAAGCTGATCGAGCAGCGCCGGTCGCTCAAGGCCTCCAAGATGGCGCCACAGCCGCTTCCACTCGCCCAGGCTCTTGACCTCTTCCTGGGCAGAAGACTCGGACAGCCGGCGAATCTCGTGCAGACAGGTGTCGTTGAGGATGTACTCGGGCGCGCCGCGCAAAAGGACGGCCTGTAGGGCTCGCTCGGCAGTCTCTTTGACAATCGCCGAGCGCTCTCGCGGGAAGCGCAGCAGGGGAAAGTCGTGGTTTCGGTTTGACACAGCCGCATTGTACAAGGCCGGCATGGCTGCGCGGGAAGCGCAAACTCGGGTGGGCTGCGCGCAAGAAAAGCGGGCCCCGGACGACGAGCGGTAACGATATACTGCCGCCATGGCTGGATCTGGTGCTCGCGACAGTCAGGGCATGGTCTCGGAGATCAACGTCACTCCGCTCGTCGACGTCATGCTGGTGCTGCTGATTATCTTTATGGTTGCCGCGCCGATTGCGACGACCGGTGTGCCGGTGGCGCTGCCCAAGGGCGAGACGCAGACCATCGAGAGCGAAGAGAGCAAGCTGATCCTGACCATCCCCGCCACGTTCGCGCAGGACAGCGCGGTGTACCTCGGAAAAAACCGCATTCCGTTCGCCGAGCTAGAGACCAAGCTCAAGACCAACGACAAGCTGCAGACCGAGCGCGAGATGTACATCCACGCCGACGGGCAGCTTCGTTATCAGGATGTCGTGACGGTGATGGCCGTGGCGTCGAAGGCGGGGGCAGAAAAGCTGGGGCTGATCACCGATCCGCTGTCGAGTCGCGAAGAGGCGGCGCCCGCCAAGCCATGACGCAAGCCACGCTGCCACCGCCGAATCGTCGTCGCGCGCTCGATCGCCAGAGCCTGCTGGCTGGCTTGGGCTTGGCGCTGCTCATCAACGGCGGTGGGTTGGGGGCGCTTTACTACGTCAGTCGTCACCCCACGCCGAGCCACAGCAAGCAGAACGAGGTCTACGTCGACGTCAAGCTGATGCGCTTTGGCAAGAAGCGCGATCTTTCATTCCTGCCGCACAAGGAAGCCACCCAGGCGCCGGACAAGAACAAGATCAAGGTCACCGATAACCCCGACAAGCCGGTGCCCAAGGACAAGCCCAAGGAGCCGCCCAAGCCCAACCTTTCGAAGCTCGACGAGGCGCTCAAGAACCTCAAGGTCGAGGATGATCGACGGGGGGCGACGGAGGAGGGTGATCCCAACGGCGTGCGGGGCGGCACCGCAGCCGAAGCCAGCGGCGATCCCTACATCCAGGCCATCATGGCTGCCGTGGTCTCTCGCTGGACGGTGCCGACCATGCTGTCGCCGGGGGAGCTCTCGCGGCTGCAGGCGGCGGCCTGTCTCAAGATCGACGACGATGGGCGACTGATCGAGTTCCGCATCACCGAGCCCTCGGGCAATAGCCTGTTTGATGGCAGCCTGCTCTCGACGCTGGGTAGCATCAAAGAGCTGCCCAAACCCCACGGACCGTTCGCGCGGGCGGCTCGGTCGGGCAAGCTGTGCCCGTTCTTCGCCAAGCAGTAGCGGCTAGAGCCACGCTCGGTACGCGAACCACAGCGACAGCGCAAAGCCCAGGATTACGACGAAGATGCGCAAGCGATCGGGGTCGATGCGTTGGGCCAGGCGGGCTGCCAGGTAGCCGCCCAGCAGCGCGCCGGCAGCGATGGCCAGCATCGGCTTGAGCTGCACCAATCCCTGCCAGACAAACGCCGCGGTGGCGACGACGTTCACGATCATCGCCAGCCACATCTTGAGGGCGTTTAGCTGGTGCAGATCGCCCTCGATGAAAAGCCCCATGAGCGCCAGCATCAGGATGCCCATCGCGGCACCGAAGTAGCCGCCGTAGACGCAGATCAGAAACTGTCCCAGGACTGCCAACCACACCGGCACACTGCGCGCACCGGCGGGGCGCAGCCACGGACGCAGAGCCAGAAGCAGCGTGGCCAGCAGCACCAGCGCTGGCACCACGCGCGCAAAAAGCTGCTCTGATGTGATGGTGAGCAGCCACGCACCGACTAGCGAACCGAGCGCGCTCGGCAGTGCCAGAAGGCCCAGATAGCGTCGCGTCTTGTGTAGCTGCGAGTAGTAGCCGAGGGCGCTGCCCAAGCCACCCAGCCACAGCGCCGCCGAGCAGGTGGCGTTGGCGTGCAGTGCGGAGGCGCCAAGCGCGATCTGCGCCGGAAAAGCGATGAGCGATCCCCCCCCGGCCAGGGCGTTCATCGATGCAGCCAAGGCTCCGACGACAAATAGCACGGCCATGGCGAGCGGTTCTGGCACGTCTCCCCCCCTTTCGTTCGACCTGATGTCTGCGGCGGTCCGCCGAGCGGAGTGGGCCGCTCGCTAGCTGGCTGGGCCGGTGCCGCCGGCCGGTGATTTTCGCAGCACGCGGCGCAGTACCTTGCCGCGATCCGACCGCGGTAGAGCCGTCACAAATTCGATGCGCTGCGGCACCTTGTAGTGTGCCAGTCGGCTCTTGCCGAACGCTACCAGAGACTGGGCTAGCTCCGCGGTCGCCTGATGTCCGCTCCTGACCACCACGAAGGCCAGCCCTTTGACCAGTCCCTCGGCGTTTTCTTCGCCCACCACCGCGACCTCGACGACCGCCTCGTGCTGCAGGAGCACACCTTCGACTTCCAGCGGCGAGACAAAGATACCGCCAAGCTTCAGCAGATCGTCGGCGCGGCCGTCGTAGTAGAAGTAGCCCTCGGCATCGCGGTGGAACAGGTCGCCAGAGACCACCCAGTCGCCGCGCAGCGTCTTTTTGCTCGACTCGTGCGCCTGCCAGTAGCACAGCGCCGCCGAATCACCACGCACCCAGAGCGTGCCGATCTCACCAACCTCGGCATCGCGGCCCCAATCGCTGCCATCGTCGCGCACGACGCGAGCGCTGTACCCTGGTACCAGCCGTCCCAGCGAGCCGGGGCGCACCTCGCCCAAGCGATTGCTGATGTAGATGTGGAACAGCTCGGCCGAGCCAATTCCGTCGAGAATCTCGACGCCATAGGCGCCCACGAAGCGGCGATAAAGCTCTTCGGGCAGGGCTTCACCCGCTGACAAGACGATGCGCAGGCTGCCCAAGCTGCGGCGGTGCTGCGGATCGGCTTCGAGCATCCGGCTCATCGCGGTCGGGACGCCGGTCAGCACGGTGGCGTGGTGGCGCTCGATCAGCTCGAACAGCCGCTCGGGGGACCAGCGATCGCGATACAGGACCGTCTTGGCTCCGACGGCAAACGGGAACAGCAGGTTGGTCCCGGTGGCGTAGCCGAAGTAGAGCTTGGGCACCGACAGCGTGATGTCGGTCTCGGCGATGTCCAGGATCTGCTTGGCGTAGCACTCGGTGTTGTAGGCAAAGTCGTGGTGAAAGTGGACCGCCGCCTTTGGCTTTCCCGTCGAGCCACTGGTGAACAGCCAGACCGCAGGATCGTCTTTGCTGGTGGGGTAGGTGGGGCGGCGCGGACCTTCGCAGACGTCATCCCAGGTCAGAAGCTCAATGCCCGGGGGCGGGCTGGGCAAGGGCACACTGGTGCCGGTGGTATCGACGACGACGATGACGCGCAGACAGTCGATGGCGCTGCCCGCCGCGCCAAGATGCGGCACCAAGCGGAGGTACAGCGCCGCATCGACGAGCAGCGCACGGCAGCGGGTGTAGCTGAGGTAGCCGAGGTAGTCGCCATCAGCGAGCTCTGGATTAACCATGGCGACGACCGCGCCGGCTTTGACGATGCCAAAGAAGCTGGCGGCAAACTCGACGCAGTCCCACATGCCGATCAAGCAGCGATCTTCGGGACGGATGCCGGCCTGCCACAGCGTCCCGGCGACGGCTTCGGCCAGATCGGCGACTTGGCTGTAGCTGTATTCGCCACGCTCGTCGATGACCGCAATGCGTCCGCCGCGTCCTTCAGCAATGCGGCGATCCAGGAAGTACTCCGCCAGGTTGAACGCCTCGGGGAAGGCGGGCGGAAGCCTCTCTTCGGTGACAGACATGCGCGCAGCATATCAAAGTCGGCCGGCGCAGGCGGCGTGACGGCGGCGTGTGCCTTGTGTCATGCTGCGGCGCATGTCTGTGTCCGCCGCAAGTCCCGGGTTCGCCGGGGTGCAAGAGGTGCTCGATCGCTTCGCCGCACAGGGCTATGTCGCTGACAAGCGCATCGCCACCGCGGTCTATTTGGCCGACCGCTTGGAAAAACCGCTGCTCGTCGAAGGACCGGCGGGCTGTGGCAAGACCGAGCTGGCCAAGGTGATCGCCGCTGCGCTGAACCTGGAGCTGATCCGCTTGCAGTGTTACGAGGGACTCGACGAGCCCAAGGCGCTGTACGAGTGGGCGTATCCCAAGCAGCTTCTATATACCCAGATGCTGCGGGACAAGATCAGCGAGCGCTTGGCCGGCACAACCAGTCTGCGCGACGCGGTGGAGCGCATCGCCGGTGAGGAAGACGCCTTCTTCTCCGAGAAGTTCCTGCTGCCGCGGCCGCTCTTGCGCGCCCTGCGCTCGGAGCGGCGTCCCGTCCTTTTGATCGACGAGGTCGATCGCGCCGAGGCCGAGTTCGAGGCCTTCCTGCTCGAAGTCTTGTCCGACTTTCAGGTGTCGATTCCTGAGCTTGGCACGCTTCGCGCGCATCAAGTTCCGATTGTCATCCTGACCTCGAACAACGCGCGCGAGATGACCGATGCGCTCAAGCGGCGCTGCCTGTATCTGCATGTCGGCTTCCCCGACCCCGAGCGCGAACAGGCCATCGTCCGCACCCGCCTGCCGCAGGCCCCGCAGGGCTTGGTGGCCGAGGTGGTGCGGGTGATTCACGCGCTGCGCAAGCTCGATCTGAAAAAGGATCCCAGCATTGCCGAGACGCTGGAGTGGGTGCGAGCGCTGACCTTGCTCAATGCCCAGACGCTGGATCGGGCGCTGGTCGATGAGACACTGAACGTCGTCCTCAAGTACGAAGGCGATCTCGAGCGGGCAGGGGAGAAACTCGGCGAGATCTTGACGCCCAAGGCTGGCCGCAGCGAGTCTCCGCCCGCGCGCTAGGTTCGCGGGCCTTACGTTCGGCGCGGCATCAGATCGTCAAACGTCAGCTGCCGCTGTCGCGACAGGGCTTCGCGCTGACGATCGAGCACCAGATCGATGCCCTGGCGAATGTACTCGGCGACGGGGACTCGGGTCTGCTCGTGCAGACGCTTGAGCGCCTGATCCTGTTCCTCGGTGATGTAGATCGTCGTCGAGACCTTGCGGCGCGACATGGGCTCAGAATACATGAGTCCGCATTGTGTGGTAAGACGCCCGATGTGCAGGCGCGCTCGTTTTCGCAAGCAGACGATCAAGGGGAGTCAGGTCAGCCCGCAGACGGCTCTGTCTCCTCGGATTCGCCGGGTCTGGGCGCGCTTGGTCGGGGGCAGCGGCGAGCACTGCGCTGGCTGTGGGGCCTGACGCTTGCGCTGATCGCTCTCAACGCCCTCTTGCTGCGTGGCTCCTCCTCGGACGCTGCGCCGAATGCCGCGGGGGCCTTGCGGCAAGCGCCGCTGCGCGTCGGCTTGGTTTTCGACGTGGGGGGGCGGGGCGACAAGTCGTTCAACGATGCGGCTTTCCGCGGAGTGGATCGGGCGGTCCGCGAGCTTGGCATCTCGGCCGAGTTCATCGAGCCCGGTGAGGGGACGGATCGCGAGTCCGGGCTGCGTCTGCTCGCTGCTCGCGGCTTTGACCTCATCATCGGCGTTGGCTTCGTTTTTTCAGACGACATGCTGATGGTCGCCAAGGACTACCCGCAGCGTCGCTTCGCCAACGTCGACTACGCCAAGTTCGACGAGCACGGCTTCGTGATGCCGCCGCGCAACGTCGTGGCCTTGAAGTTTCGGGAAGAAGAAGGCAGCTATCTCGTCGGCGCAGTCGCTGGTCTCGCCACGCGCAGCCACGTCGTCGGATTTGTCGGCGGCATGGACATCCCGCTCATCCACAAGTTCG
>CALFYE010000198.1 GCA_937952145.1 uncultured Myxococcales bacterium
ATCTACACAGGCGAAGACACTCTTTCCCTACACGACGCTCTTCCGATCTCGCACCTGGCTTGAGGAATACGCCGAGAGTCGCGCCGTCCGGCAGCGCTTGGAGCAAGCCACCGCTGAGTGGCGCCGCTTGGGCCGCAGTCGGGAAGCGCTGTGGGGGGCCCGTCAGGTCGCCGAGACGGAGATCCTCGACCCCGCCGATATGGGCCCACGCGAGCGCGAGTTTTTGACCGTTTGCCGACGACAAGTCAAGCAAAGGCAGAGCTTGCGCAGCGCGCTGTTTGTCGCCGTGCCACTGCTGCTGGCGATAAGCTACGGCGCCGCCCGCTATGTCGTCCGTCGCGATGTCCAGCACCGTGTGACCCAGGCGATTACGCAGGGCCTGGGCGAGCTACAGGCTGCCCGGGCTCGCACTGCCGAGACCGACCGCCTGCGGGGCGCCACGGCCAGCGCCTTCGATAGCGGCAAATCCAGCGAAGGTGAACAACTGTGGACCCAGGCTCGGGGCACCGCCGTCGAAGCCGATCGCTCGTACGGCCGGGCCAGTCAGCTGTTCGAGGCCGCCCTGGCCGCCGACTACAGCAACGAGCGGGCCCACGATCTGCTGGCCGACACGCTGTACGAGCGCGCCCTGGGAGCCGAGCGCGATCGCAATCCGCAGCAGCTGGAAGATCTGCTGCAGCGCCTGTCGGTCTATGACCTAAGCGGCACCCGTCGAACCCGCTGGAATGCCCCCGGCCTGCTCAGCCTAAAAGTCGATCCACCGACGGCGCACGTCCTCCTGGGACGCTACGAGCGGGGTCCGCAGCTCAAGCGGCACCTGACCGGGCTGCGCGAGCTGGATGCGCGATCACGCGATCGCCTGAGCCTGCCCGCCGGCTCGTATCTGCTGGTGATCTCGGCCCCCGGTGCCGCCGAGGTCAACCTGCCCTTCCTGATCACGCGCAGCCAGGATCTGCAGCTCACGCTGAGCCTGCCGCCGAAGGCTCAGGTACCGGCGGGCTTTGTCTATGTGCCCGCAGGGCGCTTCTTGTTTGGCTCGGCGGACGAGTCCATGCGTCGCTCGTTCTTCGGCACCGCGCCGCTGCACGAGAGCCGTACCGACGGCTTTCTGATCGCCCGGGACGAGACCACGTATGGCGACTGGCTGGCCTATCTGTCATCGCTGCCAGCCGATCGTCGCGCGGTGCTGTTGGCTCGCGCCCCCAAGGGCAACCTGTCGGGAGCCCTGCAGATCAAGCAGCAGCCCAGCGGCACGTATCAGATCATCCTGCAGCCGATCACGCAGGAGACGAGCGCCGAAGAAGGCAAGCCGCTGATCATCGCCGCCCGCAAGAAGCGCGTGTCGCAGGACTGGCTGAAGCTGCCCGCCGGTGGCATCAGCTTCGAGGATGCTCTGGCCTACGTCGCCTGGCTGCGCGACAGCGGACGCGTTCCCGGAGCTCGGCTCTGTGACGAGTTCGAGTGGGAGCGGGCCGGTCGCGGCGCCGACGATCGCGAATATCCGCACGGCGATCAGCTCGACCCCGACGATGCCAACTTCGACGCTACCTACGACAAGGACAACAACGCGCTGGGCCCCGATGAAATCGGCAGCCACCCCGCCTCGCGCAGCCCGTTCGGCCTCGATGACATGGCCGGCAACGTCTCAGAATGGGTCCAGTCGCGCCTCAATCCCGAGGAGGTCGTGGCGCGCGGCGCCGGCTACTACGCGACGGAGATCACCCACCACGTCAATAACCGCAACGTCTACGATCGGCAGATTCGCGATCCCGGCATCGGCCTGCGCGTGTGCGCCAGCTGGCCGCGCCCGGAAAAATAAGCTGGGGAGTCCAGACAACGCTGGCGACAGCTGACCCCGGAAGCGGAGACAGCTGACCTCAGGATCTTGCGCAGTCAGTCGAACGGGCTGCCGCCCGGCCCAGGCGAAGCAAGCGAATAAGCCAACAGTCCTGGTCACCGGCTCCACCTGCCGCCGGACGCACACAGTAGGGCTCCGAACCGGTCCACGCCGCAGAGCGTGCCTGGACCAGTCCTTGCATTTAGTCGCTCCCGAGGTCGAGTCATGCGGAACTTGTGCTGTTGGTTAGCTCTTGCGGGTGCGGCGTCGATGCCAGCCTGTGGCACCGATGCCGGTGCCGAAGCAACCAGCTCACTCGCCGAATACAAGGCGTCTCTCCTACACACCAACGGCATCCGCGTAAACGGCATCCGCGTAAACGGCATCCGCGTAAACGGCATCCGCGTAAACGGCACCGAACTGAGCGCCACCGTCGCCCTCAGCGGCACCGAACTTGTACTCGCCGACGCGAACGGTCAGCTGCTCTATTCCGGGACTGGCCTGGTCGGTGCGACGATCCCGACCGACCTAGCCACCGGCGAGGTCGTCCAGCTGACCATCCAGGCCGTCACCTTTGATGCCGCCGCCGGCGCCTATCTGTACGAAGTCACGTATCCCAACGCCAAGAACGGCAAAGCCGAGCCGCTGTGCGACAAGGTGAACGGCAAGGCCGTCCTCGCGCTGGCCCTTGCCGGCACCTACAGCGACGACACCGGCGCCAATACTCCCGACCCCAGCCGCTTCACCTTTGCCTGCGTCAACGCCGCCATCGGCAAGTGCGCGCTGTGGGGCTATCACCCCGGAAAGACGCGGCAGGAGTGTCTCTCCAGCCTCTGCAAGCAGCAGCCGCTCCCGTCGTGGCATCAGGCCTGCATTCGCATGGTGCGGGCCGACTACTGCGGCGATGGCGTCCCCCACACCCGCGACGGCACCGCCATCAACGTCTGGGACAACCTCGGCATCGAGTCGCCCGATCCCAGCTCCTGGGAAATGGAAGCAGAGTGGACCCAAGACGGCGCCCGCTGCATCCGCCACACCCGCTGGCTGCAGGCCGATTCAAGCAGCACCGTGACCGACCTTGAATACGTGCGCCGCACCTGCCCAAGTCGCCTCGCTGAAAACCAGCCGACGGCCTGCAACAGTGACCGCTCGGACTTCTTCTCCAGCTACGGCTTCCACCTCGCCACGGACAGCCGGCGCCTTCTCCGCAACCAGTCGGAAGGCGGCCTGACCAACCGCGGCGACGCCAAAAAGTAGCCCTCGCCCAGCCGTCGCTCGCTCCCCCCAGTCCTCGCTCGCACAGCCTCCGTCCCCAGCACTCCGTCGCGTAACCAGCGCGGATCGTTCCCCTGCGCCCCCGGATAAGTTCATCTCCTGACCTCGCTCAGCGCCATCGCTAGTTTTCCCTAATCCCGTGGCTGCTCTCCGACTCGCCCAGTCGAAAGCCGGCAAGCGAGGGGCCGCGTCTGCCTCGAAATCCTTGCCCAGCCCGGCGGCGACCTGCGGTATGAATGCCCCGCGTTTTTGTCGCTCTGCTCGGCGTTCCCCCGACGCCACTCGGCCGCCATCCTGACCCCTTGGAGCTCCCCTTGGATACATCGATGCGACCCCTCCCGCGCCGGCTCTGTCGCCGCTTGCCCCTCGGGGCGGCCGCCGCAAGCGTCCTGCTTATCGCCCCCAGCCTGTCCCGCGCCCAGCTGCAGCTTGGACAGATCCAGGGAACGATCACCAATCGCGAGACGGGTCAGCCCCTGCCAGGGGTAACCGTGGTCGTAAACGGCCCGGCCATGCAGGGTGATCAGACCGAGGTTAGCGACAAGCTCGGCCGCTATCTCATCACCCAGCTACCACCCGGCGATGGCTATACGCTGCGCTTCTACTACAACGACGTCGTCGTCGAGCGCCCCGGTATCCGCATCGGCCAGAACAAGACGCTGGCGGTAAACCTGGCGATGACCACCCAGCGCGGTCGTGGCGAGCGCATCGTGCTTCACGAGCGCGCTCCCAACGTCGATACCGCCACGGCCAGCACCGGCGTCGAGATCAACCAAGAGCTGCTGCAGAACACCGCGGTCCGCGGCCGCACGTTTGAGTCGGTGATCAGCCTGGCTCCCGGCTCGGCCGATGTCGCGCCGCGCGGGGTGGCCGGCGGCGATGTCGGGGTCTCGTTCTCGGGCTCGGTGGGTAACGAAAACAACATCCTCATCGACGGCCTGAACACCACCGACCTCGCGTTCGGTCTGCCCTCGACGCAGCTACACCAGTACTTCATCAAAGAGATCAACGTCATCGCCGGCGGCTACCAGGCGGAGTACGGCCGCGCCACCGGGGGTGTCATCTCGATCGTCACCAAGAGCGGCAGCAACGAATTTCACGGCAGCCTGTTCGGCTCGATCGCGCCCTTCCAAGCCGACGCCACGCCGATCGCGCGACTGGGCGAAGCCATCGCTACGTCGACCCGTATCCTGCGCCAGTTCGACATGGGCTTTGACCTGGGGGGACCCATCGTCAAGGACCATGTCTGGTTCTACGTCGGTTTCGCACCGACTTTGACCACCAACCTGACGACGCGCAGCATCCGCACGCAGAGCACCGAGGCCGATCCCGACTATCGCGATCCGAGCTATCTGTCGGACCCCGAGCTCTCGGTGGTGCCGCGCCTGCAGGCTCGCCGCACGACGCTGGTGCCGGATCGAACGCGCCAGATCCTAGAGACGCGGCGGCTGTTCAACTGGATCGCCAAGGTCAACATCAACATCAACCCCGACCACAGCTTCATCCTGAGCTACCTCGGCTCGCCGCAGTTCGGAAACGAGTACGGATCGGGCAGCGGCTATTCGACGACGGGCAGCACCAACCCCTACTCCGGCGATGTCGATGCCCAGGCACTGACCCGGGCAGCGCAGAACCACGACGGCACGCTGCGCTATATCGGCAAGTTCTTCCAGCGCAAGCTGCAGGTCGATGTGCTGTACGGCCTACACCTCGTTCAGCTACAAGAGCTGCCGGTCTCGGCTGGGGTCCAGCAGGTCCGCTATCGCGCGCCGTTTTACGACCCCTATTCGCTCGGCGATTTCGAGAACATTCCCGAGTGCCAGCGACGTCAGCTAGCCGGCGGCGAGGTGCTCAATCCCTGCCCGGTCACTGACTACACCCGCGCCGGTTTTGGCCAGTACACGCCGCTGCGCAAGATGGAGCGCCACAGCCTACAGGCCTCGCTGACCGGCTACTTCTCGGCGCTCGGCAGCCATGCCCTCAAGGCTGGGCTCGACTTCGAAGACAACATCCTCGACAACACCAAGAAGTTCACCGGCACCGAGTTCAGTTCGAGCGATCCGTTCAGCGGCCGCATCACCTGGGAGACCGACGCGACGGGCGATGGCCTGCGCATCAACCGCGGCTACGCGCTAGAGCGCGCCAAGAACTTCTACGGCGCCGCCGGCACGCCCTGCGCGGGTCAAGAAGGGCGCTGGTGCTTCCCCGAGTTCCGCGCCCAGACCGAGACGCGCAACTGGGGCATCTATCTACGCGATAGCTGGAACGCCTCGTTCCTGCCCGGCCTGGTGGTCAACGCCGGCCTGCGCTGGGAGCTGCAAGAGCTGTTCGCCACCGACGGCACCCGCCGCATGTTCCTGTGGGACAACGTCGCGCCGCGGATCTCGGCAGCCTACGACTTCAGCCGCCGCGGACGGTCCAAGGCCTACGTCAACTATGGGCGCTTCTATCAGTCGGTGCCCATGGATCTCAACGACCGCATCTTCAGCGAAGAAGGCTTCCTGCGTGGCCGGGGCTTCGCCAACAACTGTCCCCGCCGCGCCCTTACCGACGTCGCGGGCAGCCGCCCCGTGCCGGTCCCCGAGAGCACCGGCGCTGCGCCCTGTAGCCTCATCGAGCCGCGCCTGTCCGGCGGTGAGTACGGCCCGGTGGCCCCGGGGCTCAAAGGCCAGTACATCGACGAGCTTGTCGCCGGTGTGCAGTACGACGTCGGCTGGGATCTGGTGCTCGGCGCGTTCTACACCTATCGCTGGCTGGGGACGGTGGTCGAAGACCTCTCGGTCGATGGCGGCAATAACTACTTCATCGGCAACCCCGGCGTCGCCCCCGACGCGGGCATCGTGCAGCAGCTAGAACAGGAAGCCGCCGCTGCAGCGCAAGCGTCGATGGCCAAGCCCACTGATCCAGCGCTGGCGCAGGCCGCGACGTTTGCCCGCGATCGGCTGAACGTCTACAAGGCGATGGTGCTGTTCCCGACGCCCAAGCGCGACTATCACGCCGTCACGCTGACCGCCAACAAGCGGCTGTCGAATCGCTTTTCGATCTTGGCCAGCTACACCTACTCGCGCTTGACCGGCAACTACCCGGGACCGTTTTCGCCCTACGTCAACCAGCTGGATCCCAACATCTCGTCGCAGTACGACATCATCGACCTGACGGCGAACCGCGATGGCGCGCTGAACAACGATCGCCCGCACAACTTCAAGCTGACCGGCTTTTACGTCCAGCCGCTGCCGCGCATCGGTGGCGCGCTGACCTTCAGCCTGACGTTCACAGCGGTCTCGGGCCGGCCGATTCAGGTGCTCGGTGCCCACGTCGCGTACGGCGGTCGCCAGACGCTGATTCTGCCGCCCGGCTCGGGTGGACGAACGCCGCCGATCACGCAGTTCGATCTGCACATCGGCTACGAGCAGCGGCTGGGCCAGCAAGTGCGCCTATCGGTGTTCGGCGACCTGGTGAACCTGTTCAACCAGCAGGCAGTCACCAATGTTGATGAGGAATACACGTTCTCGATCGTGAGCCCGATCCTTTACGGCAAGCCAGGTGACCTGCGCCGCCTCAAGGCCGACGATGGCAGCACGCCGATCGTCAACGGCAACTTCGGCCAGCCGACCGCCTTCCAAGCACCCCTTTTGGCCCGCTTCGGAGCCCGCCTCGCCTTCTAGACTCGCAGCCCCTGCCCTATCGCTCAGGTGACCGGCCGGCGGTCGCTTCCGGGCGCTTGTGGAACCGCTCCCAAAGATCGACGAAGCCCAAGTACAGCAGGCGCCGCTGAGCCAATAGCAAGAGCGCCGCCACGAAAAAGAGCAGTGCGCCCAGTAGATCGGCAGCGACCTGTGATATCAGCAGCACGTACACCGGTCGCGCCGGCGAGGTCGAAAGAAGCTCGCGATGGAACGTGCTGTGGGCATGGCCGTACGGCAGGGTGAACTTGGCGGGCAGTCCCTCGTAGCTCGACTCCTTGCCGCGTGACTTGCCCTCGCCGGCCTCGGACTTTCCGTCTTCGCGCAGGCGAACATCACTGAGCGGAGCAACGACCGACGCCACATCAGGACTGGCGGGTGCCGAGGCCGAACGAGCCCCAACCAACCAAACCGCACCGCCCAGAAAGACCAGCCCGCCGAGGCACAAGGCGCCGACCGCGGTCCACAGCGTGAAGCGCCGTCGCGAGAGCCAAGCGATGGCCAGCGCGACGCTTAGTCCCAGGTTGCCGACGACCACCAGCGCCAGGGCCCACGGCAGGATCAGCGCCGCCAGGCTCAACGCCGTGGCCAGCCCGATGCGCCGACGGAAACGCAGCGATAGCAGCGCCAGCAAGCGCTCATTCCACAGGAACAGCAGCGCGAAGCCGACAAGCCAGCCGAAGCTCAGGAAGGGCAGGCGCAGCTCCGGCGCGAGCTCGACGTAGAGCGGAATCCACTCCTGGCCGAAGCGCAGCTCTACCGTATTCTGCGATGCGGCGATCGGCAGCTCGGGCAGCCACAGCGTCGCCAGGCCCAGACCCGCCGCGCGACGAAGCTGCTGCCGGTGCTGCACCAGGACCTCCTGCGCCCCGGCCGAAAGCGGAATCCACAAGCTGCCGCTGTCATCTTGGGTGAGCAGGATCGGCGCCTGCTGCAAGGCAGCGTAGCTCGGAGCAGCGTGCATCGGCATGGTCAGGGCCGCAGCGCCTTCGTTATCGATCCGCAGCTGCGTCTCGCCCAGCACTTGACCGTCGCCCGACAGGAAGAACGTGTGACGGAGCAAGGGGAGAGCGAAGCTCGTAGCCTGGATCGATTCCAAGCGCTGCGAGCGCCAGCTCAGGACATCGCTGTCGCGCAGCGCGAAACCCTGCGCTCCACGATGCTGCGCCTGCAGGCCGGTCTCGGTCGCACTGATGCGCTGTCCGCCCTGCAGGCTGATCACCGGCCGCAGCAGCGGGTGACTCTCGCACAGGATGTAGTGCACGCTCGCCGCGATGGGCGGGCGGAAGCTGCCCTGGGTTGCGTCGCCAGTAGCCAGCGTACCGACGATGCTCAGCGTCTGCTCACCCGGCGGGATCTCGAAGCGGTAGCCGTTACCAAGCGGCTCGGATCGCACACCGGCTTCGACTTTCTGCACGTGCTCGCCATTGCGCAGCGAGACGGTCAGCGCTTGGTGCTGGCGATTGGGGTTCCAGGCGGTGATCTGGTAGGCAAACTGCGTCGATTCCGGCAGCAGGCTGATGCGATAGCGCGCCGTCGCCGTCACGGGCAATACCGGGCTCGTACCGCCGCCTACCCGCACAAGCTGGAAGCGCCGCGTGCCATCCCGCAGGCCCTCCAGCGAACCCACGCTCGAAAGCTCACCATCGCTGACCTGGGCTTCCAGCCACAGCACCGCCGGGGTCGTATCGATCTGCAAGCGGTCGCTGTTAGCCAGGGCCAAGCGGCAGTGGACGGAAAACCGCGCGGACAGCGGCAGGATCTCGAACGCCGTCGATCCGCCGTCGCTTGCTCCGCCCATCGCGTGCGCTTCGGCGGGGCTGCTGCGGCTGATAATGGCGTCTCCGTCGCAACCAAAGATCGAAAGGCCCGAGCTACCACGCAAAAACTCGACGCGCGGAAAGTGTCCTGCGCCCCGACCGCTGATCTGAAGCTGAAGCTCGCGCGCGGCGAAGGCACCGCTTACCCGCAGGCTTTCGACGACGGTCACCGAGGAGGTGCCGCTCAGGCGCTCGAACTCGGAAAGCGGTAGCGTGACCTGTGGCGTCCCCGCTGCGACAGCGGTGTTCCCGGCCGGAGCCGCAGGTGTTGCCGCGGCGCGCGCTCCCCACAGCGGAAGCAGAGCCAGGACGATGAGCACCGAGAGACTTGCGATTCGACCCATGCCTCGCCCCCTGCGACGTTCGGTTAGGGACAGCCGGTCACGGCCCGCAGCGGTACCGGCACGGGCATGGCGGGAAACTGTGCCGTGGCATAGGTCGAGGCCTGGCCGCTGTAGCGTCGGCAAGTCTTGCCACTGCCCAGGTCGGATACCGCATCGACAAAGACCCGCACCGGACCGCTCGGCGCCATGGTCATCGAGAAGCGATTCAGGCCGCAGGTGACGTTGACGAACTCGATGTTCTGGTTCGGGTCGTAGTCACTTAGGACAAGGAGATTGATCGAGCTGATGCGTTCCTTCTGGCAGCTGTCCGGGGTCAGCGTGACGCCGTTGAGCGTCCAGGAGAGCGCCAGCCGCCCATCCCCCGCTGCCGTCGAGGCCCCCGCCTCATAGTCCGGTGGTTGGCAGCCCGAAAGCACAACCCAAAGCCCGAACACCCCCACCCACACGGCCGCACTCTTCGTGATAGCATCGCCGCGCATGGCATCCTCCTTCACAGTTGCTCGCAACATCCTGCCGGAACGCGGGTCCTCGACGCAAGGAAAGGCGCGCTGAGATGACTGCAAAGTCATCGGCGCCCCGGGCCTCGACACGCGCGCTGCGGGTAGTCGTCGCGGTGCTGGTCATCAGCGGCGGGGCGGGGGCGGTCAAGTGGTGGCCTCGCCGACTGCCTAGCGTCCGCGTGGCCCGCGTCGTCCTCGGGGGAGTGCGCGATGTGGTCTCATCGGCGAGCGCCGGTGAGGTGACGCCGGTCATGCACGCAACCATTCGCAGCGAGCTAGCCGGCCGCGTGCTGGCCGTAAATCATCAGCGCGGCGCTCGCGTGGCGCGCAACGCCATTATCGTCCAGCTCGATCCCGCGGACCTCGATGCGCGCCTGCGTCAAGCGCAAGCGGCGGTCGATGCCGCCACCGCTCAGCGCGCGCAGGCGGAAGCCCGCTTCGCGACGCTGCGTCGACAGGCCGCGCGCGCCCAGCTTCTCGCGCAGGCGGGAGCAGGGCCGCTGCAAATCAGCGAGGATGCCCGCTCCGCAGTACAGGAGGGAGAGAGTGCGCTGCGCGCGGCCGAAGGGCAGAAGGCGCAAGCCTTAGCTGCGCTACAGCTAGCGCGGGTCCAGCGCAGTCGCTGCGAGCTTGCAGCCCCGTTTGATGGCGTCCTCACCGAGGTGGCGGCGAACCCCGGTGACAGCCTGTCTCCGGGGGTGCCGGTGTTCCAAATCGTCGATGACACCCGGCTGCATGTCGATGCGGTCGTCGACGAAGCCGATGCCGTGCGGGTACTCGTGGGGCAGAGCGCGGAGCTACACCTCGATGCCCTCCCCGGCCGCACCATTGCCGGCCGCGTGGCGCGTGTCGATCCCATCATCAAGCGCGATCTCAAAGGATCTCGCTCGCTCACCGTCGAAGTCGAGGTCGAAGATCTGCGCGCCGCGCGGGCTGGCGGCCTGCGGCCCGGCATGTCAGCGAATGTCGAGATTTTGGTGGCCGAGAAACAGCAGGTCCTCGCGGTCCCCAGCAACGTCATCGTGGGTCGCGGTGTATCGCGCTTCGTGTACCGGCTAAGCCCGCAGGGAGCGGCGTATCGCGTGCATCGTCAGCCCGTAGAAATCGGCTTGGCCAACTGGGATCGCACCGAGATCACCTCGGGTCTCTCAGCCGACACCCTGGTCGTCACCTCGCTGAATGAAAAAGGCCTGGAAGACGGGGCAACGGTGCGGATCGATTCAGCGTTGGGCTCGGGTGCGGCGACGGCGGACAGCGCGACCACGGGTGCGGCGCGGGCGCAGGCCGAGGGAGCAAAGTAAGCCCATGGCCGCCCCGCCCCCGGTCATCGAGGTGCGCGGCCTGCGACGCTCCTTTCAGCTGGGCGACGAGCTGGTCGAGGCGCTGCGCGGGGTCGACCTGCAGATCCGGCGCGGCGAGTATCTGGCCATCGTCGGTCCCTCGGGCTCGGGCAAGTCGACGCTGATGAACATCCTCGGCGGCTTGGATACCCCCACCGCCGGCCAGTACTTGCTGGATGGCGACGAGGTCCAAGATCTATCCGATGACGAGCTGGCCGAGGTCCGCAACCACAAGATCGGCTTTGTGTTTCAGAGCTTCAACCTGCTGCCCCGCGCCACCGCCGTAGAAAATGTCGCGCTGCCGCTGCTCTACTCGGGACGCAGCCGCCAAGAGCGCAGAGAGGCGGCGCTGCAGGCCCTGGGACGAGTCGGTCTATCGGCGCGCACCGAGCATCGTCCGGATCAGCTCTCGGGCGGGCAGCGACAGCGCGTCGCCATTGCGCGGGCGCTGGTCAATCGGCCCGTCCTGCTGCTGGCCGATGAGCCGACCGGCAACCTGGACCAGCGCACCGGTGCAGAGATCGTCTCGCTGTTCGAGGAGCTTCACCACGATGGAGTGACAGTGGTGCTGGTCACACACGATCACAAGCTTGCCGAGCGCACCGGTCGCCAGATCGAAATTGTCGACGGCCGAATCGCGGCCGACCGCCGGCAAGCGGCCTAGCCTGGCTCGCTCGATAGCCCCGAAAGCCGCGCAGCTCGCGAAAGGACGACGTCCAGCATGGCGGGCGTCAAGCGCCCGGTGAACGTGTTCTGCTGCGAGACGTGGTAGCAGTCGAGGAGGACTCGCCCATCGGGAAGTGGGTGCTCTGCCGCATGGGAAAACGGTCGTCGCTCGCCGGCCAGGACCGCCCCCACCGCGGCGTGAGCGAGCCCACCCAGCGCAATCACCACGCGCACCTCGGGCAAGAGCTGCAGCTCCCGCCGCAAGAATGCCAGGCAGCGATCTAGCTCAGCGGGGCTCGGACGGTTTGCCGGCGGCGCGCAGCGACCAGCGACGCTGATGTAGACCCCGTTTAGGACCAGGCCATCGCTGCGGCCCGCTGATTCAGCCTGCGAGGCGAGGCCGACGCGATGGAGACCGGCGAACAGAAAATCACCGCTGCGGTCGCCGGTGAACAGCCGACCGGTGCGGTTCGCGCCGTGCGCAGCCGGGGCAAGACCAACGATGAGCAGCCGGGCACTCGGGTCGCCAAAACCCGGGACGGGTCGGCCGTGATAGTCCCAGCCGGCATAGCGCTTGACCTTGTTGGCGGCGACATCGACGCAGTAGCGACGCAGCCGCGGACAGGCACCACAGGTAGGAATCAGAGCCGCTAACTCCGCCAGCGAGGCGCAGCTTCCGGCGCGCTGCGGCGCCTCGCGATCGCCCAGCGTCTCGCCCGGGCTGCTAGCTGCCGCATCCTGAGCACCTACCTCGGCAGAGGACCGCGCCTGGCTACGCGTCCGCTTCCCGCCTCTTGCACCCGGTCGTGCCCGGGAATCACCACCATGCGAATCCGCCACTGGCCGACGTTATCACGTCGCCGCACCAGCCCGCGGCAGCGGTCGCAGGCTCCCGTCAGGCGCACCTAGACCCTCTTTGCAACCGATGTCGGTCAGCGCAGCAGACCGCACGGCTGGCCCCTACCCGGGCTCACGAATGCCCACCCAGCTCCCTGTGGTCTGCCCGCGCAGAAGCCAACCGCCGCCGCCCCAAGCTCCCGCCCATCCGACGAGGCGAGGCTTGAAAAACAGCGCAGTCCCTAGGTAATCTAGTTTTATGCCGCATTCTGATCTCTGCGCCCTAAGCGCTCGTAAGAGCGTGCACTTTCGCTGGGGAGTGCTGTCGTGACCGCCAAGAATCCATACTGGATCGTCGGCAACCAGGAGGGGCGCGCTTACGTCGAACGCGACGCAGACATCAAGCTGCGACGCGAGCTGACCGACAACCAGCGCTACCTGTTTCTCTACGGGCCGCGCTGCAGTGGCAAGTCGAGCCTGATCATCCACTGCATGGACAGCCTGTCGCCGGGGCAGTACTGCTGCACCCGCGTCGATGTCTCGCGGCTGCCGCTCACCGACTATCCTACGTTTATCGGCCGCCTGCTTGAGACCGTGGCGCAGGACACCGCCCTCGACAAGCAGGTCATTCGGACCGACGCACCGGAAGACACCATCCTTGCCTGGCTGGGAACCTTCCCGCAGCGGCTCGTCCTGTTCCTCGACGAGGTACAGGCGCTGGCGCGCGCCCCGTTCCGCGATCAGCTGTTTGGCAAGCTGCGCTTTCTTTACAACGTCCGCACCGAAAACACGCTGTATAGCCGCCTGCAGGTAGTGCTGGCCGGCTCGGTGCAGCCTGAGCAGCTGATGCCGAGTGCACTGGCCACACCGTTTGCCAGCGGCGCCATCACCGTGCCGAAGCTGTCAGCCAAGCAGGTCGAAAAGCTGTCGTGGGACCTCGAGACCGCGCAGGTTCCCGTCGACGCCCAGGTCAGCCATCTGCTTTTTCAGCAGACCGGTGGCCATGTGCACTTGTGCCAGCTGGTGCTGCACGGCCTGTGGTCGGAGGCCAGCCAATCCCGGAGCGCCATCGGCATTGGCGACGTCGAGCGCGTCGTTGACCGATTGGTCAACCAAGCCGACAAGATTCCATTTTTTGCCTCGATATATCAGACCCTGAAGGAAGATCTGCCGCGGCTGGCTGCGTTTCAGCAGTTCATCCTGGGCACCGCACCCGACGGCAAGACACTGGCCGAGCTGTGCGCACTGGGCATCAGCGAACCCGAGAATCCCTTCGCCAGCCCAATCTACGAGCGTGTCTTCGGTCCGGCGGGTCCGCTGGATCTGCGCCGGCTGCAGCAGGAACTCAAGACGGCGGCTAGTGCTGAGGCTGCTCCGTCGCAGCGCACCCCCGAAGTGCACATAGAGCCACCGAGTGAGGCCCGACGTGAACACTCGCTCCTGCTTCGCTTAGCAGACGCCTCGCGCGTGACGCCACAGCGCGACGTCAGCCCATATGCCCTCGTCCCGCCGGAAGCGGAAGCCCTGCCCGAGCCCCCCTCCGCGCTCTTGGGGCTGCCCGAGCCACCACGCCCCGCGCCGGTGAACCTCTCGGGCTCCGTCGAAGCGCTGCCGGCGCTGATCGACATGCAAGCCGAGTCTTCAGCCGACTTCCTCGGCCTACCCGCGGGTGCGGCCCCGGTTGTGCCAGTGCTGACCCTTGGATCGACTGAGCCGTCGGCCAAGCCAGCCCCGGAGGCTAGCCCGCCCAGCTCGGCGCAGTCGTCGGAGGTCGTAGTCCAGATCGATCACTCGCAGGAAGAAGAGTCGACCTGGGTCGAAGATCCTGTCAAAGAGATGACCAACCAGCTGGCGGCGGTGCGAGCCGAAAAAGCTCGCCAGAGCTCGGAGCTGGGGCAGGACGCTCGCAAGCTGGTGGAGCTCCGCCGGACGCTCGACGACAAGCTCATGCTCTCGGCTGAGCTCGACTCGTTCTGCGCCAGCTTCTTCCCACACGTCGCAGAAAAGTTTGTGCCCGGGATGTCGCGTCCGGAAAAGACCGAGCTCCTGCTGGCCAACGTCGCCTCACATGAGATCACCAAGCGGCTGCGCGAGTGGTCGAGTCGACTGGACGTCCGGCAAGATCTGGTCAGCGTGGCCTCCGCCGCCAAGGGATTGACAGCGCCCAGCGAAGCCCGACCCGCCGAGGATGCCACGACCCCGTCCGCCACACCGCCCATCGCTGAGCCCCCTCGGGCCGAGGCTCCTGTGGTCGCCAGTGTGGTCGCATCCGCTAGCCCGGCTGAGCCCATCGGCAGTGGTTCGGGCGCAAGCGAGGAGCCAGCCAACTTCAAGCCGCCGATGAACGCGCTGCAGGTTGGCGTGGGCCTAGTGCTGGCCAACCGCTACTTCCTGACCAACGAGCTTGCCCGCGGCCCGGTGGCCGTGGTCTGGAGCGCCTACGACCGCATCAAAGACGAGCAGGTTGCCCTCAAGCTCGTGCACGGCCCGGCCGCAGAGAAGCCGCCGGTGCTGGAGGTGTTTTGGCGCAGCGCTCATCAAATGGCAGCGCTCTCACACCCCGCCATCGTCGGGGTGCTCAACAAGCCACGCGAAGAAAACGAGATCCACTACGTGGTCATGGAGTGTTTGTCCGGCGGCAACCTGCGGCAGTGGGTGCACGGCGGCAAGCTCTCGCGGGTGCACATCATGCGCGTCCTGCAGCGCCTCGGAGCGGGCCTGCAGTACGCCCACGAGCGACGCGTTCTGCATCGCAACATCAAGCCAAGCAACATCCTGTTCGACAGCACCGGCCACGCTCGCCTGACTGACTTTGGCACGGTGTGGCCCGCCGAAGCCGTCACCGATCCCGAGACCCGCAGTGACCGCCTGATGTACAGCGCGCCCGAGGAGCAGCTCCCCGGGAGCTCAGGCGATGCTCGCTCAGATGTCTACTCGCTTGGCATGTGCGCGCTGTTCGCCGTCTATGGGCAGGAACTGCCCAGTCGAGCGGTGCAGGATCGGGCAGCATTTATCGAACAGCTCGACGTAACTGCCGCACTGAAGACGGTCCTCCGGCGAGCCACATCGGTGAGCCCCGGCGAACGTTTCGCATCGGCTGCCGAGTTCTGTCGCGCGCTCGATTTTGATGCTCCGATGTTGCCTGGCGTCAGCCCGCGCAACTCGCTCCCTCCTGAGGGACAGCGTTATTCCGAGCGGAGCGGTGCCATCCAGGCCCTGCCATCGAATAACTCGGGCGGCTGGCGAGCCCCTGCAGCGGCAGCAGCGCCAGCGGCGCCGCCTCCCCCCATCCCCGATACCGCGGCCCGTACCAGCACTCTGGCAACCGCTGCCGCCGATAGCCAAGCCCCGATGCCCCAGCTGGCTATGCCGCCGCTGCTGTTCTCGGATGCGCAGCCTGCCCGAGCCGATGCCGTGCCCAAAGAAGCCCCGCCGGCCCCGCGGCCAGTTGTACCGCCGCCGGTGTTCCCGCCCGACATCGATCCGCTGCGTGGGGTTATCGCACCGCCGGTGCTCTCGATGCCGCCAGTGGTTCCTATGCCGCCGCCGCCGAACCAGGGACGCTGGCAGCTCTTTGCAATGGCTGGACTGGCGCTGCTTGCCGTCGGTGGTGCGGGCCTTGGGTACTGGTGGGGCGGACAGCGCAGCAATCAACAAGCCAGCATCCCCAGCGTCGGTGACCCCCGGGGTCCTGGCAACACGCAGCCCACGGTAGCCGTAAGCCGACCGCTTCGCGTCGAGAGCTTGCTGCCTCCTCCCGATCCCAACAGCCGACCGACAGTCGAGCCACCTCGGGACCCGGTGGCCGACAACAGCGCGGCTCCAGCGAAGCCCACCCCGCCAGAGCCAGCGGCCAAGGTCGTGGCGGCTGCCCCGACGGCGATGGGTAAACAAGCGGCCGCCGCCAAATCGCTGAGCGGCATCCAAGTGGCCACTGCGCCAACCGCGCCAGCCGCCAAGGTACCGCCCGCCGTCCCCACTGCCGCCCCCGGCAAGAAGCCGCTGCCGGCTGTCGTCGCCCCCCCGGCCGTTGTTGCCGAAAAGCCAGCCCCCGCCGCTGCTGCGCCCCCTATTGCGATGGCCAAGGCGCCGGCCCCGAAGGCGCCGCCGACTGCAACACCCCCTCCGGCCGTGGCCAAGGTCGCTCCAGCCAAGCCAACCCCGGCCAAGCCGGCCCCGGCGGCAGCCAAGCCGGTGCTGCTCGCCTCGGCGCAGCCTCCGCGCCCGACGGCCCCCAAGCCGGCAGCACGCCCCGCTGCCGCCCCCATTGCGGCCGCCCGACCTCAGGTCCAAGCACCTCGCCCCGCCCCTCCGCCAGCTGCGCCACGACCTGCCGCGGCCCCCGGCGACAGCGGCGGGACCTCGCCAGAGGCAGCGCTACAGGCAGCGCAGCAAGCCTTCGTGCGGGGCCAACATCACCAGGCCATCTCGCTGGCGATGCAGGTCACCGGTCGTGGCGGTCCTGACGCAATCAAGGCCTGGCGCTTCGTGGGCGGAGCCGCGTGCAGCTCTGGACAGGGCCAGCTGGCAACGAGTGCCTACAACCACCTGCGCGATCCCGATCATCGACGAATGCTGATCGAACTCTGCCGACGCAACGGCCTGAATTACAACGGCAGCCAGTTCGGACCGGAAGAGTAGCCAGGCCGCCCGCGGAACTCCTCGCTGCCGGCGCCCCGCCCGCTATAATCCCGCGCATGTCACGACTGCGGCACACGCTGCGACTGCTTGCGCGCGCGTGTGTAATCCTCTTTCTCTTTGTACGCACGGCGGTCATCTACGCGCTGGGCTGGATCCGCCGCCGGCTGAGCGGCACGACGGTCAGCGATAGGCAGCGCTTCTTTGGGGACTGCGTCTTTGGCCTGTTTCGCGACCTCGGCGCTACCTTCATCAAGGTCGGCCAGATCATGTCGACTCGCCCCGACCTCCTGCCGCCACACATTATTTCGGCCCTGCAGCGCCTACAGGACGACGTCGGCCCCTTCGCGTTTGCTCATGTCCGCCAGACGGTCGAAGCCGACCTGGGCCAGCCTCTAGAGCAGCTGTTTGTCGAGTTCTCGCAAGTCCCCATCGCTTCTGCATCCGTCGCGCAGGTGCATCGCGCACGACTCCAAGGTGGCGACTGGGTGGCCGTCAAAGTCAGGCGTCCCGACATTGAAGAGCTCTGCACCTTTGACCTCCTAGTGATGCGCCTGTACGCCTCCTGCTTGGAGTGGTTTCCCTCGCTCAAGCTGCTGGCACCGGTCGACAGCGTCGAGCAGTTTGGTCGTGCCATCGCGCTGCAGCTCGACTTTTCAATCGAGGCTCGCAACAATCAGCGGTTTCGCCAGAACTTCGCAGCCGAACCCGAGGTCATCGTGCCTCGCCTGTACGATTCGATGTGCAGCCGTCGCGTGCTGGTCATGGAGTTCGTCGAGGGAGTGAAGATCCTCGATTTCCAGCGTTCGGGGCTGGAACCGCGTCGGCTGGGTCAGCTCGGCTTCCGCATCATGCTTAAGATGGTGTTCTCCGACGGCTTCGTTCACGCGGACCTGCACCCTGGAAACATCCTGGTGACCCCGGCTGGGAAAGTAGCCCTGCTGGATCTCGGCTTGGTCGCCGAGCTTGACGATAGTCACCGCATGGCTTTCGCGCGCTACTTCGCGGCGTGGGCGCAGGGCGATGGCCAGACCATGGCTGACATCATGGTCAAACACTCGCCGTCCCCGAGCATCGCTGACCTGCCCGGCTTTCGGGGCGCGGTGCAAGGTTTCGTCAACCGCTACCACGGCAAGCGCCTGGGCGAAGTCGAGGTCGCACGTGTGGTCTTCGAGATGATGCAGATCCTGCGACGCTATCGGGTTCGGGTTAACGCCACCTTCACGATGGTGAACATCGCCATCGCCGTCACTGAGGGCATCGGCAAGCAGCTCGACCCCAGCCTCGATCTGATGAACGAGGCCATGCCGTTCTTCTTGGGAATGCAGTTCCCTTCGTCGCTATGATGATTTTGCTACCTCAGCGAAGCCGTCCGCATGAACGCCGACTCTCCCGCAATCCTTGAACGAATCCTGCAGGCACTTCCTGTCTCAAGTCAGCAGCGCTTGCTGATCATGGGCTGGGAAGAGTTTCCCCCGCCGCGAGACCCGGCCCGGCTTCTGCTGCGAGCGATCGGTGCTCCGACCCCCGTACATCTTGTCGACCTTGAGCAGCAGACTGCTCGTTGGTTAGGCCAGCATGTGACGACGCAGGGCAGCATCCGGGTGCCACTTTCCCCCGAGCAGCCGCCGGGCATCGGCAAGCTGGCGCTCTACCCCGGGCTGCTGCCCCCTAGCCAGCTCACGCTGCTACAGCGCCCAACGGCTCGTTTCCGGTTGACCGGCATTGTCCTGCCGTCGCCATCCCAGCCAGCGCCCCCGGTCAGCCCCTCGATTTCTCAAAGGACAATCGCCGGGCTGGTGCCGCCTACATCGATCGCCGCCTTGGCCGTCGTGTCGCTATCGCTAGTGCGGGATGGTCAGTAACCCACCCGACCTTCCGGCATCGCACCGCAGCGAGCAGCACCTGCCCTCCATTCCCATAGATCTTCGGCTGAACTGACGCGTTTCTCGATAGTAGTGCATCGAACTTGACAATAATTTGCCCGTTGGGTTGCCCGGAATGTTCTGGGCATTAGACTTGTTGGGTAAGGGAAAGTTGGGCGCGGCAGCAGCCCCCACTCTCGTCGATGACCTGCAAAGTCGCGTAGTTGCGGTGGCGCAGACCGACGAATAGACAGCTCCCGAAAGCAGTCTCAATGCGCTGACTCTGCTGGTCCGCTGACTGGCACCGGAGCAGCGACAGACAGCCCGTGAGCAGACTCTGCTCGCATGACAGGACACCACCATGAACCGTTACAACTCTGCTGTAGCAGCCCCTTCCGAAGTTGCGGACGAGACCGAAGAGCTCGAGACCACCGTCGAGGCGGAAGCTGAACCCGAGACGGAAGTAGCGGACTCCAATGACTCCGTACGCCAATACCTGCGTCAGCTGGGCGCCGTGCCACTTCTCACCCGCGAAGGTGAAGTGGCGCTTGGCAAGCGCATGGCGGAAGGAAAGCGTCGCATCCTGGTTTCGGTGCTCTCATGCCCAGCGGCCGTGCAAGACCTGCTGGCGTTTAGAGAAGGCCTGCAGAACGGCAAGGTCCGCCTGCGTGACATCGTTGCGGATCTCGAGACCGAAGAGTCTGAGGAGGTCGACGAGACGGCTTACCTCGACCGGACACTGGCGATGCTAGAGGCAGCGCGGGGTCACTATCGTTCATGGCATCGCCTCCGTAGGCCGCTCGTCGCTCGCAAGGCCATCAGCGCAGCGCAGCGCAAGAGCCTAGATACCCGACTGGCCGAGCACCATCAGGCGCTTATTGATGTCGTGTCGTCGATGAAGATTCATCAGAAGCAGATCGACATCCTCGCCGAACGCGTAAAGGGTCTGGCTGCGCGAGCACAGCAGGCCCGAGGCACGCTGCATAACATTGAGGAGCGCTCAGGGACGCCAGCCGCAGAGCTGCCGCAGAGCATCCAGGAGCTCAGCCAGTCGGAGACGCGCAAGCGCTCTCTCCTGCGTAAGCTCGGTCTCCGCGAAGAGGAGCTTCTGGCCATGGCCAGTGAGGCCAAGCTCGCTCTCGATGTGCTCACCGCTGTCGAGCACGAGTCCGGCATGGACGCGGCCTCCCTGGTGGCAGTGGCCGGAGATCTAGAGGATGGTGAGCGACTCGCTGGCCAAGCGCGCAACGAGCTTCTCGAAGCCAACCTCCGTCTGGTCGTCTCGATCGCCAAGAAGTACACCAACCACGGCATGCAGTTCCTGGATCTAATCCAGGAGGGCAACCTCGGTTTGATGCGCGCGGTGGACAAGTTCGAGTATCAGCGCGGCTACAAATTCTCGACGTACGCCACGTGGTGGATTCGCCAAGCGATCACCCGCGGTATCTTCGACCAGTCGCGCACCATCCGTATCCCGGTCCACGTCTTTGAGACGGCTCGCAAGCTGTTCCGCATCTCATACGAGCTGTCACGCACGCTGGGTCGCGAACCGACGCCCGAGGAGCTATCTGAGCGCAGTGGTGTACCGGTGCTCAAAGTGCGCCAAGTGCTCAAAGCTGCTTCGCGCGAGCCGGTTTCTCTCGACTCGCCGAGCCCGGTCCGCGAGGGCAGCAACCTGGGCGACATGATCGAAGATCCAGCCGGGCGCTCCGCTACCGAGTCGCTGGTGGAGGCGGCTCTCGTCTACCACACGCGGCAGATCCTAAAGAGCCTGAACCCACGCGAGCGCAAGATCCTGCGGATGCGCTACGGCATTGAACAGGAGTCCGACCGCACGCTTGAAGAGATTGGCCAGAGCTTCGGCCTCTCGCGCGAGCGGATTCGCCAGCTTGAGGTGCAGGCCCTACGCAAGCTGCGCCACACGACGGAGGCTCGCGAGCTGAAGGGTTTCATCGAACCGTAGACATCGCAGCCGACCGCTCAGCTGCCGGCGATACGCTGGCAGCGTGTCCTCCCTCGCCATTCCCCCCGCCCCGCTTCCTCGCCCCAAGATTCAGACGTTTCGCAGCCGCCCCGCGTGTACCATCGTGCGCTGCGATGAGCCGGATCACGCTGGGCCTCAATGCCTATCACGCAGACGCCGCGGCAGCCCTCTTCCGGGGGGGCGAGCTTGTCTTCGCAATCGAAGAAGAGCGACTCAACCGACGTAAACACTGCGGCGGCTTTCCCGCACTGGCGATCCAGAACTGTCTGACGCTATCCGGCGTCGATGCCGGAGCCATCAACCATGTCGCGATCTCGCGCGATGGTCGAGCCCAGGTGCTCAAAAAAGCGCTCTTCGCAGCACAGCGCACCGTCCTGAGCCTGGCCGGCCCCGCCAGTGAACGGGCGCAGTTCCTATCGGCGCTGGCCCAGCGATGGGACAATCGCCAACGCCTCAGCCGCATCGACCAAGATCTACAGCAGGCGCTTGGACAACCGCTTCCGCAGGCCCGCTTTCATGCCGTCGAACACCACCGCGCCCACCTCGCGAGCGCATTCTTCGCGTCGGAGTTTGAGCGGGCTGCGGTGCTCTCGCTCGACGGTTTTGGTGACTTTGCCTCAGCGATGTGGGGCACGGGCCAGGATCGAACGATGCAGGTCGAGGGCAGCGTGACGTTTCCGCACTCCCTCGGTGTGCTCTATACCGCTGTCAGCCAGTGGCTGGGTTTTCGCAAATATGGGGACGAGGGCAAGGTGATGGGCCTCTCAGCGTACGGCCAGCCCACGCTGCTGCCGCGGCTGCGTCGGCTTATCGCGCTGCATGACGACGGCAGCTTCGCTTTGGACCTGCGCTACTTCCGGCACCATCGGCAGGGCGTCGACATGACCTTCGACGACCAGACGCCCCAGCTTGGGCTGCTGTTTTCGCCTGCGCTCTGCGACCTGCTGGGTAGCCCACGCCCCCCTGGACCAGGCGTCGAAGACCAGCCCTACTTCTGCGACGTCGCAGCCAGCCTGCAGGCCCTTCTCACCGAGTCCGTGGTTCACATCTGCCGTCAACTGCAGCGTCATACCGGAATGAAGGCGCTGGGCTTGGCAGGAGGCGTGGCGCTGAACTGCGTAGCCAACGCGGCCATCCTCGAACAGACCGACTTCCGCGACCTCTACATCCAGCCCGCAGCTGGCGACAACGGCACAGCTATCGGCGCAGCCTTGTGGGTCGAGCATCAGCTCTTGCAGCAGCCGCGTCGCTTCGTCATGCGTCATGCCTACACTGGCCCCGCCTTTGACGAAGTAGCCTGCGCGCAAGCGCTGGCGGAATTTGGCCAGTCGAGCCGGCTGCCCCTGCGAATCCGCCAGCTAGACAACGAGGCCCGCTGCGCACTGGCGGCACGCGCGATTGCGAGCGGAGCCGTGCTGGGCTGGTTTACCGGAGCCATGGAGTTCGGCCCGCGCGCCCTCGGGCATCGCAGCATTCTGTGCGACCCCCGACGCCCGGACATGAAGGACCTCCTCAACCGCCGCATCAAGCACCGTGAGCCCTTCCGCCCCTTCGCACCGGCTGTGCTCCTTGAGCGGGTGAGTGACTGGTTCGAGCGAGGAACGCCCTCGCCGGTCATGCTGCTCGTCGATCGCGTGCGACCTAAGCGGCGCTCGCAGGTCCCGGCAATTACTCACCACGACGGGACTGGGCGGCTGCAGACCGTGTCCGCCGACAGCTCTCCCCTCTTTCATCAGCTGCTCAGCGAGTTTGAGCGACAGACCGGCGTCCCCATCCTGCTTAACACCTCGTTCAACGAGCACGAGCCCATCGTCTGCACGCCGATGGACGCGCTGCGCTGCTTTGAAAAGACGGGGATGGATGCGCTGGTGCTGGGGCCGTATTTCGTCGAGCCCATGGGCGAGGCTGAAGGGAAGCAAGGCGAGCGGACGGAAGCTTAGGTCAGCTACGGCTCGCCGCCGGCGCGACAAAGTGCTGCGTGGCGCGCAGGGCAGCCTCGGCGTCGCGGTCGCGGTGGAAGTGCAGGTCGGGCAGTCGCTTCATCTGCACCACGTCGGAGAGCCTGGCCCGGAGAAACGGCGTCACGCGCACCAGCCCGTCGTGGATGGTCTTCATCTGAGCCTCTTCGTGCACACGAGCGGCGCCGGGGGTTAGGCCGGCCGGCCGCCCCGGAACAGCGTCGCGGCGGGCGTAGTAAATCTTCGCGTTGCGCAGATCCGGGCTGAGCTGCACTCGCGCGATCGCCAGACTGGCCAAGCGCGGATCGCTCACTTCCAGTCGGAACAGGCGGTCCAGCTCCTCGAAAAACAGCCGTTCGAGGCGGAGGACGCGCGGCCCCTGGCCCTCGCCCACATCGCCGCGGGCTTCATCAATGACAAATGGCGCATCCGGGTCCTGGTTTGCACCACTGTGGCCGACGCCACGCGCCGGGTGCTTTCGCTGCTTGCTCATGCCTAGTTCATACGATGAAAACCGCGGCACGGGGCTTTCGAAGGCAAGAATTTGCGGGCGGCTCGCCGCGCTCCGTCGCAGGAATTGTTGCTGCCGGGGTGCGAAAAATCGGCGAAAATAACCCCGCATGCACAAGACACTCACCCCTCCTCCCGCTCCCTGCCGCCGGCCGGTCGCCATCGGGCGTGGCGGGGTCACGCCGCTCGTTTTGGGCCTGGTCGCTCTGCTGAGTGGCTGTGGCAAGTCAGGCGTCGCTGGTGAGCTCGCGGCGTTCAAAGACAACGGCCATGCGGTCTCGGCGTTCAACGACACCGATGCTGGAGCGCTGGGCGCAAAGAAGTGCCAGACGGGTAGCATCGATCAGATGGCAGCGCTGATCTGCGAATACAGCAGCTCGGATGCTGCGGCCCTGGGGCAGGCATCTGCCGAGACCTGGGTGGGCGAAGCGGCGACTGCGGTTGTTCTCCGACGCGGCAATATGCTGTTCGCGGCCGCCGATCGCAGCGGAGCGGATCAGCTGGGCAAGACCATCTCGGCGCTCGGCAAGGTCTTCCGCCGCATCAAGAAGTAAGCCAGGCTCGGTCTGCCGGTTGCAGCCGGCCAGCGCGGTACATCTAAAACCCGCCCGGGCGCGTCGGCGCATGCTCGGGATCGTCGTCGAAGCTCAGGGGTGGCGGCGGCGGCGCACGGCGGGCCCGCAGGCAGGCGGCACGAATCGTCACGACGAAGCTTGCGCCAGATGAGCCAGCTGCATCGCCCCCCGCAACGCGATCGATGGCTCCGCAGAGCTCAGTGAAGACGGCCTGCCTCTCCTCATCGCGCTCGCCAAACGCCGGCAACCAGACAGAGAGCGGACCGCGGGCGATGAGCGGCGAAAAGAAGAAGTCCGGACCGCCCGCAAACAGCAGCGAAAACGGCTGCGTCACGATGGCCACGTCTTCAAGCCCTGCTTCCAGCGCCCAGGAATACAGCGTGAGCGCGTCGGGCAGGCTGTTCCTCCCCTGTTCAAGCAGTGCCGCTTCGCGCGGACGGTGACCGACCGCTCGACCCAGCAGATCATGAAATTCTGCAAAGCTGTCGCGCAGCGGCACCGTCGCCAACACCGAGGCCCCCGGCTTGGCAACGCGGAGAAGCTCGCGCAGAAATCGCCGCGGATCAGCGACGTCGAGCAGCCCCAGGTTCGAGAGCACGAGATCATAGACCTCGCTGTCGAAAGGCAGCTTCGGCTGGCCCGGCTCCGCGCGCAGGAACACCCGTCGCCCAAGCAACGATCCCGCGCTCTGCCGCGCCAAACCCAGGAGCGCCGAGGAGGGATCGATCGCCACCAGTCGCGTCTGCGGGCTGCGTCGAACGAGGGCCAGACCGGCCTCACCGGCCCGGCACATCACATCCAGCACCGTGCTCTTGCCCAACGTCGGGACCTGTGACAGCAAAAGCTGGGCAAACGGCTGCGTCCACAGCGGCGCGATCTCCTGCGCGTAGGTCAGCGGATCCGCTGACCTGGCCGACAGAGTCGGGGCAGCCAAGGTCGGGCCCGACAGCATGGGGGCCGACAGCATGGGGGCCGACAGCATCGCCGCTGATTGCTGAGCGGCCAGCGCGGAAGAAGGCGAGATCGCAGGGGCCATGGCGGCGCCATAATAGAGAGAGGCTCGCAGTCAGCACAACGCTCGTTTCACAGAAACGGACAGACCCCATGGATAGTCGCTACATCGTCCTGGCTCTCCCAGTGTTCCTGGTGTGCATCCTGCTTGAGCTCTGGTTTTCCCGTCGGCGACCCGAGCTGCAGTATCACCTGCACGACACGCTGACCAGCCTCAGCTGCGGCATCAGCCAGCAGGTCCTCCTCGGCTTCATCTCGATCGGCGGCCTGATGGTCTATCGCTTCGTGCAGGGCCACTTCGGCTTGTTCGAGATCTCGATGCGCTCGCCCCTCGCCTGGGTGGCGCTCTTGTTCCTCGACGACTTTTGCTACTACCTCTATCACTGGGCCAGCCACCGAGTGAACTTCCTGTGGGCCAGCCACGCCGTGCATCACCAGAGCGAGGAATACAACCTCTCGACGGCACTGCGGCAGAGCGGGCTCACCGGCCTGACCTCCTTCGTGTTCTACCTGCCAGTCGCGCTGCTCGGCTTCCCGCTGGTGATGTGGCTGACGATGCACACGTTCAACATCCTGTATCAGTTCTGGATTCACACGCGGCTCATCAACCGCCTGGGCCCGCTGGAGTGGATCTTCAACACGCCGTCGCACCATCGCGTGCACCACGGCATCGACCCGCGCTATCTCGACCGGAACCACGCCGGCATCTTCATCATCTGGGATCGGCTGTTGGGCACGTTTCAGCCCGAGGTCGGCGAGCCGGTCTACGGGACGGTGAAGCCGCTTGCCAGCTTCGATGCCATCTGGGCCAATCTGGCCGAGTGGCAGCGCCTGTGGCAGATGTCGCGAGCCACGACGCGACTGCGCGACAAGGTGCTGGTGTGGCTGATGCCGCCCGAGTGGCGCCCCGCAGATCTTGGCGGCCCCGTCGAGATCCCCGAGGTGAAGCGCGAGACCCAGCACAAGTTCGAGGTCAACACCCCACGCCCGCTCAACGCCTATGCCCTCTTTGTGTTCGTCACGGCGCTCGCCGCCGGCGTCATCTTCCTGCAGTGGAGCGGTCGTTTTCCGCTGTGGCTGCGCGTCGCAACCTGCAGCCACGTCGTGTGGGCGCTGTGGAGCTGGGCGCAAGTTGTCGAGGGACGCCGCAGCATCTGGCTGTACGAAGGGCTGCGACTGCTGGCGCTAGTTCCCCTGGGCCTGGTCATGCCCGACTCGCTGCGTCTGGTCTGGGTGGGTTTTCTCGTCGTCCAGGGGGCCGCATTGGCCAGCACGGCCCTGCCTGCGCTGCGCACGGCGCGCCCGCTATCGTCCAATTGACAGCGGCGGTCGGTCCGCGATACGCAGGCCGGCATGAGTCTGCAAAGTAGTGTGGGGGGCGATCGCGCCGAGCGGATTGCTGCGACGGTACGGGCGGGTGATCTGCGCCTCTGCGCGCGGCTGATCCGCGACCTGGATGATCGACAGCCGCTGGCCCGCGCCGTGCTGCGACAGCTCTGGCCGCACACCGGTCGCGCCTTCATCATCGGCATCACCGGCAACCCCGGAGCCGGCAAGTCGACCGTCGTCGATTGCCTGATCGCACACTATCGCAAGGCCAGTCTGCGGGTCGGCGTCGTGGCCATCGATCCGTCGAGCCCATTCTCCGGCGGCGCCATCCTGGGCGATCGTATCCGCATGCAGCGACACGCGCTCGATCCCGGTGTCTTCATTCGCTCGCTGGCCTCGCGCGGGCACCTCGGTGGACTTTCGCGCTCGACAGGGGAAGTGGTCGCGGTGCTCGATGCGGTCGGCTTTGACATCATCCTCATCGAGACCGTCGGGGTCGGTCAGGGCGAGGTCGATGTCGTGGCCCAAGCCGATACCAAAGTCGTCGTCACCGTGCCGGGTCTCGGCGACGAGGTGCAGGCGCTCAAGGCCGGCATCCTGGAGATCGCTGACGTCCTGTGCGTCAACAAAGCCGATCGCGAGGGTACCGAGCGCATCGTCCGCGACCTCAAGACCATGCTTGAGCTGCGCGCCCGCGACGTTGAGCTTCCCCCCGAAGCGCCGCGCGGCGAGGTTGAGATCGTGCGCACTGTGGCGACGCGCGCCGACGGTATCGACGAGCTAGCCGCCGCCATTGCCCGTCACCAGACCGCCCACCGCAGCGTCGCTGCCCTGCGCCGCGCCCACCGCGCCCGCCGTGATCTGCGCGACGCCCTGTTCGATCAGCTTGGCCAGCTTGCCGATCGCGCGCTGGAGAGCCACGCCGCCCTGGTGGAAGACGTCGAGCAGCGACGCATCGACCCCTACTCAGCCGCCGAGACGCTGCAGCGTGCGCTTTTGGATATCTACATATCTGACAATGCCAGCCGCGGCTCTGTATCGTCATAAATAGTGCGATTTTGAACATTCGCACTGGCTAATTGTGCGAGATCGAACAGAGTTGAAAGTCGCCGCCGGGGGAGCGCGGTAATTCTTGCGTTTGTCGCGTTTCTGTCGCAGACGCCCGGCGGAGCCCCCGCCGATCGACGCCTAGGCAGCAAGTCTGCCTCCCGCCCCGGGGGGAGCGTGCTATATAGACACAGGTTATCGACATAGCACATGGGCAAACTCCTTCTTACTGGGGCCACTGGCCACCTCGGTTGCAACCTCCTGCATCGCTTGCTGGCCGAGCGGCATGAAGTGCGCGTCCTGCTTCGGCCGGGCAGCGACAATGCGTGCCTAGCGGGCCTGCCGATCGAGCAGGTGAGCGGCGATCTACGAGACGAGAGCTCGGTTGTGCGGGCGGTGGCCGGCTGCTCGCGCATCTATCACACGGCAGCGTTGGTCTCGACGCTGTCCGGGGACGCGGCGCACAAGCGCGCCATCTACGACACCAACGTCCTCGGCACGCGCTATGTCCTGCAAGCGGCAGCGCGCCACGCGGTCGAGCGCGTCGTCGTCACCAGCAGCCTGGGGGCGGTGGGCTTTGATGAGCATCACTCGTCGGCCCCCTCGACGGAAGAGTCGCCGTTTTATCCCTTCCACCGCACCATGCCCTACGAAGCCAGCAAGGCTTTCGTCGAGCACGAGTGCCTGCGCGCCGCCGCTCGCGGCCTGGATGTGCGCATCGCGGTGTCCTGCGCCATCTTGGGCCCCTACGACTACAAGCCGTCGCGCATGGGGCGGGCACTCTGCGACTTCGCCAATCGTCGGCTGCGCGCCTACATCGATGGCGGCGTCGAATTCGTATCGGCCGATGACATCGTCGCCGGGCACCTGCTGACCATGGAGCGCGGTCGCCCCGGCGAGAAGTACATCTTTTCGACGCAGTTTTCGACGCTGCCCGAGATCATGACGATGTGGCACGAGATCACCTCGGTGCCGCCGCCCCGCTTGAAGTTGCCGGTGCCGGTGATGGCCGCGGTGGCCGAGGTGCTAAGCCCGATCCTGACGCGCGTTGCGCCGAACTTTCCGCAGCGTCTGACACCAGGCGCGGTGCGCATCCTGCAGCTTCGTCGTCACGTCGATCTGCACAAAGCCAAAAGCGAGCTTGGCTATCAGCCCGGCAGCCTGCGCACCGCCTGCGAGCAGGCCTATGAGTTCCACCTGCGCCGCGGCAGCATCCACCGCGCGGCCTAAGCGTCACGTCTGGCGCAATAGCGTCCACTTTCGCATCCACCCGCCGCGTCACCGACGCGACAGCGGCGCCACAGACCCCACAAAGAAGAGAGCCTAGATGAACCAGATCAATCCTGCGTACACCCCGAACACGCCCCCGCTTCTGCGCAAAGGCGTGGTGTACGTGCCCGTGCTGGGGCATGCGCTGCAGCTAGGACTGCGGCCGTTTGATCTTCTGCTTGCCGGACGACGGCAGCACGGGGATGTCTTTTCGCTGAAGCTGGCGACGCAGATGGCGGCGATGTTTTCTGGGCCAGCCGCCAATGAGGCGTACTTCCGCGCGCCCGACGATCAGCTGAGCCAGCGCGAGGTCTATCAGTTCACCGTGCCGGTGTTTGGGCGCGGCGTCGCCTACGACGTCCAGCCCGAGCTAATGAGCGAACAGCTCACCTTCCTGCACCCTGCCCTACGCGAAGCGCGGCTGCGGCGCTACGTGCAGTTCTTCCACGAAGAGCTTGATCGCTACTTCACCGCCTGGGGCGATGAAGGCACCGCCGACATCTACACCACCACCAATGAGCTGACGGTGTTCATGGCCGGTCGCTGCCTGCTGGGCAAGTACTTCCGCGATCACATGACCACCGAATTCGCCGCGCTTTATCACACGCTGGAAGAGAGCCTGAACGTCATCTCGTTCCTCGCGCCCAATGCCCCGCTGCCACAGCTTCGCAAGCGCGACAAGGCGCGCATCGAAGTCAGCAAGCTGTTCGCCCGCGTAACCCAGCAGCGACGTGAGCAGGGCGTGGTCGAAGAAGACTTTGTGCAGAGCCTGCTCGAAGCCCGCTACAAGGATGGCCGCGCGCTCAGCGACGAAGAAATCACCGGTCTGGTGCTAGCGGCGCTGTTCGGGGGCCAGCACACGAGCGCTGCGCTTTCGGCCTGGGGCGTCATCGAAGCGCTGCGCAATCCCTATGTCCTGCCGCCGCTTCTGCGCGAACAAGAGCGCGTGCTCGGCGAGCGCGACAGCGTGACGATGGACGACATCAAGGCGATGCCGGTGCTGGAGCGTCTGGCGCTTGAGACCGAGCGCATGCACCCGCCGTTCTTCCTGCTGGCCCGCAAGGTGATGCGCGACTATTCGTACGGCAAGTGGACGATTCCGGCGGGCTGGATCGCCATGACCTCGCCGTGGCTGTCGCACCGCTTGCCCGAGGTCTGGCACGATCCCGAGCGCTTCGATCCCGACCGCTTCGCGCCCCCGCGCGAGGAGCACCGCCGCGTCAACTACAGCCTGATTACTTTTGGCGGCGGCAAGCATCGCTGCGTCGGCATGTCGTTCGGCTTCCTGCAGGTGCGAGTGCTGATGAACTACATCCTGCGCAACTTCGAGCTGTCGCTGGTCGACGGCAATCCGCTGCCCAACATGACCAACATGGTCGTCGGACCGAAGCACCCCTGCCTGGTGCGCTACCGCCGCCGCAAGAGCCGCGTCATCACCAGCGTGCCCAGCCGCGGTGTGACCTGGGCGGCGATGGACGCAAAAACAGGCAAGCCCGCAGAGACCACGCCCAAGGCACAAGGCGGGTGTCCGGTCGCGCACACCGATCCCGCTTCCTCGCCGACGGCGACGACCGCCCCCACTCCTGCCACCTCCGAAAGCTAGGACACGCCATGGCTGCCTTCCGCTATGAAAACGCGCTGACGCCCAACCCGCCGCCGGGCTTCCTTGAGGCACGCAATCGTCGCCAGAAAGCGCGGGCCGCGGGGCTACACCCCGACTACTGGTATCCCGTCGCGCACTCGCGCAACTTGAAGCGCGGCCAGGTGATGGGGACGCGCTTCTGGGGCCGCCCGATTGCGGTGTATCGCGATGCCCAAGGCACGGTGCGGGCGCTGGAAGATCGCTGCGCCCATCGTCAGCTAAAGCTCTCGCAGGGCGAGGTCAAGGGCTGCAACCTAGTCTGCCAGTACCACGGCTGGGAATACGACTGCGACGGCAAGGTCACGGCCATCCCGCACGAGCTATTCGGCAAGCCGTTTCCCAAGCTCGGCGTGCCCTCGTTCCCGGTGCAAGAGCGCTACGGCCACATCTGGGTCTTCCCCGGCGATCCTGCGCTGGCGAGTCAGCGCAAGCTGCCCGAGATCCCCGAGCTAGAAGGTCGCGATCGCTGGGGCGTCATCCTCCTCGACGGCGTGTGGAAAGCGCACCACACCATGCTGATGGAGAACATCTGCGACTTCACGCACGGCTATCTGCACCGCGATCACCGACCGTTCTGGGATCCCAAGCTGACGCACTACGAGGCCGTCGGCGATCGCGTCGATGTCAGCTACAACACCAAGGTTGGGGCCGGCCGCATCTTCCGTCGCTTCGTCGATGAAAAGAAGGTCAACGCCAACCACATGGATCTGTGCTTCGAGTATCCCTTCCAGTGGTCAAACACCGACGACAAGATCAAGTCGTACTGCTTCCTTTTGCCGCAGGATGAACAGACCACGCACGGCTTCTTCATCTTCTACTTCAAGTCGCTGAAGCTGCCGTTTCTGCCGCTGACCATGCCGCCCTGGCTTTTGGATGGCGTGCTGAAAGTGGCCAAGCGCATGTTCGTCCAGCCGGTCATCGATCAGGATGCCTGGGCCGTCGAGCTAGAGCAGGAGGGCTACAACCGCTACAGCGATCTGCCGGTCGCGGAGTTCAGCCCAGTGGTGTCGCTGTTTCAGCAGCTCACCATTCGCAAGTGGGAAGAGTATCTGGCGACGCGCAACGTCGTCGCCAAGCCCTCGCTGGGAGTCGTGCAATGAACTCGATCATGACCGACAGCGAGCCCGCCGCGCGCTCGACCAACGAGCCCCTGATGACGGTGGGTTCTGGCTCGGGCCTGGGCCCTGCCCTGGGTCACCTGCTGTCGCTGCAGAATGCGGCCGGCGGCTGGGAAGGCGAGATGGTGTGGAACACGATGATCTTGTCGCAGCACGTCATCGTGCAGCAGATCATCACCGGCGGTCGCGGCCTGGATGCGACGACCCGCGCGCAGATGATTCAGCACTACCGCTCGGCCCGCACCGCCGACGGTGGCTGGGGCATGCACCGCGAGTCGCCGCCCTACGTCTACTTCACCACTTTGGCCTATGTCGCGCTGCGCCTGCTTGGCGTGCCAGCCGACGATCCGCTGTGTGCCGACGCGCTTCGCTTCCTGCATGCGCAGCCCGGCGGCGTGCTGCACATCCCGACCTGGGGCAAGTTCTGGCTTTCGCTCTGCGGTCTATACGACTACGCCGGCGTGAACCCCTTCCCGCCGGAAGTGTTTCTGCTGCCGTCGCAGGTGCCGTTTTCGCCCTGGAACTTCTACTGCCACACTCGCTACATCTACATGGGCATCGCCTATCTGTACGGGCGACGCTTCGTCGGGGATCTGGGGCCAATCACCTCCCCGCTGCGCGCCGAGCTTTACGAGCGGCCGGCCGGGGAGTTCGCCGGGATCGACTTCGCTGCCCACCGCCACCACATCGCGAAGAGTGATCTGTTTGTCGCCCCCAGTGCGGCGCTGCGCGCGACCTACGACCTGCTCTATCGCTACGAGGCACGGCCCTCGCGCCTGCTGCGCCGCGCCGCGCTCACCCGCTGCTTCGACGGCATCCTTAGCGAGCAGCGCAACAGTCGCTATCAGGGCATCTCGCCGGTGAACAGCCTGCTCAACTGTCTTTCGCTTTATGCGCACAGCCCGCATCACCGCGAGCTAGAGCCAAGCCTTTCGGCCCAGCGCGCCTGGGCGTTCTACGACGAGAGCGAGGGTCTGCGCTTCGCCGGTGCGCGCAGCCAGACCTGGGACACCGCCTTTGCGCTGCAGGCGCTGTGCGCCACGCAAGGACACCCCGGCGAGCAGGCGAATGAGGCCTCCGCGTCTTCCCTGACCCCGGCAGTCACCGCAGCCCACAACTACCTAATCTCCCTGCAGCTGATGGACGATCTGCCGTCTGAAGAGCACCTACGCGGTGGACGCGATCGGCTGCGCGGGGGCTGGTGTTTTTCCGATGGTCGGCATCGCTGGCCGGTGTCGGACTGCACCGCCGAGGCACTGGTCGCGCTGCTGCAGGCCGAGGACGAATTCGCGCCGCACATCCCGCAGCCGCTGTCGCCCGAGCGCTGCCAGGCGGCGGTGCGCTTTCTGCTGTCGCGACAAAACGACGATGGAGGCTTTGGGACCTACGAACGCCGACGGGCCGGCGGGCTGCTCGAAGGCATCAACCCCTCTGAGATGTACGGCAGCTGCATGACCGAGCGCAGCTATCTAGAGTGCACCGCCTCGTCGCTGCGCGGCCTCTCTGCGGCGCGCATCCGCCAGGGGGCCGACTGGCCGGCGCAGCTGCAGACCGCGGTGGGGGACGCCATCCTTCGCGGCCAGGCCCTGCTCTGGGCAGCCCAGCGCAGCGACGGATCGTGGCCAGGCTTCTGGGGCATCAACTTCACCTACGCCATCCTGCACGTCGTCAAAGCGATGCGCGCCACCGGCGTCTCGGCCAGTGATCCGCGACTGCAGCGGGCCGCGGCCTGGCTGCTCGATCACCAGCGCCAAGATGGCGGCTGGGGCGAGCACTACACCAGCTGCCTGACCGAGCGCTACGTCGAGCATGCGCAGTCGCAGGTGGTGATGACCAGCTGGGCCATCCTTGCGCTGTGCGAGCTGGACACGCCAGGGCTGCACGACAACGACCACCGCCGCGCGGCCATTGGGCGCGGTGTGGCCTTCCTGCAATCGCAGCAGGGCGGCGATGGCGGCTTTCCCGAGGGGGCACAAAACGGCGTGTTCTTCGGCACGGCCATGCTCGACTACCGCCTGTACAAGAGCTACTTCCCGGCCTGGGCCCTGGCCCGCGCGCAGCGTCTCGTGTAGGCGCTCCTCCAAGCTCGCCGCTCCCCCGCCCATCTCCCCGAAATTTCCCGGCATCTGCTGCGGCGTCGCACCGCCGGCCGCCGCTCACCCCGCCAGCCAGCGACGGATGGTACGATGGAAGCGGTGTGTCATGAAGACTCCAGACCTTCCTCCTAACGAGGAAGAGCGCCTGCGCGTGCTGCGCAGCTGCTTCATCCTGGATACGCCCCCTGAGCCAGCCTTCGACACGCTGACCTCACTGGCGCAGCAGCTGCTGCGGGTGCCGATCTCGCTGGTCTCGCTCATCGACAGTCAGCGCCAGTGGTTCAAGTCCAAGCAGGGCCTGACGGCGACGGAGACCCCGCGCGACATCTCGTTCTGTGCCCACGCCGTGGCCTCGGGCCAGCCGCTGCTTTTGGAAGACGCCACGACCGATCCGCGCTTTGCCGACAACCCCGATGTCGTGGGTGGCCTGGGCGTTCGCTTCTACGCTGGCGTTCCCCTGGTCACGCACGACGGCTACGCTCTGGGTACCCTGTGCGTCGTCGACACCACGCCGCGCCAGCTGAGCCCCGAAGGACACGAGCTGCTAAGCACCCTGGCGGCGCAGGTAACGGCACACCTGGAAAAGCGGCGCGAGTCCTTCCAGCTAGCACACCAGCTGTCCGAAGCGCAGCGAGCGCAGCAGACTTTTTTTGAAATCGCCAGCGACCTGCTCTGCATCGCCGATCTTCGGCTGGTGCCGCAGCACCTAAGTGCGGCCTGGGAAAAGAGCGTCGGCTGGTCGCCAGACCAGCTGCGCAGCCAGCCGCTGACCGACTGGTTCCATCCCGAGGACGTCAAGGCCAGCCTGACCGAGCTGAGCCGCCTGCACAGTGGTGCAACGATCACGCGTTTCCGCAGCCGCTTTCGCCATCGGCAAGGCCACTTCCTGTCACTGGTTTGGACGGCAACGGCGCAGGCCGGGATGCTGCATATCATTGCCCATGACCTCACGGCGGTGGAACAGAAGCAGGCGGCACTGACCCGCAGCGAAGAGCGGCTCCGCGCCATCTTCGCGGCGACTCCTGCGGCTCTGATCACGCTCTCGGCCGAGAGCGTAATCGAGCAGGCCAGCCCGGTGCTGAGCCAGCTCTCTGGCTATTCTCCCGACGAGCTCATCGGTCTGTCGCTGCGTCAGATGCTGACACCCCAGGCCTGGGAGGTGCACGTTGCGTATCGCGACAGCAGCTTGGGTCAACTAAGCCAGCCGCCCCCCAAGTGGACGCAGGAGGTGCTGCTGCGGCGCCGCGATGGCTCGACCCTGCCCGTCGCCATTGAGAGCAGCGTGGTGGCCGTAGACGATCGCAAGGGCTTGGTGGCCAAGATCGGCGACCAGACGGCGGAGCGGGCCGCGGCCCAGGCCCTCATCGACAGCGAGACGCGCCTGCGCAAGGTCATCGATACAGCGGCCGAGGCCATCATCATCGCCAGCGGCAGCGGCACCATCGAACAGGTCAACTCCAGCACGTCGCGCCTGTTTGGCTATGCCCCTGAGGAGCTGATCGGCCAGAACCTGCGGCAGCTGATGCCCGCAAAAGAGGCCGCGGCGCACGACGACTACCTGGCGAACTATGCCCGCAGCGGACAGCCGCGGATCATCGGCGTCGGTCGCGAGGTCACGGCGCAGCGCAAGGACGGCTCGCAGTTCGTCGCCGGCCTGACGATCAGCGAGTTCATGGTGAGCGGACAGCGCTGCTATGCCGGCATCCTGCGCGACCTCAGCGAGCAGAAGCGAGTCGAGGCCGAGCTGGTGGCCGCCCGCGATGCTGCCGAGGAGGCAAGCCACGCCAAGAGCCAGTTCTTGGCCAACATGAGCCACGAGATCCGCACCCCACTCAACGCGGTCATTGGTTACGCCACGCTGCTTCTGGATACGCCGCTTGTCGCTGCCCAGCAGGAGCACATGCAGGCGATCTGCACCGCCGCAAACTCACTGCTGGGCCAGCTGAACGCCGTGCTCGATTTCTCGAAGATCGAGGCCAACAAGCTGGAGCTGGAGCTCGGCCCCACTGACCTCATCTTGGCGATGGAAGATGCCATCGAGATCGTCGCTGAGCAGGCTCGCAGCAAGGGTCTACGCCTGACCTGTATCTTGGAGAGTGACTGTCCGACCCACGTCGTGAGCGACTCTGGCCGACTGCGCCAAGTGCTGCTCAACCTGGCTCACAATGCACTCAAGTTCACCGAGCGCGGCGAGGTGGTGATCCGGGCAGCGCGACGCCAAACCGCAGCCGGCTGGGAGCTGCTGTTCACGGTGCGCGACACCGGAGCGGGCATTCCCAGCGACAGTCAGTCGAAGCTCTTTCAGCCCTTCACGCAGGCCGATCCCAGCATCGCTCGACGGCACGGTGGCAGCGGCCTGGGACTTTCGATCTGTCGTCGGCTGGTTGAGGCGCTGGGCGGAAACCTGGGCCTAGACAGCACGGTGGGTCTCGGCTCGACGTTCTGGTTCACCCTGCCCCTGCAGCCTGCCCCGCCCGAGAGTCCAGAGACCGTGCCCCTGCCAGGGCCGCTACACGGACGGTCCGCCTTGCTGGTCGAGCCGCATGGGGCCACGCGCGAGCAGCTTACAGGCATCCTGCTGCGCCTAGGTCTGCGACCACTTCCGTGCAGCAACGCCGCGATGGCGCTCCGCACGCTGGCGATGACTCGCTCGGCCCTGCCAGGTGTCGTATTCATCGGCGACCCGCTGCCCGATGCCTCGGGGGAGCAGCTGGCGGCGGATCTTCGCCAGCTTGCCCCGGCCGAGCGGCTGCCACTTATCCGCGTGCTCCCCCCCGGTCTCGTGCCGCCGATATCACCCGAGCAGCCGACGTGGTTCGCGGCGCAGCTCGCCACGCCCCTGCGTGCGCACCGCGTGCAGCGAGCCCTCAACGCGGTGGGCCAGCCTGGCGCGGTCGCTGGCCCGACGGGGCCGCACGCAAAACGGCCGAACCTGCAGGCCGCCCGCAGCGATCTCCCGGCGCCACGCATCTTGGTCGCGGAAGACAATCCAACCAACCAGCACCTCGCCATGTTGGTGCTGCAGCGCCTAGGCTGCCGCGTAGACCTGGTGGGCGACGGCCAAGAAGCGGTCGCCACGGCGAGCCTGTTTTCGTTCGACGCCATCCTGATGGACATGCAGATGCCAGAGATGAGCGGCACCGAAGCGACGCAGGCGATCCGCAAGCTGCCGCCGCCGGCCAGCACCGTGCCCATCATTGCGCTCACCGCCAGCGCCTTTGCGAGTGATCGGGCCAAGCTGCTCGGCCTGGGTCTCGACGACTACCTCAGCAAGCCCCTAAACTTTGACGATCTGCAGCGGGTGCTGCGCCGCTGGTTGCCGCGCCACTTCGCGGACGGCCCGGCGCGCAGCTCAAGCGATGGAATCCCGATGCTGGATCGCTCGGTGCATTCCCGGGATCTGCAGCAGGACATTGAGAGCGTGCAGGCGCGCCTGGATGAGCTCTGCGAACTCCTCGATGAGTCGTCGGCCGATGAGGTCCTGGCCCTGGCTCGCAGCGACTGGCCCAAGGCCCTGCACGCTGCCGAAGCGAGTATGCGAGCCCAGGATCTCGCCGCGCTGGGTCGCGAGGCGCACTACCTCGCGGGCAGCGCTCTGCAGGTCGGGGCCAACGGCCTGGGCAGGCTGTGCCGCGAGATCGAGCAGGCCGTCCGGCGCAACGATGCGACGCAGGCCCGGCAGCTGCTCGCAACTGTGGCGCAGCGCGTCTTCGATCTGCTGACCTGTTTGTAGGCCCTGCGCTCTGGTCGGACGACCGACCCGGCACCGAGGCCGTTGCTCTGCGACGCCCACCTAGCGTAAAAATTTGGGGTCATGAGCGAGGGAAGTCTGATTTTGGCCTTCGATGCCGCCCGACGAACGATTGGGATCTCGATTCCCACCGTCTTCGAGGCGCTGATTGGCCGCTTGTCCCACGATCGCAGCAACGAGCGCCTACGGCGCTGGGCGCTCGGCCTCGTCGAAGCGACGCGAACGACCCTCTTGGCGACAGGTCAAGAGCACATCCCCAAGACGCCGTGCGTGCTGATGTCGAATCATCAGAGCTACGGCGACATCCCGCTGATCTACGCATCGATTCCCGAAGACCTGCGGCTGCGCATGGTCGCCAAGTACGAGCTGTTTTACGTCCCCATCTGGGGGCGCGCGATGCGCAACTCGGGCTTCATCCCAATCGTGCGCTCGGATCGCCAAAAAGCGATCGCCAGCCTCGATGAGGCCAAGCGCCAGATTGGATCGGGGACCTACGTTTGGATCGCCCCCGAGGGCACGCGCAGTCGCACCGGAGAGCTGGGCACGCTGAAGAAGGGGGGCTTCATCCTGGCGCGCGATGTCGGTGTGCCCATCCTGCCGCTGTGCATCGACGGATCGCGTAGCGTCATGCCGCCCCAGGGCTTCCGTATGTTCCGCGGCCATCGCGTGCGCATCCAGTTTGGTCCGCCCATCGCCACCGCGGATCGCCCCATCGAAGACGTCATGGCCGAGGTAGCCTTGGCCATCGATCCTGCTCGCGTCTTTGGCTCGCCCCCGCACGCGGAGTCGCCGTAAGACCGCGCATGGCCACGGTCAGCATTCGCAGCCTGTGCGTAGACAAAGCCGGCCAGGGCGGCGGCAGCGCCCGCATCTTGCATGGTGTCTCGCTCGATGTCGCCGACGGTGAGCTGCTGGTGCTGATTGGCCCCTCGGGCTGCGGCAAGAGCACGCTCCTGCGCTGCATCGCTGGGCTTGAGCCGGTGAGCAGTGGCGAAGTCGAGGTCGGCGGGCGGATCGTCAACGACGTCGAGCCCCGCGATCGCGACATCGCCATGGTGTTTCAAAGCTACGCGCTCTATCCGCACATGAGCGTGCGCGACAACCTGGCCTTCGCCCTGCGCCTGCGCCGCCAGCCCGAGGCTGAGATCAAAAAGCGCGTCGAAGAAGCGGCCGAGCTTCTGGCCCTCACTCCGCTCTTGTCGCGCTTGCCGCGCGAGCTCTCCGGCGGTCAACGGCAGCGCGTGGCCATGGGGCGGGCCATCGTGCGCCGGCCGCAGGTCTTCCTGTTTGATGAGCCGCTGTCCAACCTCGATGCCGCCCTGCGCCAGCAGATGCGCGTCGAGCTGTTGCGCCTGCACCGACAGCTGGGCACGACGACGATCTACGTCACGCACGATCAGGTCGAAGCGATGACCCTGGCCCACCGCATCGCCGTCTTGCGACAGGGGCGGCTGGAACAAATCGGGGCCCCGCGCGAGCTCTACGATCGACCGCGCAGCCCGTTTGTTGCGCGCTTCTTTGGCACGCCGGAGATGAACCTCATCCCTGGCGAGATCCGCGATGGCCAGTTCACCGCAGCGGCGGGCGGTATCGTTCTTCCGCTCCCGGGTTCGCCCTCCGGCCCAGCCACCTTGGGCGTGCGAGCCGAGGATCTGCAGCTACAGCCCAAGGACGCCGATCCCTCGCCCACGGGGCGCTTGGGCAGCGGTCTGCTCGATGTGATCGAGGATCTTGGCAGCGAAGCGCTGGCCCATGTCAGCGTCGGTGAGCAGCGACTGATTGCTCGCTCGACGATCGGTGATCTGCCGCCCAGCGGAACACGGGTCACGCTGCGCCTGCTGGGGGCGAAGTGGCACCTCTTTTCGCGTGATCCGGCCGCCCCCGAGCGCGAGACGCGCATCCTGCCGGCCGCCAGCGCAGGGGCCCGCTAGTCGTGCTCGCCAGCTCCCTGGTCTTGCTGACGCAGATCGTCGTCTGGCACGGCTACAGCGGATCCGAACAGGCGGCGCTCGATCGCGTGGTCGCCGACTACAACCGACAGCAGACCGAGGTCGTGGTCGAAGCAGTCGCCGTCCCGTACAGCAACTTTGCCGACAAGCTGCAGGCCGCCATCCCCCGCGGTCACGGACCGGATGCCTTTATCTTTGCTCACGACCCCATCGGTCAGTGGGTAGGCCAGGGTCTGCTGGCGCGACTCGACGGCCATGCCGCGATCGAAAAGGTCCTGCCGCAGCTCTGGCCGCAGACCGTCGAACCGCTGCGCGAGGGAGCCGCGCTGTGGGGCCTGCCGCTTTCGTGGAAGAGCCTGGCGCTGTTCTATCGCACCGATCTGGTGCCGACCCCGCCGAAAAGCACCGACGAGCTGTTCGCGCACGGCCGGCGCCTGCACCAGACCCGCATGCCCGACGGCCGACCCCGCTACGGCCTAGCCTACGAGACAGGCAGCTTCTTCTATCACGCTGTCTGGCTGCACGGCTTTGGCGGCGCGATCATTCCCCCCGACGCTGTGCTGCCTCGCTTGGACACGCCGCAGCAGCTACAGGCCTTGCGCTTCCTGCGCGGCATGCAGGATCGCGGCGACGTCCCCGAAGACATGACCGCCGTCCTGGTTGCGCAGTTCTTCAACGAAGGACGCGCCGCGATGGTCATCAACGGACCCTGGTTCGTTGGCGACATCGCCCCCGGCGTGCCGTATAGCGTCGCACCCATGCCGATCGTCAGCGAGACCGGTCGGCCCGCGGCACCGCTGACCAGCGTCGAAGCGGGTCTGTTGTCGGCGCGCAGTCAGCACCCGCAGCAGGCCCTGGCCTTTCTGGCCTATCTGGCCGGTCCGCAGGGAGCGCTGATCCGGCTGCGCGATGCCCATCAAGCGGTCAGCGAACAGAGCGCGTGGCGCGATGCGGTGGCTCAAAGCGACCCCGTGCTGCGCGCCTGTTTCGCCCAGCTGCCGTCGCTGGTCCCCAGCCCTAAGCACCCCGCCATGCGCGCCTTCTGGGAGCCCGGCGAGCAGCTTCTGCGCCAGGTCTTGCGCGGCATCCCGCCCGAGCAGGCGCTGCGCAGCGCCCAGGGCATGCTGCAGCACTACCTGGCCCCACCGCCGCCCGCCGCCGGAGAGACCCCGTATCTGATCGCGCTCTCAGGTCTGCTGCTGTTCGCGGCCGCCGCGATCGTCCGGCGTGCACTGTCCCAGGGTCGCATCGCGCGAGCCTGGCGTGCCCGCAGCGCCTATGCCTACCTAGGCCCGGCGGCGATCGCGCTGCTGACGCTGGCCGCGCTGCCCATCGTAGTGGGGGCGGCCCTGTCGCTGTTCGCCCTGCTGCCCGATGGCAGCTGGCGCTTCGTGGGGCTCGCCAACTTTTCGGACATCCTGCTCTGCCAGACCAGCCCCTGCCTGGAGCCGCTGGGCTTCTACTTCACGCTGCTCGTCACGCTGCTGTGGACGCTGCTCAACATCAGCCTGCACGTCGCGATTGGCCTGGCCCTCGCCCTCGCTCTGCGGCAGCCCTTCCTGCGCCTGCGGGCGGTCTATCGCGTGCTGCTGATCATTCCCTGGGCAGTGCCGAACTACATCACCGCGCTCATCTGGAAGGGCATGTTCAACCGCCAGTTCGGGGCGATAAACGGCCTCTTAAGCTGGCTGGGACTTTCGCCCATCGCCTGGTTTTCCCACTTCGCGACCGGGCTGGCCGCCAACGTGACGACCAACGTGTGGCTGGGCTTCCCGTTCATGATGGTCGTGACCCTGGGGCACCTCGCCGCCATCCCCGGTGAGCTGGAAGAAGCCGCCATGCTCGACGGCGCCAGCGCCTGGCAGCGCCTGCGCCACATCGTCCTGCCGCTGCTCTTGCCGGCCATGTTGCCATCGGTGGTGCTGGGCGCGGTGTGGACCTTCAACATGTTCAACGTCATCTTCCTGGTGTCGGGTGGCGAGCCGGATGGCGCGACCGATATCCTGATCACCCAGGCCTATCGCTGGGCGTTTACCCGCGGCCATCGCTACGGCTATGCCGCCGCCTACGCCGTCCTGATCTTCGTCGTGCTGCTCGTCCAGTCGGTGCTGCTGCGCCGCGTCTCGGATCGCGGCGAGTCTGACTGAGCAACGCGCATCGACTAGCGCTGGGCGTCGGGCTTGTCGCAGTGCGCGAGCAGATCGGACAGCTCGCGTTTGGCGGCATCAGCGTGTCCTGGCGATGGCATGGCCAAGAGCAGCCGCGCGAACATCACCCGCGACCGCCTTCGCGTCGCCCGGACGTCGATGCGGGCTTGCCGCTGGCCTTCGATGTTGCCGCGTCGCTGCGGCTGCATCTTGCCTTCGATGTTGAAGAACACTCGTTCGACCGCCTCCAGTTCCTCGGCTAAGCGGGCGCGGGCTCGCGCGTCTAGGCTGGTGTCGCTGCGCACCCGCTCGCTCAGGCCTAGCACCTTCAGCCGCAGCTCATGGTGCTGCTCTAGCAGCTCAGGCGCCTCGCGGGCTCGCCGCTCGTGCGCTTCGATCTCGGTGCCCAGCTTGCGCTCCTGCGCATCACAGCCATCGATGTGCTGCTGCAGGTTGATCAGAGCCTGCGGCCACCCTCCCGGCCACAGCCGTCCCGCAAGCTCGGTTGCCACCTTGTGCAGGTTCGTGCTGTGCAGCTCCATGAGCTCCATCTGCTCTTGCGTCGGCCCGCGGGGCAGTCGTAGCTGCGGCAGCACCTGCGTCGGGCGAGCCAGCGCCCCCGCTGACCCCAGCCCTGGCATCATCCGCGTTGGCCAGTCCTGACGCGCCACCACCTGCGTCGGCCGGGCTAGGCGGTCGATGACCTCGGTCTTGCGCTCGGCACGCTGGACCATCAGCGTTGGACGCTGCATCAGGGCCAGCGGCTGCGTATCCAGGTCGGAAAACTCGATGGCCGGCACGGCCCGCAGGCTGGTGTCGGTGGTCTCGCCGCTCTGGTCGGCGCTCGGCGGAGCGCCCCCCACGCCCGAGCTCACATCGACGCTGGTGTCCGCGCTCAGGCTCGGCCGCGCGCTGGCACTGCTGATCGACCCCAGGCTGTCGGCGCTGACCGACAAGCCCAGACTGCCGCGGCTCGACAGCCCGCTGAGCGCGCCAAAGCTGTCGCCGCTCAGCCCTTCCGAAGCCGTGATCGCGCTGGCCACCCCGATGCCGCTTATCGAGCTGGCGTCATCGACGGCGTACTCGCGTCCTAGCCACTCTTCGAGCAGCCGATCTAAGACCTCGCTCAGCTCGACGGCGGACGGACGGCGTCCCGGATCTTTTTCCAGCAGCCGGGCCACGACATCGTCCAGCTCGATCGGCAGGTTGGGATCGGCCGAGCGCTCGGACAAAAGCGGCGGCACCATCTCGACGTGCTGGTGCAGGACGACGTCGAGGGTGCCGGTAAACGGCGGCCGACCGATCAGCGCATCGTGAAAGATGATGCCGATGGCGTACAGGTCGACGGCCGAGGTGATCTCGACGCCGTCCATCAGCGTCTCGGGCGCGATGAACTCAGCGGTGCCGGTGACTTGGCCCACCCCGGTGACGCGCTCGGCATTGGCGACCTTGGCGACGCCGAAGTCGAGCAGCTTGGCCAGGTCTTCGTACTCGCCCTGGGGCACCAGCATGATGTTCTCGGGCTTGATGTCGCGATGGATGACGCCGCGGCTGTGGGCATGGGCCAGCGCCCGCGCCACCTGGCTCATGACGATCAGCACACGATCCAGCGGCAGCGTGCGCGTCGGGCTGTGCTGGATCGCCTCGTGCAGCGTCTGCCCCTCGACGTATTCCATGACCAAGAATGGCTCGCCCTGCTCGGCCCGCCCAAAGTCGTAGAGGTACACGATGTTGGGGTGGTCGAGCATGCTGTAGGTGCGCGCTTCGCGGAAGAAGCGCTCCATCGAGCGATCGTCCCAGACGAACTGCGGGCGCAGCAGCTTGACCGCCATCTTGCGTGACAGGGCGCGGTGCGTGGCGCGATACACGACGCCGGTGGCACCGGTGCCCAGCACCTTTTCGATCTCGAAGCGGCCGGCGATGACCCGGCCGATCATCGGGTCGGCGCGGCGGCCCTCCGACCGCTTGTCGCCCAGCCCGGCGGTGACGGGGGCCAGGGCGCTGCTCGAAAGCGAGCCCGAGTGATCGCGCTTCGACTCTTTGCGCGGATCCTTGCGGGCGCCGCTGCCGGTGCCCCGCGCTTTGCGGTGGTCGCCCGACAGTGCCCCGGGCAGCCCATGGTCGTCGCCACTGACCCCCGGCAAGCCGCGCAGCGAGCCCGGACGCGTGCCCGTCGCGCGACTGCCCCCCGCCGTCCCGATGCTGCCGCGCAGATCGCGATGCGACGATCGCCGCGGGTCACTGCCCGCCCCTGCCTTCCGCGTGCTGGCGTTACTAGCCCCCCGTCCCTCGTCGCTGTGCGGCCCGCTGCCGGCCTTGTCGGCGACCACCGGAGGCACGGCAGAGCTCGCCGAGCCACTTGCGGCCGAGGCCGGGGTGGCCGGGGCAGCCGGGGTCACCACAGGCCCGGCGCCAGCCTCAACTAGGCGGGCACCATCGGCGCGACAGAAGCGCGCCTTGCCTTGGAACTCACGGCCACACTCGGGGCACTTGAGCGTGACGGACATGGAGAGACGCTGGCCTCCATTTTGCCGCGAAATCCAGCGAATTTGGGGTTTATGAAGGCTCGGCCGGCTTGTCGCGCCGCGACGCTGTGCGCGCTAGCTCTTGCAGCGGGCTGCCCTCCAAGTCATCGAGGTGGCTCGCTCCCTCAGCGTCGGCCCCCTCCCCGGCCCCGTCTTCCCCGTCGAAGTCCCCGGCGTCGAAGCCCTCGGCGGAGGTCAGCGCGGCAAGCTCCTGTGCCGCCGCATCTTCTAGCTCTGCCGGACCTTCCGGCGCCGCTGCCGTGGGGTTGCTTGTCGCACCCGCACCCGTAGCCGCTACCGCCGACGATGCGGCTGCCCTCTCCCCGACAGTGTGCGCCTCTGCGTGAGGTGTCCCACGTCTGCGCGGTGAGGTGGCGCGAGCCGGCTCGGGATCGGCCGTCGTTGTCGTTGTCGGCGACGACGGGCCCCCCTTCCCATCGGAGGCCGGCGGGCTGTGCACGGCGTGGCTATGCACCGCATGGAAGTAGGCATAGACCGCTGCCGCCGCCGCCTTGGTCATGCCCTCAACCTGGGTTAGCTCGTCGAGGCTGGCCGCCCGGATGGCCTTGACGCTGCCCAGGCCCCGCAACAGCGCCGCGCGACGCTTGGGTCCCAGCCCGCGGATCTCGTCTAGCTGCGACTGCAGGCTGCGCTTCTTGCGCAGCTTGCGATGGAAGCCGACCGCGAAGCGGTGCGCCTCGTCGCGGATGCGGCTCAGCACGAACATCTCGGCGGTGTTGGGGCGCAGGCGGATCGGATCTTTGGTGCGCGGCAGGAACACGCGATCGGGGTGCTCTTCCCCCTCGCTGTCGGTGCGCTCTTTGGCCAGGCCGATGACGTCGAGCTCGGCCGACCAGTTGATGCCGACGTCCTTGAGCGCCACCAGCGCCGTCGCCAGCTGTCCTTTGCCGCCATCGATCACCAGCAGATCCGGCAGGGCCCAGCTGGATGTCGGCGCCGCCGCCGCTCCCTCTTCCATCCCCACCGACTCTTCCAAGATCAGCGAGTCCGACGACTCCGCCACCCCCGACCGACTATCCGCACCACGGGCTGCCGCATCGCTGCGATAGCTGGCGGTACCGGCATCCCGCGCCGAGATCAGCACCGCCTGCCGTCGCGCTGCCTGTGCCGCCGGGGAATACCCACTCGGCGCGCTGCTTGGCGTGGATGCTGATGCAGGCGGGGCGGCCTCTGGGGTTGCGCTTGCCGCCGTCGTCGCGGACTCGGCCTCCACCTCGGCAAGCTGGCGGGCCCGCCGGAAGCGTCGCGACAGGACTTCGTACATCGCCGAAAAGTCGTCGTTGCCGACCGATCGAACCTTGAACGTGCGGTACTCGCTCCGCGCCGGCTCGCCGTTTACGAAGACCACGCGCGAGGCCACGGTGTCGCTGCCCTGCAGGTGCGAGATGTCGAAGCACTCGATGCGCTGCGGCAGCCGCTTGAGCCCCAGCCGACGCTGCAGCTTGGCCAGCGAGTCTTCGACGTCGCGCTTCTGGTTGCGGCGCGTGCTGTAGTTCACCGCCGCGTTCTTGTTGGCCAGCTCGACGAGCTGCCGTCGCGGTCCGCGCTTGGGCACCAGCACCTCGACCCGGGCCCGTGTGCTGCTGTCCCCGGCCCCGCCCACCGTCGTGCTGTGTTCAACACGACGCTCGCGCAGCCACTCTTGCTTGGCGGCCAGGTCTTCGATGTCGATGGGCAGCAGCACCTCGTCGGGGATGGCGTTGCTGGCGTCGTAGTACAGGCCGACAAAGGCCGAGATCGACTCGTGGTCGGGAAACTCTTGCTCGGCAAAGCGGAAGCTGCGCCGCCCCAGCAGCTTGCCCTGCCGGATCTGCAGCACCGCCACTTCCATCACATCGCCCTGCCGGAAATAGCCAAAGATGTCCTGGTCCAGGAACTGCGCCGACACGATGCGCTGCTCTTCCAGCGTCCGCTCTAGCGAGCGCAGCTGATCGCGCAGCGCCCCCGCCACTTCAAAGCGCGTCTCGTCCGAGGCCTGCAGCATGCGAGCCCGCAGCCGATCCAGCAGCTCGTGATTCTTCCCGTCGAGAAACAGGCCGACATCGCGCACCTGTTCGCCGTACTGCGACGGAGGCAGCGGGAACACGCAGGGCGCATCGCAGCGCTTGATCTGGTACTGCAGGCACGGCCGACTGCGGCTGTTCAGCACGTGATCGGTGCAGGTGCGCAGCTTGAAGTGGCGATTGACCACCTGCAGCGTCTGCCGGCACGCCCCCGCCGAGTGATACGGCCCAAAGTAGCGCGCGCCGTCGTCGCGAATGCGCCGCACGACCTCCAGCCGGGGATAGCGGGCCTTGGGGTCCAGGCGCAGCGCCAGGTAGTTCTTGTCGTCGACCAGCTTGACGTTGAAGCGCGGCTTGTGGCGCTTGATGAGGATGTTTTCAAGGAGCAGCGCCTCTTTTTCGTTGTTGGTGACCATCGTCTCGATGTCCCCCAGCAAGCGATTAAGCAGGCGGATGAAGGCGCGGCCATCGCCGCTCGACTCGCTGAAGTACGAACGCACGCGCTGCCGCAGGTTGCCGGCCTTGCCGACATAGATGATGCGCCCCTTTTTGTCCTTCATCAGGTAGACGCCGGGCTCTTGCGGCAGGCGCTCGACCAGCTCTTCGATGGACAGCGTGGGCGCCGGGTCGTTCAGAGCGGACTCGGCAGAGACCTCCTCCCCGGGGGCCGTCGCAGCGGGCTCGGCCGGGGGGGCAGCTGGGTCAGGTGGGTCGGGCAGACCCGCGGAGGAGGCCGGCACAGAGCCTGGGCTGGCGGGCGTTTCCGGGGCTGGGGAGGACTCACTACTAGGTGGGTTTGTCGTCGCAGCGCGGCGGCGCGGCATGGGGCGCAGCTTATGCACTTGTGCCCGCTAGAAACAAGGTTCTGACAGGCGCGCGGCTGTGATTAGAATGTGGGGGTGCTCGGTATCTTCTTCCTCTTGGTGTGGATCACCGTCATCGCGGCTCTAACCAGCCACGACCGCCACAGCCGAGCCCGACTTCTCGCCGCGCCCGCCGACGAAGACTTCAAGAACGCCCTCGGCTCGCAGGATCACGCCTACTTGGCGCGCTGCTACCGCCTGGCCCTGTCGCGCAGCCTGCCCTCGCGCGATGAGCAGCTGATCCGCATCAACCTGTCCTGCGCCCTCAATGGCCTGGGCGAGCACCCGCAGGCCCTAGAAGAGCTCGACCGCGTGCAGCTTGACGAGCTACAGCCCGCCGAGGTCGCGCTATGGCTCAACAACCGCGCCTATACCCTGGCCTTTCTCGGACGCTCCGCCGATGCCCTCGACAACCTCAAGGACGCGACAGATCTATTGACCGGCGAAGAGGGCGGCAGCCACGACCCCATGCTCCTGTCCTGCATCAGCGGTACGCGCGGCATCGCCCTCTACCACGGCGGCGATCTCGACGGTGCCGAGGAGGCCCTGCTGTCCGCCCTGCGGCAAGAGGAAGAATCCGTCACCCTGCGCTTCGATCCCGAGCTCCAGGTCGATCCCGCCCGCACCGCCGAGCGCTGGTACTGGCTGGGCGAGATCGCCCGCAGCCGCGGCCAGGCCAGCGAAGCCCGCCGCCGCTACGAGCGCGCCACCCACTACGCCGGCACCGAATACGCCACCCGCGCCAGCCGCCGCATAAGCCCCCTCCTCGAAGCCGGCGCCCCCCGGGCTCTGCTGACCGACGGCACGGCACCCGCCAAGGCTTCGTAGGAGCAGGGTACGGCGCTAGCGGCCGGCTGGGCTTGCCGCCTGAGCGTCGCTGCCCATGCAGTAGCGCAGCGCGCAGTAGGCTCTGGCAGACAGTTTCCTGGCAGCCCCTGACGACCTCCCCCCGACCACTACCTCACCCGGGCTGACACTCGCCTATCCCCCCCTGAGGATCCAGAGTCCGCCCCATGTACCAAAAACCCCCACGGGGTGAGGATCCATTGCCCTCCCCCTGCATATCCAA
>CALFYE010000199.1 GCA_937952145.1 uncultured Myxococcales bacterium
AGCCCCGCGTGGGTGTCAACCCGATGTCGGCGCTGACGCCGGGTATCTTGCGCCGCATCTTCGAACCGGTGCGCGATACGAACGGCGGATCGCACGCGTTGCCGCCGCCCGATCCGCCGCTATCCCCGTCGCCCTCAGCTGAAGCGATCGCGCCACTGCGCGACGAGGCGCTCGCCGCGCAATAAGCGCGCTATTCCGTGGCCGTGGTGTCGATCGAGCTGTAGCTGCTCGACGTATCGATGGTGCTCGTTGTGTCGAGCGTCGCCGTGGTTGCGGTTGCGTCGAACGTCGAAGATGTATCGACAGTCTGGTCCGCATACGTGCCGCCTTGGTCCGCGAGCGCGCCTGAGTCAGCTGCGATCGTTGCTTCGCTGGCGGCGCCGTCGGCATACATGGCCGCCGTGTCGTAATCGCCCGTGGCTGCGTACGCGTCGGCCGACGCTGCTTTGTCGTCCGCGATTTCCTGATGGTATTGCGCGTTCTCCAGATCCATCTGGTCGTACTGCGCGTCGTGAATTTCCGCGTCGGCGACATCGCCGCCGTTGTCCTTCACTTCTTCCATCGCGTACTCGGCGTTGGAGGCCATCTCCTCGGCCTTTTCCCAATCGCCGGCTTCGACGGCCTTGGCCTGCTCGGCTTGGTAGTATTCAGCTTCCTCGCGCGCTTCTTCGGCCTGCTGCGAGTCCAAGATCGCCGTGTCGGGATTGAAATCCTCAAGCGTGCCGTTGTCGGCTGCGCTTTGCAGCGCCGACATGAATGTGGCTTGCTCGGCCGAGGAGAGCCCGGCCGTATCGATCTGCATTTGCTGACCGGCTTCGGTTTGCAGGAATTCTTCAAGCGTCATCGGCATGGCTTTACCCTCGTTTAGTCCCCGTCGTTTGAATCAGTAGGCGCGAGATCGTCGGATTCCGGGTCATCGGCGTCCGCCTCGTGGAGTGCGATCGCGACCCCGGTCACGATCGCTACATCGACGATGAGGCGCGCGTCGGCCTCCCGCTCGGCGATTAACTCGTCCTCGGTCTTTCCTGTATGGACGCGCGTTGGATCGTAGGTGGAGGCCAAAGCCGCCTCACGTTCGCGCTTGGCTTCTTCGTCTTCCTCAGCATCGACGACATTGCCCAGCGGCGCAGGCTCGACTGCGACCTCGAATGGCGCGCGCGGATCGTCGCCGTGTCCATCCAGAAGCTGGCGCAGCGACGACACGGCAGCGGCGGGGTGATGGCTTAGGCGAGCGACATCGGCCAACAGCAGGAGATCCGCCGCGCTATGGCTGGCGGCGGCAAGCGGCGACAGGATCAGCCCAGCATCGGTCTTTCGCACCCCAGCTGGCGATGGCGACTGGGCTTGGGAAAAGATCTGCTCGTAGGCCTGCTCGTAGCGGCCCTCGCTGGCAAGCTGCTTCCAGCGCGGGGGCTTTTCGGGCGAGGGGCTGACCGGACCCGCGGAGGCCAGCGCGGGGGGCTCGGTCGCTATTGCGCGCCCTGAGCTAGCGACCCCCGGCTTGCTGGGCAGACCCAGTGCGCGGCTGCCCATGATCGCGACCGGCGGCTCGGGGCTGGCGGGGGCGATGGCGTCCCGCGGTACCTGGAACTCGGCGCGCTCACCGGCGGCAAGCTGGGCCTGCTGGGTCGAAAACAGCACGCGCACCCGCCCTTCGCTGACCGTGACCGCGACGCGGAAGCCATCGCTGACCGGCTGCTTATCGACGACAAAGCGAGTGCCTAAGACCTCGACGGCAACGCCGCTGGCTTCGACGCGGAACAGGCGGCCGGGGTTCTTTTTGACCGCGAACTCGGCGGAGCCATGTAGAAGCTCAACGACCACGCGCGAGGCACTCTCTTGCCGCACGGCGACTGCGCTGTTTTTCGCCGGACTGGCCAGCGATCCATCGGCGAGGCGCAGAGCCGTTGGGCTGAGCGACTCACGGTCGGCGGGCACACGGCGGGGGGCGGAGCCTTCGAGTTTGCGCTCGCGCTCGCTCAACGTTGCGGCGGCACTGCGCTCGCTGCTCGGCTCGCTCCGCAGAGCGCCGCCCTGGGCCACGCCCGTCGTCGAGCCGGTCCCCCGACCAAAGAGGTGCGCGCCAGTCTCGGGCAGCGACGACCACAGCCGGGGCAAGAGCAGCGCGGCCAAGATCACGCCCAGCCCGCCGGCCACCCGAAGCTGTGAGCGCCGCCGCTGCTGAGCCCGATGCCGGCTCCACACCCCGGCTTGAATACGCTGCGCGCGCTCTTTGGACCAGGCGACATCCAGAAGATGCACACTCTCACTCAATCGCGAAATGAGCTGCGTTTGGGAGTCTGCCGACTGACTAGGCATCGCTCAGGGTCCTTGCAAGAAAGGTTTGCGCTGCCGCGATGCGGCGCTTGGCCGTGGCCAGGCTACAGCCACAGAGGCTGGCGACCGTCTCGACCTGCTCGCCCTCGATGTAGCGCAGCGTCCAGGCCAGGCGCTCCTGCGCCGGTAGCTCGTCGAGCAAGCGATAGATGCGCACCAGGAGCACGCGCTCTTCAGGATTGCAGCCCTGCGTGCTGAGCGGATAGCTGGTGCTGTCGAACGCCACGCTATCGGCGCCCGAGCCGAAGCCCAGCATCGCCCACAGTCGTCGTCGCCCGCGCTGCTTCAGCACGCGGTAGGCCTTGCGCACCGTGACGGTCTTGAGCCAGCCCCGCACCGCGAGCGGATTGCGCAGCTTGTCGAGATCGGCCATCGCCACCAGGAAGACCTCCTGCACCACATCGTCGACTTCGTCGTCGCGTCCTAGCACGCGCAACGCCACCTGCGCGACGTACTGGCCATAGGTGCGGAACAGCTCTTCCCAAGACAGCGGGGCGGTCTCGGGCAGGAGGCTCGGGACCGCATGCACGGCCACGGACTCGGCGGGTGCTGCGGCGCCTCCCGAGGACGGCGGAGCAGCCGACGCATTCTCGGGCGGTCTAACCAAGCGGAGGTGGGGAGCAGGAGCGGCCATCGCTATGTCATAAGTGCCCGGCGGCGGGCAAAACAGCTCACGGCCGAGTGAGCGATGGGGCTAGGTGGCGGGAGTAGCCGAGGGGGCGGCCGCGTGCGGTGTAGCCGGGGCAGCCGTGATCCTGACCGGTACGCCCGCTAAGTGCACGGTGCCAGCGACCGCATCGACTAGCAGCTCGTCCGTCAGATCGTTGGCGCTGACCCCGGCATGGGCTTCAGCGACGCGCCACGCGGTGCCGCTGCGGTTGTGACCGAAGCCGTGCGGCAAGCTGACGACGCCGGGCATGACCTCGTCTGAGATCACCACCGGAGCTTCCACCTGGCCAACCCGCGAGGCGATGGCCACGCACTGGCCGGCTTCGATACCGCGGGCCGCAGCGTCGCTGGGATGCATGATCAGCGTGCAGCGCTCCGGCCCTTTGACCAGCCGTTCGCTGTTGTGACACCACGAGTTGTTCGAGCGCAGCTGCCGGCGGCCAATCAGCAGAAGCGGTGCGCTGGCCGGATCAGCTGCGCCGGTGTGCCGCGCCTGCTGTCGCTGCGCGAGATATCCCGACAGCCGCGGCACGTCGTTGAGCATCGTGGGGTGCGCGACATCAATGCGCCGATCGGCGGTGTGCAGACGGGCCGGCATGCACGGGACCAGCGGGCCCAGATCGACGCCGTGCTCGGCTGCGCGCAGCTTGGACAGCGACAGACCGCCGAGTCCCCGTCGCAGACCATGCGGACCCAGGCGCAGGAACACATCCAGCGAGTGCGCCGGATCCAAGGGCGTGCGGCCCGATCCGCCGAGCAGGCGCAGCGCGTTGGCCAGCACCGCGTCGGCCGGTCCGCCTCGTCGATCGCGGGCATCAGCGGCCAGCAGGCGCTGCATCAGACCCGAGAAAATCTCCCAGTCATGGCGCTGATCCGGACCCTTTTCAAACAGCGCTGGCGAGTACTTGGCGGTGTTGCGCACGGCGATGGCGTGGAAGGCGAGATCGTAGTGGTCGTGCTCCAGCGCAAAGGTCGGCGGCAGGATCAGGTGGGCGTGGCGCGTCGTCTCGTTGCGATAGATATCGATGGCCACCATGAACTGCAGCCGGGCCAGCGCCTCGTCGAGCCGGCGGCCATTGGGCGTGCTGAGGACGGGGTTTCCAGCGTGCGTGATCAGCGCGCGGATCTGCTTTTCGCCCGGCGTGTCCATCTCTTCAGCCATGCAGGCAGCCGAGAGCTCTCCGCCGAACTCGGGGATGCCGCGCACCCGGCTTTGGAACTTGTTGTGGTGGCCCTGCTGTCCGAGCAGCGTGCCTAGCTGCACCAGGTTCACAGCGGGTGTGGTGAACATCGCCCCGCCTTCGCGATCGAAGTGGCCCGAGAGGATGTTTAGGACCTCAATCATCCAGTTGCACAGCCCGCCAAAGGCGTGGGTCGAGATGCCGACGCGTCCATAGACGACGGCGCGCGAGCGGGCCATGTACTCGTGCACGATGCGGCGCAGCGTGGCGGCCGGCACCGAGGTGGCGGCAGCGACGGCCTCGGGCGTGAACTCGCGCAGCGCCGAGCCCAGCTCATCGACGCCTTTTATGACCTCGGCAAAGCGGCCGGGACGAATCATCCCTTCGGTGAACATGACGTTGAGCATCGCCGCGAGGATCAGCGCATCGCTGCCTGGCTGTACGAAGTGGTGCTCATCGGCAAGCTCGGCGGTCTCGCTGCGTCGGGGATCGAAGACGACGACCTTGCCGCCGCGGCCGCGAATCGCTTCCAGACGCCGCCGCATGCCGGGGGCCGACATGATGCTGCCGTTCGAGACCACGGGGTTCGCGCCAAAGACGATGAAGTAGTCGGTGCGATCGACATCGGGCACCGACAGCAGGAACTGGTGACCGTAGAGCAGCAGCGCTCCCAGCATCTTCGGCAGCTGATCGACCGAGGTCGCCGAGAAGCGACTGCGGCTCTTGAGCACCTTGGCGAAGAGCAGCGAGTAGAGGATCGCGCCGTGGTTGTGCACCGTCGGATTGCCGAGGTACATGCCCACCGCGTGCGGACCGTGCTCGCTGCGGATGCGGTGAATCTGCTCCGCCGCTTCGTCGAGCGCTTCGTCCCAGCCGATCTCGTGCCAGGTGTCGCCGACCCGACGCAGGGGGCGGCGCAGACGATCCGGGTCGTGGTGGATGTCGCCGAGCGCCGTCGCCTTAGGACAGATGTAGCCCTGGCTGAAGGGATCGTCGGCATCGCCGCGGATGCTGGTCACGCGGTCGCCCTCGGTCTCGATGCGGACGCCACACATCGCTTCACACAGGTTGCACGAACGGAAGTGAACCATGGCGACTCCTTGGCCGCGGGGGCCGGTGCGCGGGGATCGATGATGGCTACTTGCTGCTGCCGACGGGAATGGTCGCCAGGGGCACGTAGTCGGGGGCGCCTTCGCCCAGACGGCTCTCGTAGAGGATGACGTCTTTGACGGCAAACGGCGGGCCGATCGGCCGGTCGCCGTAGCTCGAAAGCAGATCCGTGAGACCACGTCGCCACTCCTCGGGAGAGAGGCGAGGACGGTCGCGATCGCGGGGGGAGGTCGGGCGCGGCTGCTTGCGCTCGCGAACGCGGCCCAAGGTCAGGTGGGCACGATAGGCGCGATCTTCGCGCGGGAAGCCCAGCTCGACCATGAAGTCTTCGACGGTCGTCGCCAGCGACAGCAGGCGGCCTTGATTCGACTCGCGCTCGCCCTGCACACCCAGCCAGATGACCTTGGGGCGGTCGGGCTGGGGGAAGGCGCCGAGGCCGCGCAGACGGACGATGGCCGGGGCCGACTGACCCATGGCCAGGCCGCGCTGCATTCGGCTGATCAGCTCCGGCGCGCGTGCATCTTCGACGTCGCCCAGAAACTTCAGCGTGGTGTGCAGCGAAGCCGGCCGCGCCCAGGTCACGGCGTATCCCAGGCGCTGGCACGGTCCCTGTAGGCCAGCCAGGATCTCGCTGGCGGCAGCGACCGCATCGTCGGGCGGGCGAAAAGCCCAGAACAGCCGCACGAGCCCCCCTTCTTTCGCTACTGCGCTTTGCCCATGCGGGTCATGGCGTGGCGCTTCTCAACCGCGGCCCAGTTGATGTGCTTGAGCACGCCGGCCAGGTAGTCCGGCTTCTTCGTCCCGTAGTCCAGGAAGTAGGCGTGCTCCCAGGCGTCGATGGCGATCAGCGTCGACTGGTTGGGCAAAAGACCAATGTGGTGCTCGCCCTGGACCTGGTTCGTGCGCACGCGGCCGTAGTTCCAGTCGTAGGTGACCAGCGCCCAGCCGTGGCCCGAGCCGACGATGCCCTTGATGTCGGCGATGAAGGCGTCCCAGCTGCCGAACGACTTTTCGACATCGGCCTTGAACGCCGCCGACGGCTGACCGCCCTCAGCGCCGAGGTTTTCAAAGTACAGCTCGTGCAGCACCGTGCCGTTGTAGGCCACCGGCTCGCGGCGACGCAGCTCCGAGTACTCGCTGAACGAGTAATTGGCCGTCGTGGGGTCGGCTTTGCCGAGCTTCTCTTCGATCTCGTTGAGCTTCTTGACGTAGCCGCCGTACAGCGTGAAGTGCGCCTGCAGCTGTTTCTCGGACAGGAATGCTTTGCACTCGCCGACCAAGTGGTCGAAGTTCTTCTGGCTATGGGGCATGAACAGGGCCTCCGTACGATCGTAGATGAGTGGGCCGAGGGGCATGTCCTCGGCGGTGAGCGGGACACGTTGCGCCCCCAAAGATGCGCTGCCCTCCCACAGTCGGTCAAGCGGGAAGTGGGGGCGGGCAGACCGCGCCGGATGGCCGGGTAGCGGTGACAAATTATTGCTGCCGCGTCCCCGGATTTTTCGCGCTGGTTTGTGATGAAAGCCGCGGCCGCAAAAACGCAGCAAGCGAACGACCAGGAGATCACCCCAGATGATGCGTCGAAACACCCCACTCCTTGCGTGCACCGTGGCCGGGCTTGCACTCGGGAGCTTGGCCGGCTCGGGCTGTGCCCTGCTTAATACCAACCCGACCCCGTCGCCGAATAACCCGATGAACACCGGTCGGGTGCCGACGGCGCGCAAGTTCGCCACTGACCCCGACACCGAGAGGCGAGCCAAGCTACCCGACGGCAGTCTGGCAGCCGAAGCGGCGATGCTCTCGGTCGATCCCAGCGAGGTCTGCTTCGACCTGGTCCTGCGCTCCACCGGCGAACGCGACGACATGGTCTCGCCGAACTCCTGGCAGATCACGCTGGAAGGCACCGGGCCCAGCTACCGCACGCAAGACTTTGTCCTCAAGGGCACGCGCGCCGTCGAGGTCCGCACCTACTCCGAGAAGGGCAACTCGCTGCTGGGGCTTGCGGCTCAGGCCTGCGAGCTGGCCGGCAAGTGCTCGGAATCCGCGGTCAACAAGGCCGTCTACAGCGGCCAGAAGTTCGTCGCGCTCACCGGCGGCGGCGTTATCTGCTTTGCCAATCCATTCAAAGAGACGACCAACTACGCGCGGCTGCGCCTGGAAGACAAGCGCACCGAAAACAATGCCCTCGCCGAGCGAGTGTTTGTCTGGGAGTTTCGCTAGCCCTGCGTATCGTGGGATGCGGCCGGGACGGCCACCCCGGCACGGATGGCCAGTCGGGGAAGGCTGCGGCCATCCCGAATGGCCCGGTATATGACGGCGGACCGGGGGAAGGGGGCACGGCCACTTGGCCAAAGCTCGGCAGGACGGGCCGCGGCGGCAATGGAGGGTCAGGCGGGCTCAGTGGAGTCGGCGGCGCCATCATCCTTCAAGCGACGCTCAAGCGACGCTGGATGCGCGGATCGCCTACAGCCTGTGCTCCGAGACGCCTGACGACGGGCCGCCCGGCAACGGCGGCAAGGGCAGTCCCAAGGGCTTCGATGGTCCCAAAGTGCCAAGGGGGGACCTAGCGGAAAGACCGACGCGACGATCAAGTATCTGTAGCCTGTGCAAGGCGCCGCCCTGCCGCGTGGAGCCTCCGTCGAGAGTGCCGCCATCGCCGTGCGGGCCTAGAACGGCTGGCTACCGTCGGCACAATTGCCGGGTCGAGATCGCGGCGCATGCGCTATGGTGCGCTCTGCGATGCGGATCCTTTTGCTTACTCCGCCGATGACACAGCTAAATACGCCGTATCCAGCGACGGCGTATCTGACGGGTTGTCTGCGCCGACATGCGCCCGCGGTGGGCGTCGTGCAGGGCGACTTTTCGCTAGAGCTCTTCCTGCGGTTGTTTTCGCGGGGCGCGATGCAGGCGATTTTCGACGAGCTGAGTGCCCGCGCGCGCAAGCTCCGCTCACGCGCGGCCCGCGAGGCCATGCCGGATTCGATCGCGCACTTTCTTTCGCACGGCGACGACTATGTGACGCGGGTCGAGCCGGTGCTGCGTTTTCTGCAGGGCAACGACCCGAGCCTGGCCCTGCGCATCGTTGGGCGCAGCTTTCTGCCCGAGGGACCGCGCTTTGCGTCCCTGTGGGCGCCCGCGCCCGCGCCGGAGGGCGACGATACCGATGCGCTGCACTGGGCCTTCGGCGAGCTTGGCGTCACCGACCGCGCGCGCCACCTGGCGAGCCTGTTCATCGACGATCTGGCCGACGTCATCCGCGATGGCATCGACCCGCGCTTTGAGCTGTCACGGTACGGCGAAAAGCTGGCGGCCAGTGCCCCGACGTTTTGCGCCCTCGCGGATGCGCTGGATGGGGAGCCGACGCTGGTCGACCGGTACCTCGATGAGCTGACGCAGGAGTGGCTGGGCACGCATCAGCCCGAGGTGGTCGGCATCACCGTGCCCTTCCCCGGCAACCTCTACGGCGCGCTGCGCATCGGTCGCGTGATCAAAGCCGAGCGTCCGGCCACCCGGGTCGTTCTGGGCGGCGGCTATGTCAACACCGAGCTACGTCAGCTGACGGATCCCCGCGTGTTTGACTTCTGCGACTACATCACGATGGACGATGGCGAGCGTCCGCTGCTGGCGCTGATCGAGCACCTGCGCGATCCACAGCAGCCGCTCTTTCGCACGTATGTCCGAGAGCGCAAGCGCGTCGTCTTCAAGTCCACGCCGGACCTCTCGGATCTGCACCACCGCGAGACCGGCACGCCGACTTATGAGGGCCTGCCGCTTGGGCGCTATGTCTCGCTGTTCGAGATGCTCAATCCCATGCACCGGCTGTGGGCCGATGGGCGCTGGAACAAGCTGACGGTCGCCAAGGGCTGCTACTGGAAAAAGTGCACGTTCTGCGATCTCTCGCTCGATTACATCGCGCGCTACGAAGCCGCTTCGGCCGATGTGCTGGTCGACCGCATCGAGGCCCTGGTGCAGGAGACCGGCCAGACCGGCTTTCACTTCGTCGATGAAGCCGCGCCCCCCGCTGCCCTGCGCGGGCTTGCCGAGCGGCTCATTGCTCGCAAGATCGCGATCACCTGGTGGGGCAACATCCGCTTTGAAAAGAGCTTCACAAAGGACCTGATCGACCTGCTCGCGCGCTCGGGCTGCGTGGCGGTCAGCGGTGGCCTGGAGGTCGCGTCCGACCGCTTGCTGACGCTGATGAAAAAGGGCGTCACGGTGGCGCAGGTGGCCCGCGTGGCACGGGCCTTTTCCGAGGCCGGCATTCTCGTCCACGCCTACCTGATGTACGGCTTCCCGACCGAGACCGAGCAGGAGACCATCGATTCGCTTGAGCGCGTGCGACAGCTCTTTGCCGAGGGCTGCATTCAGTCCGGCTTCTGGCATCGCTTTGCCGCCACCGCGCACAGCCCGATCGGGCAGCGCCCCGAGCTATTCGGCATTCGCTCCCTGCCCGAGCCACCTGTGACCTTCGCGCGCAACGAAGTCCCCTTTGAAGATCCCACCGGCTGCGATCACGATCGCCTGGGCCAGGGGCTGCGCAAGGCGCTTTACAACTTCATGCACGGCATCGGGCTGGAACAGGATGTGAGGGGCTGGTTCGACATGCCGCCAGCGTCGAGAACCCTCGCCACCGGCCGAGGAAAGCGCCGCACCGGGAGCTCCACACTGCGCACGCCCCAGGTCCCGCCCGACCTAATCCGGCAAGCGCTGCACGAGAGCGCCTAGCAGTACTGCGGCATCCATCGGATGAGGTCGTTTGCTCTCCGACGGAGACGGCTTCACCGCCAAATTCGATAGATTTCGGATTCTCGTCGAGAGCTTGGCAGGCTTAACAGACAGATGACGCAGTACTGCTAGGCGGAATCAAGGTTTCTATCCACGACTGCTGGCGATTCGTATCCCCTCCCAGATCTGGCCCGGCTGGCGGTCTATCCGCGCGATCGTGAGCTCCATCCAGCGCACCAGGGCTTCCAGGCTGTCGCGAGCCTGGCTGTCTGGAGCCGCGGGGCCTGACAACAGCTGATCGTAGATGGGCATCGTGTCGCAAATCCAGCGCATGTGGCAATGACGCAATCGATATGTGCTGCTCGCTGTGTAGGTCTTGCTCATAGATAAGAGCCACTGGAAAAGCGCGGTGAATACTCTGTCGTTGATCTCTGTGAACTGATGCAACTTGCTTTCAAGGGCTGCGAGTGATTCATTTATGATCAAATGGCGGCGTTGCGGATCTTTTGTCTTGAATGTCGGGGTCGGCCCAATTGCGCTATTTAGCTCATTTAGCTTTGTCGTGATATGGTCTTCTATTGCGACAAATACTTTGTCGCGTGCTCGGTCGGCGGCGTAATCTTCGGAACCGTAGCTCATTCGTTTGATTGTGGCTTCGTGCGCAGGTATTCCACCGTCATAAAGTTGCAGGGTAGAACCCGTATCGCCAACTGCCGCGATAGGTGGTTGAACAGTTAGAAGTGTTATTATTTGGCTGCGAATAAGACCTGTATTGAGGATATTTATCTGAAACAATCGTGACAGGCAATCAGATATACAGTTGTATGGGCCGGCGCCGATCTTTTTGACGTCTTGACATTCGCGAGCAATGATTGATCGAATTACTTGGTAACAAATTGCCGTCAATTCGGATCCGATTTTTGATTCATTGTATGTGACATATGTCGCAAGTAGATGTTTGTTGAATATATTGACCAATTGGTCGTGAATCGAACGGGAATACTTTTTTATTGTGCCTTCGCTGAGCTCGTATTCTTCCGTGAGATACATTAATTTATGCTCAATTCTAAGACTCATGGCCGGTTCTTTCAGTAGTCTATTTACCTTAATGAACATAATGCCTGAGAGAATGTTCACGAGAACTTTCGACAAGGCACTCGCTTGTGCCTCGGCGTCGTCATTCTGTGGGCAGAGTGCTGCGCCGCGCAGCACTCCGTCTTTATCGCGACCGTGGCTGTACTTTGGAACGCCAGTCTGGGAATCCACATCTACACACCACGGCTTGATATCGGCTTCGATCGGATTCGCAGTCATCGCATGGCCCGGAAAATCGTGAACTTCGGCCGCGGTTGGAAGCCGAATCCTCCTGGCGCCCCCAAGTCTCTGGTTGAGCCAATTGCAAAAACGCTGCGCGTCCTCGGCGCGGACGCCACAGATGGGCTCCGTGTTCCAGGGAATGGTTCCCTCGGTGTAGTGATCGGGCAACAGTCGTCGCCCGTCTGGGCCTTGCTCAGTACAAAAGTACGCATATTCTGCACAGCTAAGGAAGTTCGAGTCGAGATCGATCGTGCGTGTGATCGGCTGCAGACTCCGCATACGGCGACTCAGCAGGACCTCAACAGCGAATTGTCGACGTTCGGGGTCCTCGCCCGCAAGCGCCGTGAAAAGTCGCTCTTTGAGCGCCGCAAACAGTTCTTTGGCGACTTTTTCAGGCTTAGACTCATAAAGACACTCGCTGGCAAGGGTCATCGCTAGCAAGGAGTTTTCCTGGAGGCAGACCGCAAGGACTCGATTGACACGTAGACAGTCATCGAGTCCTGCGTACAGGCGCAGTGTTTCATGCCACCGCGCCTGGTTGGTCAGCTCACGCAAGTCATCCTCGGATGGCGCCTGCATTGCCCAGTGCGTCGCAACCAAATATTCCTGGAAGGTGAGGTGCGCAAAACTCCACACGCCAGCCTCCCGCTCAAGTAATAGGCCGCTGCTACTTTGGATGCTTTGCAAGAACTCTAAGAGGACTGTTTGGGACGCGCCTAGGTGCGGAGCAATAATACCCAATACAGAATCGACAGAAAGCTCCTGAACTCCCTGATACATCATGTGTGTCGCCAAAGGGCGTAGCACGGCAAGTTTATCATCGGCCTTGCGCGCGATACTGAATCCTTTCCCATAGTCCCAGTGTTCTAGTAATAGTGCAAAAATCCGCTGATAGAGCAAAACTCTGGCCTGTGGCAGATTGCCGTCAAATCGATGCACAATCGCAACCATGGTAAGAAGTAATGGGTTTACGCTTAGTGCGACAAGGGCTGGAAATTCGCGGATGCTCTGTAGTAGGTGCATTGACCGGGCATCGGCTTGCTTGATCAATGAAGCAGAGGGAGCCAAAACGCGCTCTCCCAATTCAACCATCCGATACCAATTCGTTATGAAGCGCTCGACTTGCTCCATAGAAAATGGCTGTATCTCTAAATAGGTAACACGGTTCATTCCTGCATTTCTGCAACCTTCAGGGCGGGACGTAATGATAAAAAATGCCTTTGGATAGGCTAACATTTGCGCCTCTATCCATTGGCCGACTTCACGTACGCGGGACACGTCCCCCACTTCATCTAGGCCGTCAAACATGATTAGGGCGTCCCCATCGTCGACCTGTTCTTTCAGCCAGTCCTGCGTGATTTCCTTGAATGCTCCTTGGTGCGCGAAATACTCCAGAATAAGCTCAATAAGGCTCAGGTGAGGCTGGATCGACTCTTTGAGGCTTCGCAGCGGGATCAGGATGGCGGATTTTGAAAACTTTTTCCGATATTTTCGATTCTTTGCGATAGTTATCGCTATATGCTGAAGTAACGTCGATTTGCCACAGCCGGGAGTCCCCTTTATGATGATGCCATCAGGGCTGCCCATGCGGCGATTGGCAATGAAATGCCAGATCGGTCTATTCTGAGTGGCCTGTTCTGATGCGATAATATTTAAATTCAAGTGCTCTGGCTTGTCTGGCTGTGAAATTCTGAGATCAACAAATACATGTTCCAGGCGCAGCGGAGAGCGAAGAATGCCTATGCTCTTGGTGTTGAAGATGTTGTATTTATTTGTGGTTGCGCGATTGAAAATCCTCTGTTGGCGAAAACGATGTATGGCCCTACTTGCGAAAAATATGACTGGTATAATCGCAATGTCAATAATTGCGATTAACAAAGACAGCGCATTTACTGCGCCTTTGTAGGTGATCACAAAGAGAACTGCCAATGGAAGTTGTAACGATAGCCAAATGCTTAGCTGGCTTCGCAGCAATCTGGAAGCAATAGAAGGAAGAAGGCCGCCGGCTGACTGTGCGCTGTGCCGGCCTTGGGCCTGCAATGCGGTTCGATGGAATTCGATCCAGCGATAGATTTGGTGGTGATCCGCAATCTCAAAGAGTCGGTTCTCTTTCTCCACGCGGTTTTGGCCACTGCCAAACGTGACGGAAATCTCGGGAAAATGATCCTGGCAAAAGGCTTCAAACTCACTTGGCGTACGCGCTAGAGCCCTCAATCGTTGCCGCAGCACGTTTCCTTGCGGCACGCTGCCTTGACTGAGCGATGTGGACGATCGAAGGTCCATGCCAGCCTATGATCATAGATCTAGTTCACGTTCCTTTGTTGTCCCTCGTCTGCTGACTGGCAGATTGTCGACTGCCTGCGATGGCGAGGGGAGGTGCCGATATGGCGGCACATTGCGGGTTCCGCACCGGACAACCCTGCGGCACGTCACGGAGGGGCGTTCCGATGCACCAGTGCCGGAACTTCCTTGTTGCGGGCATGCTCCCTGGGGGCGCCTAGTCAGACGCCCGCGCTACGCCACGCGCAGATAGCCCGCCGTGTACCAGTCGTGAAACAGCGTGAGGGTAGGCGTGTCGAGCCGCAGGGGCAGAGGCACCGCGCGCTCGCTCACAAGCTGCGAAAATAGCTGGAGCAGTGCTGGCTTGGCGTCGTGGACTTCGCCGTTGAAGAACAGCCGTCCGCCGCGAACCAGGCCCCGGCTCGGTAGCGCGAGCTCCAGTCGCCCGGGGCGGCGCAGCCGCGCAGCGAAGGCGGATTCCGAGAGCGGTCGCGCCGGAACGATGAAGCCCCCGTGCGACTTGTTGCCGGTCAGGTAGCGACCGAGGAACTCACCGACCCGCTCTCCGTCCCAGCGAATATGACCGAGGATCGCGGCGACCTTTTCGACCATCCCATCGCCGACCTGTAGCGTGTCCTCTTGCAGGCGCAGATCCGGATCGCCATACAGCGCGTCGGGATCGACTTCCCCAGCGAGCGCTTCGCCGAGGAAGCCGAGGAACCCCTGCACAAGCTCGCGATGCGAGGGCGCGAGGAAGCCAATCGAATAGGTGAAGCACGGCCCCTCGGCGACGCCGCAGTGCGCCACACCGGGTGGCAGGTACAGCATGTCGCCGGGCTCTAGCAGCCACTCCTCCTCGGGCACGAACGACTTCAGCACTTTGATGGCCGCGTCGGGGTCCAGCGTGCGGTCCTTTTGCGTGCTGATCTGCCAGCGCCGCCGACCGGGCCCCTGCAGCAGGAACACATCGTACAGATCGTCGTGCGGTCCCACGGTTCCACCGTCGCTGGCATAGCTCACCATCAGATCGTCGATGCGCGCCCGGGGGATAAACGAAAAGGAACGCAGAAGCTCCCATCCGCCAGGGACCAGGCTCTCGATGCCGTGGATGAGCATCGTCCAGTGGCTGTCTGGTAGCTCGCTCGCGTCGAGGTCATCGAAGGGTCCATCGTGACGCTCCCAGCGCAGCTTTTTCCGTCGCGGATGCAAAATGACCAGTCGCGACGTCGCGTCCTCGCGTCGAGCCAGGGCCAGAAACTCGTCGCGATCAAAGAGGCCGCTCCAGCCAGGGAGGGCCTGCCGGATCAGCAGGGGGCGCTTCTGCCAGTAGTCGCGCAGGAACGCCGTGGGAGACAGCCCACCCAGCACCGCCGTCACTGCACACCGCCGCGCCAGCATCGCGCCATCCACACACCGGGGGGAACCGTCAGCGACCCTGCACTGCGCAGGCGTCGCCAGATCGAGCCGTGAAGAACGTCCATGATGCGACCCTATGTACCCGAAGACCGACCGCGATGGCAGCCCACAAGTGGCCAGCATCCAGGGGAATAGGCGATCCTGATCCGGCCACGTCCCGCCCAAGTGCGGCATGGGGTGGGGGTATTTGGATCCCACTTCGGTCAGCGTGCGGGGATGCGCTTGGACTCCCAAGCGGAGTGCTTTGGTCGATATTGAAAGCTCAGGCTGATACATTCCGCCCACCATGGCGAAAACAACTAGACGAAGCTTTCTGCAAGTCTCGGGAGCGCTCGCGCTGGGCGCCTGCGGTGACCCGGCCAGCAGCGCGGATCCAGACGACAAGGCGTCCGAGCTAGCGGGCGAGGAACCGCAGCTCACCGCCGTTCCGGGCATCGCGCTCGACGGTCTGCCGGTTCGGAGCGGAAGTTTTCCCTATGGTGTCATGGGCGGCGATGCCACCGACACGCGCGTCATGCTGTGGACGAAATACACAGGTGGCGGGACTCTGGGCGTGCAGATCGAGTCGGCCACCGGAGCTGGCTGGATGGCCGTGGCATCGCGCGCCTTGACCAGCGCCGAGCAGGGCGATGCTGGCTTTATGCACGTCGATATCGCCGGGCTCACGGGCGGATCGCGCTACCGCTACGCCTTCTACATCATCGAGGGTGGCCGGGCTGTGGCGCGCAGTCCGTTCGGCTACGTGCGGGCCGCGCTCCCGCCAAGTGCGAAGGAGATCCTGACCTTCGCCGGCACCTCCTGCACGCACCAGAATCGTGCGCCGTACTCGCTGCTGGCCGATGCGGCGCGGCGCAAGGTCGACTTCTTCATTCACGGCGGTGACCACGTCTACACCGACTCAGGCGAAGACGCGGTTACGCTCGCCGAGTACCGCGCCAAGTACGCGACCGCCTGGGCGGCAAGCGGCATGAGCGCGCTCCATGGCTCGACGGGCATGGTGCTCACCTGGGACGACCACGAGATTCGCAACGACTGGAATCCCGAGACCTTCCCTGCTGCCCGCCTCGACGCCGCGCGGCGTGCATTCTTCGAGCACCGGGCCCTGCGGCGCAATCCCGCCGCCCCCGACCGCATCTGGCGGAGCCTGGTGTGGGGCAAGACGCTTGAGCTCCTCGTGCTTGATGTCCGCTCGGAGCGCAAGCCATCGACCCGCACCACGGCCGCGGCCCAGTTCATCTCGCCGGCGCAGATGAGCTGGCTGAAAGACCGCCTGGCCCGCTCGACCGCGGTCTTTAAGTTTGTCGTCACCTCGGTTCCGATCTCGAACTTCCCCGCCTCGGTCAGATCGGAAGAGCACACGTCTGAACTC
>CALFYE010000200.1 GCA_937952145.1 uncultured Myxococcales bacterium
CGACGGTGGCCTGGGTCGGCCGCTCTTTGGCGGTCTCGGGGATGAAGAGCCCACCGGCGGTGCGCTCCTCTTCGTTCTTGCGCTTGATGACAATGCGGTCGTGCAGCGGACGAATCTTCATACCTAGCCTCCGTGACGTGATCGAGGTGATGGCCGTACTTCCCCGCCTGTGACCCGAAGGTCGCAGGGGGGGACTTGTGAGTTTTCTGGGTAAATGACGGAAACTAGCTGGAGCTAGTCGTCGTCGAGCTAGTCGTAGTCGAGCTTGTGGCTGCCGGAGTAGTCGCCGCTGGGCTACTGGGCGCGGCGGCCTCGGCACTCTGGCTGGCGCCGGTCTCGGTCGCCTTTTCGGTTTCTTTCTTCTTGTCGTCGTCGAGCGCCTTGGTGAGGCGATCGTTCATCTGCGCCTCAGTCCGCGGCGCCTTGGGGTTGCCGTAGCCGTCGCGATACCAGCCGCCGCCCTTCAGCGTGAACGACGATGCGGAGATCAGGCGCTCCAGCTTCGGCTGCTTACAGGCCGGACAATCGGTCAAACGGTCCGCAGTGATGCGCTGCTCGATCTCAAACTCGTGACTACAGGCGCCACAGCGATACTCATAGGTCGGCATCGCAAGCCCTCCCAACGACGCACTTACTCAGGGATGAAGTGACATAGCGGATGACGTGCCGCATGACGTGCGAGCAACCTAATGCCAGGCCCCAAGATGTCAAGCACTCATCATGCATGAGTGCTAACAGGGCCCTCCACCGGGCTGTCCGCGGCGCTGCGAGGGGTAGCTGGCGTCGACGCTGAGCCCCCGCACGCATAAACCCTAGTAACATCCGCCGAGATACGTGATCTACCCAACATGGATGCCGTGCTCGGGTAGGCACTGGTGCAGAACCTCGGGCAGGCGGGTCGTGGTCGGGCAGTAGTGCGTTGCGGCGAGGCCAAACAAGCCGGCAGCCACGAGCACGATGGCGAAAGGCCACCAGGTGGCCTGCAGCAAGCTCCCTGTCCAGTCCGGCTGGTCAACCAAGCGCGCCCGTCGACGCAGCGAGGTCGCAAGGACCGCCTGGAAGGCCGCTTCGGCAAGAATGTTCGGAGCCTCCCAGACGACGTACAGGCCGCTGCAGAACACGATGATGAGCAACACGACGAGTAGGGCGAAGACGATCAGCCCTTCGCCGTCGCCGTCGCCGAGGCTCCACGAGCTGCCGCCGCTTCCCCCCCCTCCCCCACCGTCGCTGAGCTTGGCAGCGCCAAGCCCTTCGGTGGGGCTGCCGCTGAGCTGAACTGCGGCACGGACGCCCTCGCCCACGGCATCGCCGATGTCCACCGCGGTGTCGTGATCGCCTTCGTGCGAGGCATGGATATAGAGAAGCCAGATGCTGACCAGCGCAAAGAACACGCCGTAGGAACACACAACCGCCATCGGATAGCGCACAGCCATCGAGCTAACGCCGAAGCGCCACAGGATCTTGCTGGCCAGCACGCCCGAGAACATGACCGCCAGCATGATCAGCGTCATGTGAAAGCGCAGGAAGAAGCGCTCTTGGAACGCTCGCAGAAAGCGCTGGCGGCGGCTGGCCAGCGTGGGCTTCTCAGACTTCCCCATCAGGGCAGCGTATCACGAGCCGAAGCCTGACTCGCGGCTGCCGGGCGACGGAGTGTGCCCGATGGACAGCGCCGCGGGCGACTACCAGCGGCGATACGTCGAATTCTGCTGCGGCCCGGAGTTATCCAGCATCGTGGCTTTGCGATCCGAGGCGGTGCTCCCGACGGAGCTTCCCGGGCCGGGCACGCGGCGAACCTGGGTCGGGGCGGGGATGTCGGGTCGCTGATTCTCGTATTGATCCGGTCGGGGCTCGACCTTGGGCTTAAGTACGGTCTGCCGCTCGCTCTCGATCTCTTTGGCGCTGGGGGCAAGCTTGAGCGTCGGGACCTTGGGCGCCGCCGCTTCACCGGGATTCCCAGGGGTGGACGGACGTGCCGCAGCCGGGCTAGCCGATGCCTCCGGGGGTGCGGGCTCGGCGTCGCCATGCTGAGCCGACGGGGGGGGAGTCGGGGCCAGACGCTGACTGGCATCCAGGCTCAGACGCAGCGGACGGCCCGAGAGCGGAGCCGTCGCCTTGCCAGCACCGGACGCGCGTGCCGGCTTTACGACCGCACCGGATGCAGCCGGCAGCGGGGCTCGGACTGCGGACGGTGCCGCCCGCGGACTCGCCGACGCGGCCGGAAGCGGACGGCCTCCCCCCTCGGGGCTGGGCGGTGTCGTGCTCTCCTCGTGCGCCGAAACAGCTGAGCTCAAGCCCAGCAATCCACACACGCCAAGGATCCAAAGACGTTCCCGCATCGCCACACCTCCTCCCTCTTCCATACCGCTTCCGCTGGCAGGAAACAATCCGGCCGGCAGGCGCGAATTGATTCAACAGGCGGGGTCATGCGAAGCTAGTCAAATCCGGGGATTATCTGGGAGGAGGCCGCCTTATGCCCCCTAGCCCGCCGAGTGCACCGACGGGGCAAGAGCCGGATTGGTATCCACCGCTGGTATTCGACGAATACCAGCTCCTGTGGATGCTCGGCCGAGGGGGAATGGGAGCGGTGTACCTCGGGCACGACAAGCTGCTCGATCGCCCGGTCGCTATCAAGTTCCTAAGTTCGGTGGTCCACGATCAGAAGCTGCGCGAGCGCTATCTGGTGGAAGCGCGGACCGCCGCCCGCCTGCAGCACAGCAATGTCGTGACCATCCACCGCGTTGGCGAGATCGACAGCCGCCTGTACATCGTCACCGAGTACGTGCGGGGTCAGACGTTGGAGTCGCTGGCCAAGCCGATGCCCTGGCAGCAGGCACTGGAGATGGGAGTCGGCCTGGCGCGCGGGCTGGCCGAAGCGCATCGCCGCGGGGTGCTGCATCGCGACATCAAGCCGGGCAACGCGATCCTGGCCGACACCGGCGAGATCAAGCTGCTCGACTTCGGGCTCGCCAAGTTTTTGGAGAACAGCCAGCCCATCCCAACGCCACAGCTGGCCCCGGTGGCTTCGAACAGCAGCGATGCGCTGCGCGCGCCGACGATCGACTTTTCGGACCCGCAGGCGACCGCATCGGCTCTGCCGCATCGTCAGCACTCGGGACGCGCTGTGGTCCGGCCTGGACTGCCCGGCCCGGCCCGCCGGAGTGGTGGCGCGGTGCCGCGGCACGACGGTCGGTCGAGCGGCGGGTATCGACGGCTGGTCGCCGCGTCGAGCATCAAAGGCACGCCGATGTACATGGCGCCCGAGGTGCTAAGCGGGCTCGAAGCGACGCGCCGTTCCGACATCTACTCGATGGGCGCCTTGCTGTTCGAGCTAGCCGCCGGCGTGCCCCCACACTACGACGTCGCTGTCGACCAGCTGATCAGCGTGGTGCCCAACCGGGATGCACCGCCGCTTTCGCACATCGCGCCCGGCATCGACCCGCGCTTTGCGGCGGTGATCGATCGCTGCTTGCGACGCAATCCCGGCGAGCGCTTTGCCTCCGGCGAGCTGCTGCTGGATGCGCTAGAGCACATCGCACCGACGAGCGATCACGCGCTGCCAGAAGGCAATCCATATCGCGGGCTGTGGGCCTACGAGGCCGAGCACCGCGCGCTGTACTTTGGCCGCCGCGGCGAGACTGGCACCGTGCTGGATCGCCTGCGCAGTGAGCCTGGGGTCATCGTCGTCGGCGACTCGGGAGTCGGCAAGTCCTCGTTCTGCAATGCCGGTCTGCTGCCACTTATCCAAGACGGCATCTTGGATCCCGGTAACGAGTGGGTCTGTGTATCACTGAGCCCCGGCCGTCAGCCTTTCCGACGACTGCAAGAGGCCCTGAGCACCGCGCTGGGAGGCTCGCCCAGCCCATCGCCCTGGCTTGATCGTCTGAGCAGCAGCCCCGAGGCCTTGGCCGAGCTACTGACTACGCACCTGTCGGGCAACCGCGCGCTGGTGCTGGTGGTCGATCAGCTGGAAGAGATCCTCGCGGCTCCCAACGATGAGGCAGCGAAGTTCGGGCGGGCGCTCGGCAGCTTGCAGCGGGCATCGTCGCGAGTTCGCCTGATCGCCTCGCTGCGCAGCACGCAGATTACCGGCGTCGCGGCGCTGCCTGGGCTTGCCGACTGGTTGGACAGCAGCATGTATCGCCTGCGGCCGCTCAGCGCCGAGCGACTGCGCGAAGCGATCGTCGGTCCGGCGCATGCAAAGGGCTTCTTGTTTCAGCCAAATGGGATTGTCGATCAGCTCGCCGATGCCGCAGCGGAGAGCGGCGGGGCCCTACCGCTTCTGGCCCTCACCCTCGCCGAGCTCTGGGAAGCCCGCATCGGCAACGCCATGAGCGAGACTGCGGTGTCGGCGATCGGCGGACCCAGCGGCTCGATCAGCCGGCACGCCGATCACGTGATGGGGACACTGCTGGGCGATCGACGACTCCTGGCGCGGCGGCTGCTTTGTGCTCTCGGTCGCCCGCAGGTCAGCCTGGGGGCTAGCGAGCTTCTGGCCGACGATCCGGCGGCAGTCAGCGTGCTGGATCTGTTGGTGCGAACTCGGCTGGTGCACGAGCGCGCCACGGCCGAGGGAACGCGCTATGAGCTTGCACACAGCGTGCTGCTGCGCAGCTGGCCGACGCTGCAGCGCTGGATGAGCGACCCCCGCAGCTCGGACCCGAGTCATCCCGCGCTCAGTGCTTCGGCGCAGTCACTGCAAGGCAGTCCGCCGCGTCGTCACCTGCTCAAAGCGCTGCTGCTGGTTGGTGGTGGAGCAGCCAGCGCAGCGACGGTGCATGTCCTGCGTGAACGGCGGCAGCTATCCCGCCAAATCGACGAGTTCTTGCGGCAGGCCCGGGCTGAGATAGCGGCCGCACGCAGCCAGTACGAGAAGCTGCAGCAGCTTCGCGAGCAGTCGCTGCAGGCGTGGGTCGAGGGGCGCAGCGAGGAAGCCAGCCAGCGCTTGGCCGAGACCCGTCAGCTTGCGCTGAGTGCCGAGCGGGCCTTCGCGCGGGCCGGCAACCAGCTTGAAGCCGCGCTGCATCTTGACGGTGGGCGAACAGAGGTTCGCACGCGCTTGGCCGAGGTGCTGTACGAGCGCGCCCTGGTAGCTGAAGCCAGCCAGCAAGAGATGCTGCAAGAAGACCTGCTGCAGCGCCTGGCCCTGCACGACAGCGGTGGTCAGCGGCGGAGTCTGTGGCAGCAGGCGGCGCGCTTGGTAGTGACCACCATGCCGACGGTTCTCACGGTGCGGGTGACGCTGTACAGCCAGACCGCCGATCTGCGCTGGCTACCGATGAGCACCTGGAGCTTGGGGACCAGCCCGCTGCCGGCCAGCGAGCTCTCGGCGGGCACCTACGTCCTGCATGCCAGCACACCGGGCTATGGCGAGCACAGCCTAGCGGTGGTCCTGCACCGAGGCCGTGAACGACAGGTGCAGCTGAGCCTGCCGTCGTCGGGAGACCGCCGATGAGCGCCGCCTTTTTCAGAGTGTGGCTGGGTTGCGTTACCCAGCGAATCCCTCGCGAGGAACATCGTGATGTCGCAAAGTCCTAGCGCCCCTTCGCAGTGGTCGATGCCGCATGCGTTCGACGGCTACCGCGTGCTGATGACGCTCGGCGAAGGTCCGCGCAGCCAGGTCTGTCTTGGGCATGACACGGTGCTCGATCGCCCAGTCGTCATCCGATTTCTGAACCTCGCCTCGTCGGATAGCAGCACCCGCGATCACTTCTTCGCCGAAGCCCGAGCCGCCGCCCGCATCCAGCATCCCAACGTCATGACCGTCTATCGAGTCGGCGAAGTCGGCGGCCGCTCGTACCTGATCTCGGAGTACGTGCAGGGTCAGCTGCTCAGCACCATCAACAAGCCGATGTCCGTCCGCAGCACGCTGCACTGCGCCCTGGGCATGGCGCGCGGCCTGGCGGCGGCCCACCGACGCGGCATCCTGCACCGCGATCTCAAGCCCAGCAATGTCGTTCTCTCCGATGAGGGTGAGGTCAAGCTGCTCGACTTTGGCCTGGTCGATTTTCTGGACCCGGGAGCCGTGGCGGTGGCTCGCTCGTCGAGTTCACATCCTGGTCTGCAAGACGCGCCGGTCGCCCCGGCCAGCTCGCCCCCGCTGCTGGCGAGTAGCCCACCTCCGGCTGCTACCGAGGTATACCGCGCCCCAGAGTGCCGCCGAGGGAACCCGACGCCCACCGCCGACGTCTACTCGCTGGGCGTGGTCTTGTACGAGCTGTGCACGGGCGCGCTGCCTGGCCAGGGCAGCCACGAATCGCAGCGATCGCTGAATCAACGCCTACCGGAGCTGGACCCACGCTTCGCGTCGATCATCGAGCGCTGCCTGGCCAGCGAACCGGGCGATCGCTTCACCAACGGCAGTGAGGTGGTCGATGCCCTGGAGCTACTCGCGCCGTGGGCGACTGCCGACACGCTGCCAGAGGGCAATCCCTATCGCGGCCTGCTGCCGTTTGAAGCCGAGCACCGCGGGCTATTTTTCGGTCGCCGAGCCGAGATTGGCACGCTGATGGATCGGCTACGCACGGAGGCCGCCATCCTCGTCGCAGCGGAGTCCGGAATCGGCAAGTCTTCACTGTGCCGCGCCGGCCTGCTGCCACTGGTCGGCGAAGGCGGACTCGGGGGTGGGCGACGCTGGCGCCTGGCGTCGATGGTCCCGGGACGGCATCCCCTGCGGGCCCTGATCAACGCTCTGCGTACCACCGTGGGCTACGAAGAAGCGCCGCTTGAAAGTCTGCTGCGCAACGACCCCACAAGCCTGGCTCGCGAGCTGGCACACCGCCTGGGGAATGGGCTGGGCTTGGTGCTCTTCATCGATCAGCTAGAGGAACTGGTCACCGTCGCCGCGCCGGCCGAAGCATCGCTCGTCAGCGAGGCGCTGGGCTCGCTCCTGAATCGAGATCGGAAGAGCGTCGTGTAGGGAAAGAGTGTCTTCGCCTGTGTAGAT
>CALFYE010000201.1 GCA_937952145.1 uncultured Myxococcales bacterium
ATCTATGGGCATGCGGTCTTTGGGTCGCTCGGGGGCCGCCGGCTGCGGATCGTGCTGCGCGCCGCCCGTCGGGACAACGCCGCCGCTACATCCCGCTTGCAGCGCCAGGAGCCACGCCGCCGCCGGGACACCCGTGAACATCCGATTCATGCTGTGTTTCTTCACAACCTTCATGATCTTCCCCCCATTTGCTGCTGCGCGCTCCCTGTGAGCGCACAATGCAGACTGTCTAGCGATTGTCGATTAGGGACATGGTTCCATGTAGCCGCTGTCTTTTCCTGCTTTGGTTAGATGGATGTATGGTGCAATCTCTTTGTGGAATCTGTCTGTGAGCTTGGCTAGCTCGGTTTTGTTGGTTGTCCCTGTTGCAGGATCGATAAGCTGTTCAATGTCGCTTTGAATGACAAAGCGAACATATGTGCTAAGGTTTGGATCGCTGAAGCGCTCTGCCGCAACCATGCTGTTTTTCAGCTGATAGAGCTTTTCATAGCGAAGCTGCGGACCGATCTGGAACGTCTTGCCCGCAACCATCTTGTCTTTCATCTTTACGTTCAAGTACGGCGTCAGCTTGGGCGATGACATCATTCCATCGGGCAGATACTCGACTTCAAAGTCTTTGCTAGATGGATTGACGGTGACAAAGCCAATGTTTCGGTAATTGGTGACGCCCATGGCATCTTGATAGGTTGCCATTTGCTTGACCAGCGATTCGACCGAAGCCAAAAATGGATTGGGATTGACAGATTTGATCTGACATCCCGTCTTCATCCCCGGTGAGCTGAGGTCGGTTGCGCAGACATTGTCCAACGCAAAGCAGCGATATTCCATGTTGAAGCACTCGGGCGCGCTCAGCAGGTTGCAGTCTTCGCGCAGCCCCGACGCATTCGCCAGGTACTTGGCGTGCGATGGATACTCGTCTTTGCGTCGCGTTGCCAAGATCGTGCAGTCGTCTTCATTGGTGACGACAACCACCACCAGCAGCGAGGTGGCCGGATCGCGCAGAAAGTCGCTGGGCGTGCTGCTCTGACGCGCAATCGCTTGGGCTGCGCTCCCGAGTGGCATTTCAATGCCGCAGCCCTTTTGTCCCAAGACGGCGCGACAGTGCAGCGCAGTCTCGGCGTTTCCTGTTGCGTATCTTGGAAACAGCTGGTCCTCGTACATCATCGTGATGGGATTGAGCTTGGTGACCTGCCACTTTCGTACATAAGGAAGTGAAGATTCGAGCATTGGCAGTGCTGTGCTGCAAGAACTGGGACAGCCGTCCTTGGCCGTGATTCCGCGCGTGGTGCACAGCTCCGTCTGTAGATTGGCATTATCACCATTGCCATGCTGTTTCATGGCCGCATCGGTGCGTGGTCCGCACTTGCCCATTGTAAAAGCAGTCGGAAGCGGAGACGGCCAGTCACTTCCAGCCATCAGTGGCAGCGGTGGCATAACCCCGAGATCACTGGACGCGACGGCCATATGAATGTTGCTGATGGAGTTTAGTGAGCCGGCAGGCTTACACTTGTCTCCCGTACCGCGATTGAACATCGTCCATGGCAGCGACTTGAGCTGCAGCATCGCGCTGCCCGTGTGCTCAAACAACATGGATTGAAAGGCCGACATCGAGCTGGAGTTATCCACCACAAAGAGCACATCAAGCGGCGTGACCACTTCGTCTGGCAGTGCGGGCCCAAAGGGATAAATCACGGGAAAAAATGCACCGAGCGTTGGGGTTTCAATCTCCAGGCGCGGGGACTGTCCTTGGGGGCGAAGGGTTCGTCCGCCGGTGTAGAATCGCTCACCCGAGGACCACTCGACGGCCATCAGGTTTCGGTCACCGCTGGCGCTGCGCGCGTCGGGCAGCGGCATGCTGAGGTGAAGGACATCAAGCGCGGTCTGGCTGTCCGTGCCGCTGGCGACGATCTTGAGCGCGGGTCCGGCGGAGCGTGCCCCAGGCGCATCCCAGCCAGCGACGCGATAGAACTGAAGGGTGACGGGGCTGGCAAAGGCGCGCGGCGGAACTTGCAGTGTGGTGCCTGCAAAGTCGGCAAGGGCTGGGTCGGAATCGGGAACGGTGATGGTTCCGCCTGCGGGTCCGGTGGGCGCTTCAAAGATCAGCACCTCGCGCGGGCTCTGCTCGGCATCGCAGCCGCTTAGGAAGCCCAGCACGCAGGACAGCACCGCACTCCAAGCGAAGTTGGGAATTGCGCTTTGGACAAATCGCCAGGTCATTGCACTCCTCCTCGGAAACTGTGGAAAGGGGACGTAGCAGCGAGGCACATCGGACCGAAACTGCACGCGATGTGCCAGCGAATCGAACAGGACTGGCACGGCGCGTGATAAGCTGACGAGTGAAGCGCTCTGTCGTGTGGTGCAGCGCAGGCGTGTGGGGCTGCTGGATAGGTGTTTGCGGATGACACACGAGGAATCAAACAGCCAGATGCGACGCGGACTTGGCGTAGTCGGGCGGCTCCACCAACGGACTGAGCCACTGCGCGCGGTCCTGGGCGGAGCGGCATGCCCACTGGGCACTGGGCAGCCCACTGTGCAGCCTGCAAGGTTGGGAACGTGCTGGCTGGTTCGACCGAACGGCAACCGGAAGGCAGGAGAGTGCGCGCGATGAGCGGCGATCCGTTAATCGGTCAGCAGTTTGGCAACTTTCGGCTGGTGCGACGGCTTGGGGAAGGTGCGATGGGAACGGTCTATGAGGCCACGCACGTTCGCATCGATCACCGTGCCGCTGTGAAGGTCTTGCACGCTGAGTTCGCCCAAGATGCGGAGTTTGCGAGTCGATTTCTCAACGAAGCCAAGGCCGTCAACATCATCCAGCATCCGGGTCTGGTGTCGATCTTCGACTTCGGTCAGCGCGAAGACGGAAGTCTGTTCATCGTCATGGAATACCTGCGCGGTCGGACGCTGAGTGAGCTGGTCCAATCGGCGCCTCGCGGACTTCCCATGGATCAAGCGGTCGAGCTGATGCATCAGCTTGCACTGGCCATCGCCGCAGCCCACGAAAAAGGCGTGATTCACAGAGACGTGAAGCCGAGCAACATCATCCTGGTGGATGACTCGCTGGTGGCGGGGTCGCTGCGCTTGAAAGTGCTCGACTTTGGGATTGCCAAGCTGAGCGGACAGGAACCAGGGTCTGCGCTGCCTCCGTCATCGAGTGACAACACCGGGTTTGGTCGCATGCTGGGGACGCCGATGTACATGGCGCCTGAGCAGTACGGAGCCGCCGCAGAAGTGACGGGCAAAGCAGATGTCTTTGCAACCGGCGCGGTGTTCTTTGAGCTGTGTACCGGACAGCCTCCGTTTGGAGACACCTCGTCGTTTCGCGTCGTGTCGGAGCCTGCGCCCAGAGTCCGCAGCATTCGCCACAGTGTGTCGCAGTCGCTGGATGATCTCATCGCTTCGATGCTGTCGGAAAAGGCTGCGATGCGTCCGAGCATGCAGCAAGTCATCGCGATGTTGTCGCGTGAAAAGTCGCCCGCTCCCAGTGCAAAGCGGCGCAGTCCGTGGCTGGTGCTCGGGGGCCTAGGAATCGGTGTTCTCGTCGGAAGCGGAGTCGTGGTTGGCCTTCGTCTGCGCAGCGAACCGGACCCTTATCCGGTGTACAAAGAAGCGCGAAGCGCGGCGCTTGCGCACTTACAGCATCAGCTGCGATCGACTTCGGAAGCGCAGAGACAGAGCGCGATTGTGCAGCTGGGACGAGCGCGTGAGACGTCTGTGGTGAACAGTCTGCGTGCGCTGGTTCGATCGGAATCGCGCGGAAGCAGTGCCTGGCAGTCCGCAGTGTCCGCGCTGGGAGAGCTGCAAGACTATCCTTCTCGCTCGACGCTGCGCGAGCTACTGACTCCGCTGAGTGTGGTGTCCAAACAGCGCTGTGACTGGGTCTCTGCGGACAAAGCAAGTCGCGAGCAGCTGGTCTTGGGATCGTCGCTTCTGCGCCTTCGGGATCCGAGCGGAGTCCGTTCGCTGTCTGAATACCTTCGCTGCTATCCGCAAGAGCGACCCGGTTTTGAGCTGGATGCTGCGCTGGCGCTGTCGTGGCAAGGCGAAAAAGAGAGTCGCGTGCTGAGTCCCGCTCCATGGGTGACGCTGCGATCGCAGCTGTCTCGGTTGGAAGATGGACTTCCGGCGCTGACGCAGACGATGCTGACGGCTTCGGAATCAACCCAAGAAGAGATCCTGCGCTGGCTGCGGAGTATTTGTTGGAGCACCAAGCAGGTCCGTTCGTTGGCCTCAATCAGCTGGGGTTGCCGGGTCCGCTTTCCAAGATCAGCGCGATGTACCGCCACCCGCTCGGCGATCTGGAACTGTCCGGTGCAGCGACGGTGTTGCTCGATCACATCAGCCGAGCTGGGACGCTTCAGATCGGCGCGCACGCGGGGTATCGCGTGCCGTTTGGTGAGCACCTGTGGATCTTTGGTCAGGCGATCTTGCAGATGCCGTCTTGGGGGCCGGTGCTGCTTGATGCGGAATCGGTCAACAAGGTTGACCTATCACCTCCGGTCGCAGGGACGCTAGCAATCGGAGCGCAGCAGCGCGCCGACTTTGGCTTCGGTGTTGGCCTGGCGCTGATGCTCACCAAGTCCGATCTGGAAACCCGCGTCGATCTGCTGTTCCGCCTGCTGAGCTTCGAGGTTGGCCCGCACATCAAGCCTCTGTTCCCGCCGAAACCAAAGCCCGAACCAGCGCCGAAGCCTGATGTCGCGCTTCATGCTCAAGGAGCAAGCGCGTCGTGTCCACCAGGCATGCAGCCTGCACCAGCGGCCATCGCCGCTCCCGGTGCGCCACAGCCGACAGATGGCGTGCAGTGCGTGCCCATTCCTCCGCAGCCCAGGCAGTGCCCGCAGGGTCTCGTCCCCGCTCCGCCGCCCAGCCGCGAATGCGTGATGCCGCGACTCGCGCCGCCGAGTCCGCTGTGGGGTCATCCCTGCGAGTTCGTGCCGTTCGATGGCAGTCCCCATCTGCGCGTCGGTCGGATCGATCGCAGCGGCGAATACTGCGAGTGGGACGGTCTGCGCCTGCCGCTCGGCGCAATCATCGCGCCACCGCAGCCAGGCCGCGCGAATACCGAGCAAGAACCGCCCAAGTCGCCTCCGCAAGTGGGCGGGCCAGCGTCGCCCCCATTGGCCTCGGGGCCAGCGCCCAGCGTCGCACACGCACGGTTAAGTCCGCGCCCAGCCGTGTCGGCCCCGCAGCTAGTGGCGAGTCCGGCCAGCATCCCCGCACAGCCAGTGTCGCCGACATCCCCCGCGCATCCGTCCGCAGTCGGCCCAGCTCACGCCGCGCCCCAAGCTGAGCACGCGGGTGAGCACTACGATTCACAGACAGCGTCAGTGCCAGGCTCACCGCTCGCATCCGGCTTTGTTGATCGCGGCAAGAAGGCCGCAGAGCACGTCGGGCAGCTTGCCCGTGTTGTGCGCGACCACGGCCTCGGTGCCGTCGTGCCCAGCAAAGAGGACATCAAGACCTGGGCCAGCGACTTCAAGCACCAGTGCCTGGATCACATGAAGGACTGTCTTGAAAAGAAGGCCCACGAAGCCGCCGATGAGCTAAACGAGTTCCGCAAGAAGACTCCCGATGACAAGCTGTACACCGTCGGCGGCTGGGGCTTCAACGCTGCCGCCAGCGCCGCCGCCTCAGCTGTGGTCCCTGGTGCCGGCGCGGTCTTTGGTGGCGTTGTGCGAACCGGCGAGAAGGCGGTCGGCAAAGCCATCGGCAAGAAGGTCATGCGCGAGGCTGAGGAGTCAGTCATCGAGCACGCCGATGAAGCGGCTGCTCGTCGGCTCTTGCATGAAGCGGAAGAACGGGCGAAGAAGGCAGCGGAAAAAGCAGAGCGGGAGGCGGTAGATAGAGCGGCGAGAGAGGCCGAAGAGGTAGCCAAACGTGCCGCTGACGCGAATACAAAACGCCCGCCCAAACCAACACCAAAATTTGAGCCACCAACCAACTCGCCACAGCTTCCTCCTGCCGAAGTACCGCCAGGGTGGCGCGTGCGACAGATGCCTCCAACTGAGCAATATCCACACGGCTATTGGAAGCTAGAGAAGCCCATGAAGGACGGTGGTTGGCAACCCATAGATCCTTCCACAATGAAACCGGGCACCCGCCCCGAGACGCACATTCCCTTGCCACCACAGAGGCCAGAATAATCTATGCATGGTTTCCCCTCGGACTTGGATCCTGCGGTTTTTTGCGGACGCGAACTCCAGCTCGTGTCTTTCACATCGAACACGGTTCACCTGAGCTTCGATGGCGATGCATCGATTACTGTCGAGTCAACCGTCCTGTACCAGGTGGACGACGCATCAGCGCTAGTGCAACAGGTTCCCCCTGTAGCAGCGTCTGCATTGATGGCGCTGGTAGGCCGCAGGGTATGTGCCGCGACATCGAATACCGACGGGAGTCTGCGACTTCAGCTTGAGGGCGGTGGAATCATCACCTGCCTAGATGATTCCAAGGACTATGAGTCCTATCACGTTCGCGTGGGCGGCCAAGAGTTCCATGTGTGACCGACTGTGACACAGGGCAAGGACCCGTGAGTCACCGCAGGTTAATCCTGCGCTGGCTGGCGATGAAATCAAGACCGCGACCCAACGAAGGCCGGCTTCGTGGCCAGGTCATGTGGCGAAGCGGTTCGGCGAGGCGGAGACGCATCCATATCAGCTCCCCGCATTGCCGCCCTCTCCCCTCCGCTACTTTCGCCGATGCCTCAGCAACTCGTCGCGGAGCATTGGGTTGAAGATGAGCAGGGCTCCGAGGCTCTCAAGCGGGGTGCCTTCTTGGATCATTCGCAGCGCGGTCTCGCGATCCATCTTGGGTGGGTCGATGAGCACGCGCTCGATGGGGTCGACGGGCGTCACGGGTGTCACTCGCGGCCGCGCGAGGGGCGTGTCCGTTTCTGCCAGCAGCTCGGCTGCTTGCGCGTTGACCAAGATCCCCAACACATCGAGACTGACGTCCTTGCCCGTGGGCGCAGTCCGGACGACCTGCGCGATCGGCGAAGTGGAAGCGGCAGCGTCCTTGGGCTCGATGATCGTCGACAGCGCTGGGTCGACCGACGAGCGGCTCGGCGGAGCTTCCTCCGATTTATCTTGTGCCACGCGCAATGGCGCGGTCGAGGGTTCGGAACTGTTCGGCGGCGGCGGGAGATTCCGATGTTCCGACTGGATGGAGTCCAGAGACTCCCTTTTTGTGACCGATTCCGGCGGAGCTGCGGGCGCTGCAGGGGCACTCGGAACGGGCGCTTTTCGCATGGCTGGGGGCGTTCCCTCAACGACCAACTGCGACGGACTTGCGGTCTTCCTCTCTGCCTCTGCGGTCGCAGTCGCATCCTGGATCAGCGAAGCGCGAGCTTGCGCTGCGGCCAGCTCCACGCGCAGACGTTCGACATCCGCACGTAGCTGTGCCTCCGTCGGCTTCGTGGGCGGAGCCTCGACACTCCCACTCTCCACGGGTCCTGCGGAAGTCGGTGGAGTTCCCGCAAGCGCTGCGCGCACCACCTGCCCGTCAAGAGCCGGCCGCGGCGGACTGTCACGCTGCAGGGCGGTGACGCTGATGTCGCGCAGCATTCCGATGGCGCTCTGGTAGACCGGAGTGTAGTCCGGAGGTGGCGGCGGACTCGCAGCGCGCAGCGACGCTTCCCGTTCGCGCTCGGCCTGGCGGCCGGCCGATTCCTGAAGCTGCTGGAATAGGAAAAACTGCCGCTCCAGCGAGTCGGTTCCCTGTCGCTGAATTCGCGTCACATGCTCAGTCTGCGCCTGCAATTCCAGGCGCAGCGAGCGGTTTAGGATGAACGCCTCGGCCAGCTCCCTATTGATGGCCACACTTCGCAGCAGCTCCTGCTCCTTGGCCTTCAGCTCCAGCGCCAAGTCGTGCCGCTTGGCGCCGATCCGCGCCGCCTTCAGGCTGCCCTCTGCGTCATCCTCATCGAGTCCATTCACCAGCGTTTTGATCAGCTCGGCGTCCGCCGCCGCGGTCTTCTCATCCGCCTTGGCTTCGCCTCGCTCCGAGCCGTCCGCGTCGAGATTCCAGCGAATCACGAATCGCAGTGGCCCCGGATGCCCCACCGGAGGCAGGCGCTGGCGCCCCCACGAGTCCTTTGAATAGAACACGAGCCACGGCCCAGGCGCCGCCAGCGGTGTGTCACACGGCTCGCGGGCTCGCCACGTACCCTCCGCCGGCTCCCGCTCCGTCTTGCCGTCTTTCGTATAGCGGATCAAAAAATAGTATTCGCCGTCGGTTGGTCGGTGACGATAAAGAAACCGCTCAAACTCTGAAATATTGTCTTTCTGGTCTCTCTGATCCTTCTGGTCTTTCATAAAAGCTCCTTCGCGAATTCTGTGTTGGAACAAACATCAGCTAAACCCGCAGGTTTCTTGGGTTAACCACCAAATTCGGCACATGCACCGAGAACGGGATCTCCAGGTGCAACTCTTCCTTTGTGATTAGCTCGGTATGTGGGAAGTGGGCTGCAACGTACTGAACGCGGTAACGCCCAGGAGCCGGCACGGTCGGTGGTTCAAACGGGTAAAGCTGAAAGTAATCGTGATACGAATAGCGGCCAGAGAGCATGCGCCGCCGCTTCGCTTCCCCTGTAAGAAACGGCAGCCAGTGGTACATGGCGAAGGGCTCGCTGAGCCAGAAACCGACGCGATAGCCCCCCGCCTCCTTCGGCGCATGCTGCCAGATCTCGCGCTCTAGCTTCAGAATCTGCGGTGCCCAGACATGCAGGATGTGCTCCTCCTGCTGAAGCCGCGCCAAGCTGTCTTGCCGCCTGCGCAGACTTAGCGCCTCTGACTTACAGGTTGTCGAACAATACCGCGCATCTATCCGCTTCTTAAGAACCGGTTTCTTGCAGATTCGGCAGAACATCATGGATAAATGATAGAGGCACGAATGACTATGTGCAATAAGAATTTCAGTGCTGACATTAGCGATAAAGATCAAATACTTAGTCGATTAAGTGGCGCATCCAAGGCGGAGCAGAGCCGGAGCGCATTGCGCGACATAAATCTCTCGCTGGTCATGTATCTGAGCACTGATAACCAACGGAAATCATTAAGATAGCCGAGCCCCCGATGAACGCGCGGCCCCGCGCAGGGCTACGGTTGCCGTGCTCCAGCTTTGCTCCGGATAAGCGTCGGCAGAATGCCAGCTATGGGTTGAGCCAGCGCAGTGCATGGATCGAGGTTCGCGCCGGGGTGGATGGTGGGCATGGGCACGGTTCCGCGTGGCGCTGGGTAGACTGCGGCGCCAAGCCGATGCAGCGAACCGTGTTGCTTCGACATGGGGGCAGGGTCTGATACCCGGAGCGGCGCAGAGCTTGGGAGTGCGGGCGGACATGGCTTGCTTGGCTGCAGGGATGCTATCGAAGTGCCCTGCCGGCAACGGAGGGCTGTGCTCGGCAATTGTTTGGCGCAGGCGCGTGGATGAGGTGACGCCACCGTGGGCGATGTCAGATCGCTAAGGGGGCTCGGGCGGACGCGGATGGCTGGGCTATGGCTGCGAGGGGCCAAGCGGTCACCGCAGGGAACATCGCCGCGCATAGGTACCAGCGCGTGGCCCGTGAGTTGATTGAGCGAACCTTGATCGTGCTATGGCGCGACGGCGGTGCCTTCTACTCGGCGAGGACGATGCTGCGTCGAGCCCACCACATCAGGGAGTGGGCGAACAAGTGGGGCCCGAAGCACAGCACCGCCAATCCGCAGACGATCGCGCTGAATCCGCGTACAGGCAGCGGCAGGGCCGTGTTCGCCATGAGCGATCCCGATAGCAGGATCGGCAGGGCCACCAGCAGCATGC